>JBLHMA010000363.1:0-5939 GCA_047621545.1 Cognaticolwellia sp. | reverse complement strand
CCTGCTCCAAAGGGCAAACGAAGAGTCAGCGTGCCCGTGATCTTGGCCAGAGGCCTGCTCGCAGCCGCTGCCATTGGCACCAGTGTACTCATCGCTCGCGGCGCTCCGGAGCAGGGTGTCGGCTCCTTGGTAGCGGGCATGGCCGCTGTGTTTCCCTCCATATTCATGACCACGATGGCGGGACTCTGGCTCTCCCAAGGGGCGGCGGTCCCAAGCGGTGCGGTTGGCCCGATGATGCTGGGCTCCTGTGCTGTCTCAGCCTTCTCACTTCTGGCGGCCTGGCTGATGCCCGAGTTGGGAGCCGGGCCAGGCGCAGCTCTCGCCTGGGTCTTGAGTACCGCGCTGGTCTCACTGCCTGTCGCCCTGTGGCTCAGACGAGGCCAAGCGTCCCTGGCTGCCTGATTCAGTGCCGAAAGACCCGTTGGATGCGTCCAGGTGGGTTGGCCCGATACTCTTTGATGATGGCGTCTAAGCCGGTGTACTTCAGAGAGTGACTCAAGGTCTGTAGGGCCACCTTCTCAGCGCCATCGACCTTGCGGCTGCACTGCATGCACATGGCGACCGCCAGCCGAACCACAAGCTCCACGTCATCGGGGTGCAGCTTGTCGACGCGCCGCTTGAGCTCTCCGGGCGCCCCTGAGACAAAGTCCAGGCGGTTCTTGACCGCCGAGTCCAGGATGTCCGAGAGGGGGAAGCTGCAGCTCAGCTTCATGTGTACGTCGGTGAGCACGGTGCGCTCGGTCGCGCTGAGCTTGCCGTCGCAGAGGGCCACATAGACCAAGCCAATCAGAGCGGCTGCCTGTTGATTGGGATGGGCGAGGGGACGGCTGCTCCCTATGCCTGGACCACTGCGTTCATCGAGCTTGCGCAGGATGTTGGCGATCTGCTTGTCGATGCCTCTGAATCCGCGCGCGGAGAACATGGACGGGTTTTTGCGCAGCATGACCAGGTCCAGCGCACCCAGCTCAATGGCCTTGAAGCGGATGGGCACCATGGGATGGGTGCGCACCCACTCATGCCCCTCGCCCTCGTCGTCGATGTGGGCCACCAGTTCATCGTACTGGGAGCGTAGGCTGTTCAAGATACGGGTCTGATCAATGCCCGGGATGCCTGAGCTGGTCTTGAACAGGGCCGAGGTAGCCCCGGATAGGGTACCGCAACACACAAGCCCGATGCGGTCGGCGCTGACCTCTCTGGCGCGCGACCAAGCCAGCATGGACTGGGCAGTGCTCGCATCGACCCCATTCTCTTCGCGGAAGACCTCCTGGATCGAGAAGCTGGAGTGGTCGAAGAGCACGTGGCCCAGCTCATGGCCCATCACGAAGGTGAGCTCATCCAGGGTGAAGTCCCGGAGCAGGGAGCTGTGCACCATGATGTCGAAGCGGTCGCCCATCGCAAAGACGGAGGCGTTGTACTCCGGGCTTTGTTGGACGTACAGGTCGCCTTTCAGGCTGCCGCCGAGCAGCGCGAGGCACTCCATGTAGCGTTTGTGGACATCGGGCAGCAGGTCCTCGGTGATGCGCACGGCATCGCCCAGGAGGGAGCGCTTGCGGGCGTGGAATTGCTCCCGGCGCACCGCCTCTCGCTTCTTGACCCGTTCAGGGCCCAGGGAGCGCTTGACCTGCTCGAGCAGTTCCTTCTCGTAAGAGAAGCGCAAGCCTTCAAGCTGGGCCCGCACCGGCCTAGTCCTTAGAGCCGGCGGTCCACTTCAGCCCCCAGCCGTAGCTGCGGTCGCAGTCGACGTGGTCCTCGTGGTAGGTGCAGGTCTTGGTCACCTTGATGCTGCCATCATCCTGGAAGTCGATCCAGCAGATGGAGGCGAAGGTGCGCTTGTCGTTGCTGGTGCCAAGCTCCACGATGAGCTCGGGACAACCAGGTGCCTTGACCGAGACCACACCGTCGGTGTTCGCCCAGTTTGCAGCGCCCTCGTAGATGTAGGTGAAGATCATGATGCGACGTAGGTTCTGGCGCTCGGCCAGGTTCACCTTGACGGTCTCACCGGTGCTCACGGCGCCGGTTCGGTCGTCGCCCATGTGATAGATCCAGGGCAGCTCTTCCAGGCGGCCCTGCTTGAGAAGTCCCGAGTTGAGTGGCTGCACGCAGGCCCGTACAGGCTCGTTTGTGCGCGGGTCCAAGATTTTGGTCTCGAAGTAGACGCCAAGGTCCAGGTCGATGGTGTCGTCTCCACCAAAGAGATTGGCAAAGAAGCCTTTCTTTTCGGTGTTTCCCTGATTCCAGTTCAGGTTGATGAGCATCTCATCGCTCTGGCCCTTGACCACTTTGGGCTTGATGGCGAAGGAGTCGCCTTTCTGCGCAAGGGTGACCTTGGATTGGACCTTCAGGTCCTTGGCGCCGGGAATGGTGTCCCTGAAGGTCGCCAGATCCATCACCATGGAGTCATTGACGAGCTGCGCGCCCATGAAACTGGCCTGGAACTTGGCCAGGATGGCGACGGAGCCGACCTTGGAAGAGTCCAGGTTGATGGTGTGGCTCTCGCCCTTGTCGGTGACCACTTCGACGCGTGCGTCGTAGTCGCTAAACACCTTGTTGGCGCTGCCCTGGGCATCGGTGAAGTTCAGCGCGCAGATGAACAGCTCTTCGATGTCGTCCAACTGGGTGATGCGCAGCTCTTCGCGGTTGTCACCGCCCTGTGCGCCAACGCCTTCGTCGCCGCTCAGCTCCATAAAGGGGAAAGCATTGAGCTCCCCAAGGGTACCGCCGTTGTAGTTGTCGGAGTAAACCCCGCCAGTTCGGCCATCGCGCGTCTTGTAGAAGGCCATCAGGTCCAGGTCAACGGCACTGGTCCAGACTAAGCTCACCTTGAGCTGCTTGAACGCGCCGAGTTGTGCGCTGGTACCTTTCTGCTTGAGCTCCACGAGGACTCCGGGGAATGCGAGGGGACGGATTTTGCGGCGCACATGGCCGCATGATTTCAGAACGGGGCAAAAGCCCAGAAGCTTACAGGGGCACTAGCCCGTAACCAAGGCCAGGCCGCTATTTACGAAGCTCGCCACGTCGGTGGCGCTGCTCACCTCGACCGCGCGGTACAAGATAAAGCCCAGCCAGCCTAAGTAGACGGTGAACAAGGCGATGGCCTTGCCCTTGCCGATCTTGTTTCCAATCAGGAAGAGTGCCAGCACGATGCCGGTGACGACCAACAGGCCGACGCGCAGCATCTGAACGTCAGCGGCGTCGCCGAACTCGGCAGCCAGCTCAATGTTGCCGTAGATCAAGCCGTATGCGAAGAGCGGCAAGCCCAAAGCCACGCAGATGTCGAAGATGTTCGAGCCGACCGCGTTGGCCACAGCGTCGTCGTAGTTGCCGTTGAGGGCATCCTTGACGGAGAGAACGGTGTCTGGGACGGAGGTCGCAGCAGCTGCCAGAACTACAGTTGTGAAGTAGAGTGGCACGTCCAAGACGTGCGCCGTCTCGACCACGGCCCACGACAGGCCGTAGCAGGCCACACCGATGATAGTGGTCGCCGAGCCCAAAACCACCCAAGCGCGACCGTTGGTGAAGTCCTGGCCGCCGAAGAACAAGCCGTTGAAATCGAAGGTGAGGAGCTGCTTCCACTTGGGTGCCTGCTCCTCGTCCTCCTCGTCGTCCTCGTCCTCGTCCTCGTCATCTTCGTCGGGCTCGGCGCGGCCCGTCTTGAACTGCCACATCAGGAAGCCGAAGTAGAGGGCGTAAATGCCCATCAGCACGCCACCCATCCACCAGAACATGACCGAGTCGCCCAGGAAGTAAATCAGCGCGAGCTCAGCCAGGATGAAGAAGGCACCGTCACGGATAACGGTGGCCTTGTTCAGCTCGATGAAGCTGACCTTTTTACGGGTGCCGTCTGATTGCTTGACTCCCACGAACATGACCGCCAGAACGCTCACAGCCGGGATAATGACCGCGTTGAAGACCGCACTACCTGCGCAGGTCGCCACGCCACCGGAAAACCCATCTTCGTCCTTGAAGGCGAAGAGCAGGAAAGTCGCTGTCATCAGCTCCGGCAGGGAGCTGCCAATGGCGTTGATGGTCGCGCCCTTGACCCCAGACGGCATGTTGCGTCCGAGGTACGAGCTTGCGTCTTCGAAAGAGTCGCAGGCAAACATGATGACGACGGAGGCAAGGACCACCGTCCCGATGGCGAGAGCGAGCATGAAATGCCTTGTGTGTCCCACATTTCCCGAGGTTGGCCGGGAATGTGGGCAGCGATTTAGGCCGAGGAGTTCGGGCTCCGAGGAGCCCAGGAGACCCTACAGGTCAGCGAGCTTTTTTGGTAGGGCGCCACGACCGGCCAGGTGGGTCATCAAGGCCCTTTCGACCTCGTCCACCTTGCCGTCGCCCATGATCTTGTCAGTGAGCCACTTGGCCTCGTCCGCGTCGATCTCGCCAGGGGAGTCGGCGTCCTCGAGCAGGTGGGCGCTAATGGCCTTGACGAAGAGCGTCGTCCACTCCGGGACCGCTTCCTTCTTGCCGTCGTTGAGGGCAAAAAGGAAGTCGGCCTCGTCGCGGTCGATCTTGCCGTCGTCCCAGATCACTGCGGAGATCTGGGTGACCTCTTCCGCGTCGATCTTGCCGTCTTCGAGGATGGCGATCTTGAGAGCGTTCAGGTTCTGGGACATTTGGAAGATCCTTGGTTTTAGCTGTTGATGATTTCGAGCAGCTGCTGCAGGTTGGTGAGACCCTTGAGCGTGCCAGCCTTGGAGGCGTTGATCAGCTTGGGGCCTACAGCGGTGTTCTCGATGGTGGCGATGACGGCAACGTTGCCGAAGGTGCCTGCATCCAGAGTCACGTTGTGGGTGGAGCCGGTGTCGTCCATGACGGAGAGGCTCATGTCGGAGTCAGCGAAGCGCGCGGGCTTGCCAGCTTGGACCTGACCGTAGTCCCAGCCCAAGAGCCAGAGGTACTTCAGGTCGTCCAGCTTGGTGATGCGAAGCTGCTCTTCGTTGTCGCCGCCTGCATCGCCTTGGCCTTCGTCGCCGGAGAGCTGGATGTAGGGGAAGTCGTTCAGGTCGCCCAGGTCGCCGAAGTAGATCAGACCGTGGGAGCCGTCTTTCTTCTCGAAGCAGGCTGCAAGGTCAAAGTCGGCCGCAGTGGTCCACTTCATGGTGACGAGCAGCTGCTTGAAGCTACCGACGGCGGCAGATGCGCCCTTTTGCTTGAGGTCCATTGAGTCAACTCCCAGTTGAGGAAAGGGGGGAAAGCGTCGATCTTGGCCCGTGCCAGGGCAGAGATCTTCAGAATGCGAGCACTTGCCTACCACCGCCGAGAGCGTAGGACAAACGGCGATCGGGCGAGAGGCACGTTGTCCTTTGGAAACGCACAGCTCAGAACTGCTGCTTGCGCCTCTCCGCAGCCAAGCGTTCCGCTTCGGCGAGGCGTCGCTGACGGGTGCGCCAGCCCAGTCCCAGCATCATCAAGAGTCCAAAACCCATCGCGCCAGAGAGCAGCATCCAAGTGCCATCTCCCACCGGATTGGGTTCGCGTTTTCTTAGCCAGAGCTCGGGGTCCTCGCGGCCCAGATCCTTGAGCCTGCGCTTGGTACGCGCCTCCCAGTCCCAGTCTTGGAGACGCTCCCGGATGCGGTCCGGGTCCTCCTCTCTCCAGTCTTGGGTTTGGCGTCCTGGAAAGTGCTGGTTGCCGTTGTCCCAGGCACTCAGGGGCAGCAGGCTGTCCAGGTTGGCGTCGTCCGCTGCGACCACGGTTTGCAGACTTAAACCTTTGGCCTCCCAGCCGTTCCAGCCCAGTTTCATACAGCCGCGACCGCAGCCACCGATGCTTCCGGTTCCGTCTACGTGCAGAAATTCCTGTCCCTCCCAGGTGACCACTGGCGATTCACTAGGGAGCTTGACCTGAGCCAGGTCTCCGGTGCCCATCGGCAGCGCCGTGCTCAGGTGACCGCCCGTGTCATCGGCGTTGCGCCAGCGCACGTAAAAGGGCGAATA
>JBLHMA010000362.1:0-5950 GCA_047621545.1 Cognaticolwellia sp. | reverse complement strand
GACGGCCTGCTCTTTTAGGCGGAGGTGCTCTGTTTTATCCCCCGTCCAAGTTCGTGTCTCGGAGACCACGCTCTCCCCTGACTGGAGAAGATCACCCAGGCGGCCCACCTCGTGCTGCAGGGCCTTTCGAACGTTTCGGAAGGAGTTCAGGTTTTTGATCTCGATGCGCGCGCCGGGGGTGCCGTCCGGACTCTGGAGAGAAATGTTGGCATCGCAGCGCAGCTCTCCCTTCTCCATGGCCCCTCCGCAAACGCCGGCCACGACCAGCACTCGGTGGAGCATACGAAGCCAGTCTTCCGCTTGCTCGGGCGACTCAAGATCCGGGGCGCCGACGATCTCGATCAGCGGAATGCCCGCGCGATTCCAATCCCCAAGGGCCAGCTCGCCGTCATGTTGCAGGCGCCCGCTGTCCTCTTCCAGGTGCAGGCGATCGATGATGAAGGGGACCAACTCCTCGCCGTCCCGGAGGTGCAGTTGACCGGAGGTACAGATCGGCCACTCTTGCTGAGTCAGCTGGTAGCCTTTTGGGGAGTCCGGGTAGAAGTAGTGCTTTCGGTCAAAGCGGCTACGGGCGTGCAGCCGCATTCCCAGGGCAAGGCCGGCACGAAGCGCGAGGTGCACCGCCTCTGCGTTTAAGCACGGCATCGCGCCTGGGTGGCCCATGCAGACGGGGCAGAGGGCCTTGTTTGCCGTGTCGCCAGGGGAGGTGGAGCAGGGGCAGAAGAGCTTGCTCTTGGTGTTGAGCTGAGCGTGCACCTCCAAGCCGATCACCGGCTTCCACGAGGTGGGCTGAGGGTGCGGCTGGGTCAATGGAGCGCCTCCGAGAGCGAATGCTAACCCGGATGTCTCAGACCGCTGGGTCCACCCGCGCTTGGCCCAAGGAGATGCTCACCTGAAGGCCTCCTCCCTCACGCAGTTCGGCCCAAGCGCGGCCCCCGTGTAAGCGTGCGACTTGGGCTACGATCATCAGTCCCAAACCCAGGCCTCCGGTGTGTCGGTTGCGGCTGTCTTCGGCGCGAAAGAACGGCTCGAAGAGCTGGTCCACCACCTCGGCTGGCACCCCGGGGCCCCTGTCTTGTACCTGGATGAGTCCTGTGCTCAAGGCCAGAACTATTGGGCCTTCCGGGGCGTAGCGCGCAGCGTTTCGCAGCAGGTTGTCCACGGCCCGGTGTAGCAAGGCGCGATCCACCATGTGGCTGCCGGCGCTCCCTTGGACTTGGCAACGCGGGTAGCTCTCGGCCAGCTCTGTGCACAGCGCGTCCAGATCGACCCCCTCCAATACCAAGGGCTGCTGTCCCAGCTCCAGTCGCGAGAGGCGCGTGAGCTCGGAGATCAGAGAGTCCAGCTCTCCAATGTCAGCCTCCATGCGATCCAGGCGTGTGGGATCGGGGCCCAGCTCCCGCAGCATCTCCAACTCCAAGCGCAGCCGAGTCATAGGGGTGCGCAGCTCGTGACTCACCCCTGCGAGCAGCTGTTTCTCTGCCTGAAGGCGTTGCTGGATCTGCTGCGCCATCGCGTTGAACGTGCGGGCGACCTGTTGAAGCTCCCTGGGGCCTTTCTCAGGCAGCCGGTGGCTCAGATCCCCAGCCGCCAAAAGACTCATCGCCTCTTGACTGCGCTCCAAAGGGCGAATGACTGCCGTGGCCAGGGCGGCCGCTGCGCCTACGACCCCCAGGGCCACCAACGCCAAGAACGGCAACACCCGCAGCTTTGGCTCCGGGCGCTCCACCTCGCGGCGCACCATCAGCCAGCCGTCTTTGCTGTTGACGAAGACCAGGTTCCCACGCTCGGAGGCGTGCAGCTCGTAGCCGTCCAGATTGCTGGTCTCTAGGACGATGGAGCCGCGGCGGCCGGTTCCGCGGCGGCCCATGCTTTCTGGCGGGCTGGGGTGAAGATCCCCGTTGTACCAAGGGGCTTGTCGGATGCGCACGCCCCAGCGACGCTCCAGTTCCTTGTGGTCTGCCCCTTGCGCCAGGCGTTCGACCACAGTCACAGCCATGCGCAGATCGCTTGTGAAGACTTGGCGTAGCAGGGGGCGCAGTGCAGCACCCATGGCCAGCCAGCTTCCCACGACGGTTACCAGGACCAGCATCAGGATGGAGGCGATGAGTCGGGTGCGCAGAGCTTTCACTCCGGGTTCCTAGGCAAGGTGTAGCCCACGCCCCTGACGGTCTTGATGAAACGAGGTCTGCGCGGGTCGTCCCCCAGCTTGCGGCGGATGTGGCTGACGTGCACGTCCACGCTGCGGTCAAAGGAGGCGTAATCCTCACCGCGAGCGAGCTCCATCAGGCGCTCTCGGGGGATGACCCGCCCAGCGTTGGCGACCAGGGTTCGCAGGATCTCAAACTCCGTGGTGGTCAGTTCGATGGCCTGGTCGTCCAGGGTGCAGGTGCGGCGATCTGGATCGATCCGCAAGGGGCCGGCCTGCATGGCTGCGGTGGGTTGGTCTGGGGAGGCCGCTGAGCGGCGCATCACGGCTTGGATGCGTGCCAAGAGCTCCCTAGGATTGAAGGGCTTAGCCAAGTAGTCGTCCGCTCCCATCTCCAGACCTACAATGCGGTCAATGTCATCGCCTCGTGCGGTGAGCATGATGACGGGCGTGTTGCCCTGAGCGCGCACCTTCTGGAGCACCGCGAAGCCGTCCATCTCCGGCATCATCACGTCCAGCACAATCAGGTCGACGTCTTTGGACTTGAGGTGTGCCAAGCCCTCCAGACCGCTGGCCGCGCTGCGAACCTTCATGCCACGGGCGGAGAGGTACTCCACCAGCAGCGAGCGGATGCGGTCGTCGTCGTCGATCACCAAGACGCGGTGCATGGGGGCTCCACTTGGAAGGTAGAAGGGCTCGAAGGGGACCCTGGGTGTAGCGGCGATTTCAGGTGAGACTCTGCCACGAGAGGACTCGGGCAGAGTCCCACCTTTGGACTCAGCGACCGCCGCGCTTCCCACGCCCGCCTTCTTCTCCTTCTTCCATGCGGGTTTCCTTTCGCGCCTTGGCCTGGTCCATCTCTTCGACCAGGGTGGCGCGCTGCTCGGCCGAGAAGGTGGCGTGCAGGGTGAGGAAGTCATCCAGACGGTCGTGCATGGTGACGCTCATCAGGGCCAGTTGCTCATCGATCAAGCCGTGCAGCGTGGCGCTGTCGGGTTGCTCCAACGCCAGCTCGGCCTGAATGGTGTCAAAGGCAGCGCTGCGGCTCGTCCTCTGTGCATCGTGGTCAGCCTTGGCGTCTTCGCGCATGGCCACGCCGAGCTCCTGCTGCTCAGGGCTCAGGTCAAGCTGATCGACGATGCGGTGCATGCCACCGAAGGGGCCACCATGACCGCCGCCTTTGGCGATGGCAGTGCCACCCAGGGCCAGCATGGTGAGGGTTCCGAGGGCTACGGCTGCGAGGGTCTTCTTGCTCATGTCGTTCTCCGTTGTTGCGGTACCCGTCTGGTGGGTACATATGCAATCTACGCAGTGACTGTAGAGGAGCCGCCAAGGCGGCATCAAGGTGTCTGAGCAAGTGCAAAGGTTTGTTAAGCCCCGACTTTGGTTAGGGGCCGGGGCTCGTTTGTGCCCGCCCGTCTAGTTTGGGGTCCAAGAAGGATCGATGAGCTGGATACTCCAGGGAGCAGGCTCGCTTCCAGGCACGACGCTGTACTTGGAGAAGTCGGTGATCCCTTCGGTCTTGAGGACATCCTCGTCGGTCCAAGCGCGGAAGCCACCCTCTGATGGGTCCTTGTCGAGCAAGGCCACCGTCGCCTCGCTCAGGATGTCCACTGTGCGGTAGTCCTTGTCCGTGCCCAGGTTGTTGTTCACGGTAGCCGCGGTCTTGATCGCCGTGACTGGCCAGAGGGCGCAGGCGGAGATCTTGGACTCCTCTGTGTCGATGGCCTGCGCGAGCAAGGTCATGCCAATCTTGGAGAGCAGGTAGGGAGCCTTGCCCTTGCCGCCGTCCGGGTTGATCGGTGGCGACATCATGAGGATGTGACCGCCATTCTTGCGCAAGTGGGGCAAGGCCGCCTTGCAGCAAAGGAATGCCCCACGCACGTTTACGTTCTGAACCAGGTCGTACTTCTTCAGCGACCAAGTTCCGACGTTGCCCAAGTGAATGGCTCCGGCGTTGTTGATGAGCACGTCCAGGCGGCCAAAGCGCTCGATGGTGCTCTGGACCATGGCATTGACCTGGTCTTCAAAGCGGATGTCCACCTGGACCACGTGCGCTTCTGCGCCCAAGGCACGCACCTTGGCAGCCACGGTGTGAAGGGTACCTGGGAGCTTGGGGTGGGGCTCCAAGGTCTTGGCTGCGAGCACGATTTTTGCGCCCTTTTTGGCACAAGCGATGGCGCAGGCTTCGCCTACGCCACGGCTGCCTCCAGTGATGAGGACGACCTTGTCTTGCAGCCACATACAGTGCTCCTTTTCCAGTGTGGGCCAGAGCTTAGCGTCTCTGGCCGCTCTGGATCAGTAGCACTTACGCGCTTCCCACACGTAAGTTGCGGGAGGCGCGAGCAGCTCAGTGCTCTCGGGGTAGAAGAAGCTCTTGCCGGTCACACCGTGCTCGCTCACATCCCAGCCCTTGGAGCCTTCCATCGCGCGCCAGACCAGCATGCGGTTCTCGAAGTTGAGCGTGCCATTTGGGGTCAGGGTATCGAAGATGTAGCGCACGTCGCTGTCGTCTCCATAATTGGCACCGCTCTCGTTTTGCTCGGCGTTGCGGATGGTGTCGTAGCCCTCTTCAGGCTCGGTTCCGACGAAGCCGTTGATGTCCGAGACGCTCATCGGGGTGCCGACGAAGTTCAGGACGTCCACAGCGTCGTCGTCGTACTCTAGTGGGGTGTCGTCGAACCAATACCAAGTCTCCGTCGCGGTGAAGTTGCCTTCGGCGTCGCTGGCACCTTCTCCGTAGATGAACACGATGGTGTCGCCTTCGTCGCAGGCGGACTCCACTTCGTACTGCCAGGAGTCCCAGAGATCTTCAGGTACGCGTGGGTTGTCTCCGGCGGGCTCTTGGGTAGCCTCACACTCGGGCAGACCCTTGCCGTCGCCTTCGACCAGGATGGCGATGCCATCGTCGCATTCGCTCCGGCATCGGCTCATGCCATCCGCATCCTCGCTCCAGCAGCTCCCTTCGGTGCCGTAGCTGGAGGTCAAGCCTGCGGTGGGCAGGCCCACAGCGTCGCTGCAGTCGATGTAGACGGCGCAGTTGCCTTGATCGACTTTGCCGCACGCGATGAGGGTCAACAGAAGGGTCATGGGTTCTCCAAACTCAGTTGGTAGATCCTGCCACGGAGCGGCCGTGATCGACGTCGATTTGCAGTCAAAGATGTGTGGCTAAAGGCCCACCGCCGCCAGTTCAGTCCTCGCAATCCGCGATGGGGACGTAGCTGAGGGAGAGCCGAGCCCCATCATCGGGCGTGCTGTCTTGGTCGAATAACAGGCTGTTTCCGTCTGGCACATACACCCAGGTTTCGACCCGCACGCCGGATACCCGTACGATCAAGGTTTCCTCCCAAGGCAGGGCGCCAAGGCTGAAGCTGCGCTCTCCGGTGGATAGGACTTCTTCCTCCACAGACTCACCCAATGTGGCGCTGGCGCTGAGATCTACGCTGACCGCTCCGGCGTCGCTGTCCAGGCTCAAGCTGCCGCTGTAGATCCCTTCGGAGAGGGGAGCAAAGCGAACATCCAGTTCTGTGCTCGCCCCCGCATCCATGCTCAAGGGTAGCTCGGTGGCCAGTGCGAAGGGCTCCGGCAGAGTCATGCTCTGTAGGAGCAGGGTCTCTGCGCCGCTGTTCTCGACGCTGAGAATGGCGCTGCTCTCGCAAGGCAGCAAAGTTTGCTCAAAGCTCAGCAGAAGGGGAGTCAGGCTCAGATCGGTGGTAGGTAGGGCGCCGCTGAGCGGGACTGTGAGCTCTGGGTAGAAGGGGTCATTGCTCAAGATTACCAGGCTGCCTAGCGACTCTCCAG
>JBLHMA010000361.1:0-5986 GCA_047621545.1 Cognaticolwellia sp. | reverse complement strand
GTCAGCTCGGCGGTGCGGTGGCGCTTCCACCAACGACAGTGCAGAAGCTGAGTGACAAGCACGCTGGCCTGTTCCCCCGGGATGGCGTGGGACAGACTTCAGGGGCTCCAGCGGCCTCGGGCGATGCCAAGTCGATCGTGGCCCAGGCCCTTCGCCGCTTGGGCAGCTAGGCCGGCTGCGGTATTGGCGCTTACTCGGTACTGCCGCTTACTCGGTACTGCCGCTTACTCGGTACTGCCGCTTACTCGGTACTGCCGCTTACTCGGTACTGCCGCTTACTCGGTACTGCAGTCTGAGCCCATATTGGCAACTGTGGCTTGACCGATCCCGCTGACCCGGGTCAGGTCCTGACAGGAGGAGAAGGGGCCTTCGACCTGGCGATTCTCAATGATCGCTGCGGCTTTTGCAGCGCCGATGCCCGATAGGGACTCCAGCTCCGCCGCAGAGGCCACGTTGATGTTCACGCCCGACCCGCTGGCATGCTTGGGTGCACGCTCGGCTTTGGGCTCCGTTGGCGCTGACAGCACGGCAGTACTAGCCGCCGTGGTTTCAGTCGTCGTGGTTCCAGCAGATGGAAGTGCAGCGCTCTTGCCGAACTCCACCAGCGGCGAGATGTTCTGCAGAGTGGAGGGGCCGATCCCGGGGACCGCATCCAGGGCATTTAGACTGGAAAAGGGACCGTTCTCGCTCCGGTAAGCCACGATTGCGTTGGCCTTGGAGGGGCCGATTCCCGGAAGGGTCTGTAGCTCCGCGGTCGAGGCTGTGTTCACGTTGACCCCAGCCATGGCAACACCAGGCAACAGAAAGGTCAGGCACAGTGCAAGCAGGCACGTTGCCAGCAGATGCTTCGAAAGTATGGACATCAGGCGGCGCATGGCGGACTCCTTCTCTTAGTTGCGCTCACGGCGCTCATTCCGGCGGGACTGGTTGCGGCGGGATTTCTTCTCTGTGGATTCAGAACCCGTGTCTTGGGCCCGGTCTTCCACATTTCGAATCCCGGAGAGGGCTGCCGCCGAGGGAGGCATCGGGTCTTCTACGGGCTGGGGCAGGGAGGGTGCGCCTGGCACCGTCACTGGGGGAGTCACGGGCAGGAGCGCGGGGGCACCGCCGTTGGGCGACCACCAAGGACGCCCGTCGCTGACCTGGATGCCCTGCCCGGTAGAAGCCAGGGTGATCTGTCCCCAAAAATCGGTGCGGTAGATGGCTACCTCCTGTCGCTGGAGGGTCTCCAGGGTCAGCTCACCGGGGTGTCCGTAGCGGTTGTCCTCGCCGCTTGAGATTAGAGCAATGTCCGGGTCTACCTGACGCAGAAAGGCCGCAGAGCTGCTGTGATCTGAGCCGTGGTGGGCCACCTTGAGAACGTCGCACTGGGGCACGCCACCGCGGGAAACCTCGACCTCGGTGGGGTCCTCGGCATCGCCCATGAACAGAAAGCAGTCTTCGCCGTGGTCAATCTGCAGCACCACGGAGTTGGAATTCAGGTCTGAGCGGGTTCCGCGCAGGTAGCTGTTGCCAGGCCAGAGCACCTTTACTGTGATCCCATCGTCCAGCGTGATGATCTCTCCCCACTCGGCGTTTCGGTGGGAGACCCCTACTTCGACCAGCGCTTCCATCAGGCTAGCGTAGCTGTCGGTTGTGTGAGGCAGACCTGAGTCCAGGTAAAGCGCTATCGGTATATGCCGGACCACGGCCTCCATGCCGCCCATGTGGTCGGTGTGCGCATGCGAGGTCACCACGAGTTCCAGCTCGCGGACCCCCAGTGTGGCTAGCTGCTTGTAGACCAAGGCGCCTTTCTTGCCGGCGTCAATCAGGATGTTTTTGCCGGCTGGCGTCTGCAGCAGGATCGAGTCTCCTTGACCGACGTCGAGCATGTGCACCTGCATGGTGCCGGCCTGCGCCGTAGCGAGCAGACTCAGAAAGAGCAGCACTGCCGGATCCTAAAGCGCTTGGAAGTGCAGGGTGCGCAGGGAGTAGTCATAGCAGCCGGCGTAGCGTGTCCCACCGATCACAATGGTCTCGTTGTGGAAACCCAGACCACCCTCTTCAGCTACTACGTCTGTCGACCAGACGGAGCCGTCGAAGCTGGCCCGCATCATGTTGTTGTCCGAGCCATCGAAGTAGAGAATGCCGGGGTAGCTGCCGTTCTCGTAGATCTCGGTGTCGGCGCCGCGGAATTCACCAGCGTCAATGATCTCCGTGGTCCAGGTGCCGCCGGGGGTACCACGGGCTAGCACCAAGTCCCAGTTGGTCTGGTCTTGGTAGGCGATGAGTACTTCGCTGCCGCTTACCAGGATGCTGGGCCAGGTGCCCACATCGCCCTCGTTGGCGACCACTTCGATGCTAAAGTTGCTGCCCGAGCCGCTGGCCAGCTTCAGGTCACCGTTGGCTGCATCGTAGTAGGCGATGTACTCGGTTTCGCCGTCCACGAGGAGGCGTGCGTACTTGCCCACATCGGCGTCCAGGGGTTCTGTCCCTGTGTCGGTAGGAACGTAGTCCTCGCCCTCGTCGATGATGGAGCCAGACCAAGCGCTGCCGTTCCAACGGGTCAGGCGCAGGTGGCCCTTGCCCTCGTCGTAGTGGGCTGCTGCTGGGTAGCCGTCGGCGCCCATTGCCAGGGAGGAGAAACGACCTGCGTTGGGGGTAGAGCCGCCGCCGGTGTCAGCAACGCCAGTCTCCCAATCGTCCTTCCCTCCGCGTAGGGCGTAGAAGAGGTTGCCGTTTGTGGCGTCGTAGTAGGTGATCCACACGTCATCACCGTCGATCAGCATCGACGTGTATTTGCCGCGATCGCCCACATCGAGCCCGTTTTCGTCCGCGAAGCCATCGATGCGCTCCTCGGTCCAGCTCACGCTTTCGCCTTCGAACTCACCCAAGGCGAAGGTGAGCCCACCTTTGGTGCGGTCGTAGTAGCTGACCGCAGGCTGGCCATCGTAGACGCCCATGGACATGTACTGGCCGATGTCGTGTGGATCCTCCACAGTCGGCTCCACAAGGTTCTCCGGCTCTTCATTGCAGCCGCAGCCGACGGAGAGCAGGGCGCCGGCAGCCAAGCCAGCGAGAGGAATCAAGTGCAGTGCGCGCATGGGGCTTCCTGGCGGATAAATCGCAGCGGATAAGCTCGGAGGCTACCCCTCAAGCGTGGGGGTGTCAACGGGGAGTGACGCACCAGTCGGCGTAGAAGCCCGAGGCTTCGTCGCAGAGGGCTACGCATGGCTCGGGCCAGACGCCCTCGCCGTCGCGGACCCAGCGTACCTTCATGGTGGCGTGAGCCCCTGCGTTGCCGTCGGTCAGATGAATTTTCCAGGCCTCGTCGCGCGAGAGGCCTTGGTTCGCTGGATCGAGGCGTAGCCGCAAGCCGGTGCTAGAGAAGTCGAGGACCACTGCGCGGGCGATGGCGGTCTCCGCTTCGATGAATGCGCAGATCCCGTTGCCATCGTGGCGCTCTGCCGCCCGTCGGTCTCGCTCCCCCTCTGGCCTCGCGAGCTTGTGAAGCGTACTTCTTAAAGCCCGCAGGTCCAGAGGCTTGTCGAGAATCAGGTTCGGCAGGCCGTCCAGGTCGGTTCGGCGGGCGTCGCGGGCCACATCCCCGCTCATGAAGACCACCCGGTTGGCGAGCTCGGGGTGGTCCTGCCGTAGGCGGCTGAGCAGCGCGAGGCCGTCCAGACCGGGCATTAGGACATCGGAGAGAATGACGTCCGGCCGGTCGCCGTATGCGATGGCCCGGAGAGCCTCCTCGGCGTCTTCGAATCCGATGACGTCGAAGTCGTTGCGCAGGGCACGGACGATGGAGCGTACTAGTCGCGGCTCGTCGTCCACCACCATCAATCGGGCGGCGCCTCCAACAGGGGACGTGGGAGCAACCGTCTTGGTGGGTACCGAGCCTAACTGGGGGCCGTTGGTGACGCGCATCACGAGCTCGAAGCAGGCTCCCCGGTCTGTCGGGAGTGCTTTGAGTGTGGCTTGGTAGGGTTGAAGCAAGCGCCGCGAGAGGGAGAGCCCCAAGCCAGTGCCTTTGCCCGCCGGCTTGGTGGTGAAGAATGGATCGAAGATGCGCTCCATGTCCTTCTGGTGGATGCCGGGCCCTTCGTCGTGGACCCGTAGGACCACCTTGTCTGTATCCCGGTGCGCTGCTTCGACGCGGATGGTCCCCTTGGCATCGCCCATGGCGTGGGCCGCGTTGGTCAGTAGGTTCAACACCACCTGTGAAAGAGGGCCGACGTTGCCCACCACGAGGGGAAGGTCTTCGGACACATCTACCTCGATTTTGGAGCCGACTGGGATCACGCCGCCAGCGAGGCGGGCTGCGAGGCGAACTACGGTGTCCAGGGCCACCGCCTGAGCAGTGGCCGCGCCGGGGTGGGCCAGGGTCCGAAGCTGACCGACGATCTCTTTGACGCGCCGGGCTCCGACGAGAGCGTCCTCGAGGCGCTCGTCCATGTCGGAGAGCTCTTCGGGATCACCAGTCTCCAGACCATCTCGGAGGGTTTCGAGGCTGAGCAGGAGGAAACAGAGGGGGTTGTTGATCTCGTGGGCCACGCCCGCGGCCAGAGTCCCGATGCTTGCGAGGCGCTCCTGGTGGGCCTGGACCAGTCGTTGTTTGCGAGCAGCGGTGACATCGCGGACGGTGAGCACTACACGTCGATCGCCCATGGGCGAGGCACTCAGACTGATCCAGCGTGGTGGCTGCGCGCCCATGAGGGCGTACTCCATTGGGATACCCGTTGGCGAAAGCAGATCGTTGGCCAGCGCTTGGCGAGAATCGGTGCTCACCAAAAGGGTGGCCGGTCGACCGATTAAGTTGTTCCCCAACAGCTCGCGCGCCGGTAGGTTTGCGGACACCACGACGCCTTCTTCGAGTACGAGCACCGCGTCGGCGATGGCGTCGAGCAGGAGCTCCAGCTCCGCGGCACGCTGGCTGGCCTTGGCGCGGGTTGAGGGGCCCGGCCCAAGCGTGTCGAGAACCCCCTCCAGCGCTTCATTTTGTGCGACTGCAATGAGGCGCATTCTACGACCGGATTCGTCAGTCATCGACCACTCCATCTCGAGACGTGTTGAGTGCCCAGTGAGATGGAGGCGCAAGGCCTCGGCCAGCTCCTCCGCGGCATCTGGACCCAGCCCTGGAAGGGCCCCGCAAAGTCGCTCGACACGTTCCGCTTCCAAGCCGATTGGCATGGACCACGCTCGCATGCCAAGGCATGTGAGCGAATCGTAAACAGGAGATGACACGGGGCACGCTGGAAAGGGCGCCATGACCGTATGCTTAGACCTTTCGACGTGTCAATGAAAGTCTTACAAGGCAGCCCATGTCTACCTGTCCAGATACGTGAGAGACTTGCTCAAAGCTCGTTGAGAGCTGCATGCAACATGCTCCGAGTCTTCCTCCCCCGCCGTGTTCGGCAGCCCGGGCTTGCAGCACTGCTGGGGCAGGGGCGTTCTCTTTTCGAGATAGTTCGGTCCTGCAAACGGACTCTTGAATTGAGGAGCGTTAGTCGCTGCTCTCAAGCAGCAGCTGGAGCTCTGTCTTTAGGAAGATCGCCCTCGCGCCGATTTCTCTGACGCTGCCTCGCTCCTGTTCTATCTGCGCGACATCGTATTCGGCGATTGCTGCTTTCTTGTCTTGTGAGGACTTGAGATAGAAGTCGATCTCTCGAACTAGGTCTCGAGCTTCCTGGAGAGCGCCTGCGCTTCGTAGGCTAAACGGGTGTGGATCAGCCAGTGAGCATCCGCCATGTGGGTCGGTTTCTGTTCGCAGAGTTGAAAAAGGTGGCCTGACAGCGCATGTGGGAGTTGCAACACATCCTCGCACTGGAGACCACCTTGGCCACAATCATCGATTTCCCTCTTGCTGTCAACAACAGACAAGACTTGAGCAGCGTGGGTGCCGCTGTGGGCGTGTTCTTGTTGGCCTTCGATAGTGCCGAAGACAAGGTGCGTGGGCTGGGCATCGTGGATCTAGATGCTGTGTTCGATTCAGTAGATGCTGCGC
>JBLHMA010000360.1:0-5986 GCA_047621545.1 Cognaticolwellia sp. | reverse complement strand
GACATGACCGGGCTCGCCAGCTCGACTCAGCGCCTACTACAGCACCTCATGGCCGCCCACCACGACGGCCTTCAGTTCGTCTACGACCTGGAGATCCTCTCCCTGGAGCCCACCGGCCTGGCCCAGTTGCGCAGCCGACTGCAGGCCTTGGAGACGCACACCAAGCGGGCCGAATGGCTGAGTGACCTCTGCGCATATCAGCACTACCATCGCGACCTGGGTCTGGGCTTGGCGCGCTTTCAACAAAACCCGGAGAGCATGCTCAGCTCCACGAGCGACCCCGACCTGAGCCTGCGCGCACTCTTGCGGTGGTGTCTCGCACAGCCGGAGAGTCCAGCGGCGACCTGGCGGGCATGGCGGACTGGCCGCTACCACTTGCAGCACGGATTGCGCCCATGAACCAAACGCGCTTGGACCCCCTCTTCCTGGCTCAAGCCAACAGAGGTCAGCTGGCCCACGCCTTGGCCACAGCGCCGCCTGCAGATCCAATGCGCATCGCAGGATTCCGCTACTTGGGCCTGAGCTTAGGTCTACCCGCCTGGGTCGACCGCCTGGCTTGGAGCATCTTCGAGAAGGACTTTGTCCACGAGGAGGAGCAGGTGCGTGGCTGGAATGTACGGCTCGAGCAGCAAGTCTGGAGCCCTGACATCCAGCCAACACCGCTGCTCAAAGATGGAGAGCCCTTCTGTTTCGGATACTTCGGGGTCACCACCGGCAAGGCCGGCACCCTGCTTGACTACAGCCGCGGCGACAACCCAGCCTTGGACCCGACCCGCCTGGTTCGGGACCCACTGGTGGCCTTGAACCCCGAGCACACCTGGCTGCTCGGCCAGAGCCGCGTGCAGCTCGGCCCCTGGCAAGTAGGGACCCCGAGCTACTTCCTGCTCCACCGCCTCGCCCAGGTCAGCTACCGACCCTGACCGCGGGCTTGCTCGGCGTACCCTCAAGCCCCCAGGCGGTTGATCCGTTGAGTGTATGAAGGAGTTCCTCATGTACGAAGACAAGGTCGAATCCAGTAAGTCGGGCCAAGATCGCCGCCTCTTTCCACGGCTCAACGCTGGCCTACCGATCCGAATTCAGTCCAGCGACCCCAGCGGCGCGACAGACTACTTGGCCGGCAATGACCCCGAAACTGCAGCCTGGGTCACACCCGACCCCTACATGAACTTCTCAGTCGAAGGGCTGGAGCTACACGCGACCTGTAGATTCCCCAAGGATCAGGCGCTGCTCATCGAGCTTCGCATTGGCACCCAGCCACAATCCTGGCGCTGCACAGGACACGTGGTCCGCACAGGCGAGAGTGGCGATCCGGACTACCCTTTCACCACAGCCGTGTGCTTTGACCAGATCCCTCCAGAGGCCACCGAGGCTCTGGTCGAGTTCACCGCCAGGGTCCAAGAGGTCTTCCTAAAGAAGCACTGAGCTTCCTTAGAGAACTCAGCGCCCGTAAAAGAGCAGCTTCTGCCGGCTCGGATTCTCATAGGCACCAGCCGCGAGCAAGGCCACAGTGCGCGCAAGCTCACGACACCAGTTGGCGTCGCCCTCAAAGCTCAGGCGGGTCTCCATCTGGCGCAGGACTTCCTTGTAGGTCTCCTGGTCATAGTGCTCGCCCAGCCCGGCACGCAGTGCATCAAAGCCGCCGTCCTTGGCGCTGATAAACTGGTACTTGACGGGGATGTCCTGAGCATCGATCTTCACGGGGAGGTCAGTCGCGGTGTCCGAGGCAAAGACCTCCACCTCGGGAATCTCAACCTTAAAGCCGCGTGAGGACATCGCGCGCGTGATCTCAGCCACCGAGGGCAGCAGGTCGTTGCGAATGTAAGCGTGAAAGACTGCGGTATCGGACATGGGGGTACTGACTCCGTCCAGTGATGCGCTGCAGTTAACCGACCCGGGCAAGAGAGTCCCGCCGGGCCGAGCTCCTCAGGAGAGACTCAGCCCAACAGCTCGGTGAGCAATGCCTGCAGCACCTTGGGATCTCCCTTACCGCCAGTTGCGCGAATGGCCTGGCCCACAAAAAAGCCACGCAGCCCCTTCTGGCCGCCACGGTAAGCATCGACATTGGCTTGGTTGTCGGCGAGCACCTTCTCGACCATGGGCCGTAGGACTGCGGGGTCGGAGATCTGCTCAAGTCCAAGCTCGACCATCAAGGCCAGCGCGGATCCGCCCTTGCTTACGAGCACGGCCAGAATCGCCTTGCCGCCCTTGGAGCTGATCCGCTGAGCAGCCAAGAGACCGCAGAGCTCAGCGAACTGACCCGGCGTGCAAGCCAGCTGATCCAGTGGCGTCTCCCCCGCGGCACGACGCAGCTCGTTGACCACCAAAGAAGAGACGATCTTGGCGTTGGCGCCAGCCCGTACCGCTCCGGTGAACCAAGGGACCAAGGTCGCCTCGCTGGCGAGGATCTCCGCATCGGCCTTGGGCGCGCCCATGCCCTGCAGCTCGCCTGCCAAGGCGGCCAACTCTGGAGAGAGTTCCGGCCTCTTCCCAACCTTCTGGCCTTTGGTCTTGCTCTGAGCCTTGGGCTTGGGAGGCGTCTTGAGAGCGGGCTTGCCCCAGCTGCTCTTGAGCCCCACGATGCGGTTGAAGACCAGTGCATCCCCAGTGGAGTCGACGGGATCCGGCCAGAAGTAGCCCTGGCGCTCAAACTGAAAGCGCACCTCGCCTTCCTGCCCGGTCTGGCCTGCGGCATCGGCTGCGATCTTAGCTGCCGCTGGCTCGATGATCCCCCGGACCACCTTGAGGTTGTTCGGGTTCAGATCCTGGAGAAAGTCCCCGTCTGCGCCCGGGTTCTCCACACCGAAGAGCCGGTCGTACATGCGCAGCTCACAGGGGTGGCCCTGGTCGGCGCTCACCCAGTGCAGGGTGCCCTGGACCTTGCGTCCATCGGCTGAGTCTCCCCCACGGGTGCTCGGATCGTAGCTGCACACCAGCTTCTCGACGCGCCCGTCGGGGCCCTTGATCACCTCTTCGCAGCGGATGAAAAAGCCATAGCGGAGCCGTACTTCGGCGCCCAGGGACAAGCGGCGCCACTTCTTGGGGGGCACTTCGGCAAAGTCCTCGCGCTCAATGACCAGGTTGCGGCTGAAGGGCACCTGACGACTACCCGTCTTGGGCACATCGTGGGGCCAGTAGCTGGCATCCAACCACTCTACCTGGCCGTCAGGCAGATTCCGGATCTCCACGGTCAGCGGATCGGTGACGCACATCACTCGAGGCGCCTCGAAGTTCAGGTCATCGCGGATGCTGCCATCCAGCAGCTCGGCGTCCACCTGAGAGTTGGCCTTGGCTAGACCGACGCGGTTCACGAAGTGGCGAACAGCCTGGGGACGGATCCCTCGGCGACGCAAGCCAGCGATGGTGGGCATGCGGGGATCATCCCAGCCCGCCACATGGTCCTTCTCCACCAGCTGACGCAGCATGCGCTTGCTCATCACCGTGTAGCCAATGTTCAGACGCGCGAACTCGTACTGCTTGGGCTGGGTCTTGAGCCGGCTCTGGTCCACATTGGCGATGACCCAGTCGTAGATGTCCCGGTTGTTCTCGAACTCCAAGGTACAGATCGAGTGGGTCACTCCCTCCAGGGCATCCTCCAGCGGATGGGCAAAGTCGTACATCGGGTAGATGCACCACTTGGCGCCCTGGCGGTGGTGGGGGGTGTTGCGGATGCGGTACAGGAGGGGGTCCCGCAGCTTCATGTTGGCCGCAGCCATGTCTCCCTTGGCCCGCAGAACATGGGCCCCATCAGCGAAATCACCGGCGCGCATCTTGTGGAAGAGATCCAGGTTCTCGGCAACGCTGCGGTCCCGAAAAGCGCTGTGGGTGCCCGCCTGGGTCACCGTCCCCCGGTTTGTGCGGATCTCCTCGCCACTCTGGCTGTCCACGTAGGCCAAGCCGCGCTCGATCAGATCGATGGCCAGCTCAAACATGGTCTCGAAGAAGTCCGAGGCAAAGTAGAGGTGCTTCCCCCAGTCAAAGCCCAACCAGCGCACGTCCCCTTGGATGGAGCGCACGTATTCATCGCTCTCCTTCTCGGGGTTGGTGTCGTCAAAGCGCAGGTGACAACGCCCGCCAAAAGCCTGAGCCAGGCCAAAGTCCGTGCAGATCGCCTTGGCGTGGCCGATGTGCAAGTAGCCATTGGGCTCTGGAGGGAAGCGCGTGACGACCTGTCCCTCGTAGCGACCCGCTGCCTGGTCCGATGCGATGATCTCCGCCAGGAAATGGGTGGGCTTCTCGATCGCAGTCGAGGGCAGGCTGGGGCTGTCAGACATGGTGAACTCCAAGATGGGAGCTGTTGGGGAGACCTGTAGATCCAGGACCTGAGACGTCGCAAAAAACAAAAAGGGCCCGACCGTTTCCGGCCGAGCCCTTCTCGAGATTCCGTACTGCAGAAGCAGCAGGGGTTCTTAGCGCTTCGCGCGGGCAGCGGCCTTCTTGGAGGTACCGCCCTGGCGAGCCTTAAGCTTGGGGTTGCTCTTGCAGATCAAAAAGACCTTTCCGCGACGACGAACGATCTGTGCGTCGGGTGCAGCGAGCTTGAGACTCTTGAGAGAGTTGACAACCTTCATTTTCGGCTCCTTACCAACTGGCCTTCATGACACCGGGCAGCTCGCCGCGGTGTGCCATTTCACGGAAGGCGATACGGCAAAGGCCGAAGTCGCGCAGAAACGCCCGGGGACGACCCGTCTCCTTGCAACGGTTGCGAACGCGAACCTTTGCAGAGTCACGAGGAAGCTTGGCGAGGGCCTTGTAGGCCTCCTGCTTTTCCTCGAGGCTGGCTTTGCCGTCCTTGAGCACTGCGACGATTACAGCGCGGCGGTCAGCGTACTTAACGACGGCAGCGCGGCGCTGCTCGTCACGAGCGATCTTGCTCTTCTTGGCCATGAGACGTTGCTCCTGAAAGCGAGGCGGGCTGTTAACGACGCGGAGAGGCGCACGCAAGCCCAGAATCCCCGCAACGCGGGCGATTTAGATATTGAGGACCCACCACCTAAGGCGATTGCTCCAAGCTGGCACCAATGCGCTCCAGAAAGAGGCGCTCCAGGCCCGCCTCCCCGATCTCGGAGACCCGCTCATCGGCCACCACGCGGCCGTGGGCCAACATGACCACCCGATCGGCGAGACGCTCGACGGTGTCAAGAACGTGGGTGGAGAGCAGCACGGCCGCCCCACCGTCGCACAGGGCGCGCAGGCCCTCCTTGACCCGGCTGGCGCTGGGGGGATCTAGTCCGTTGATGGCCTCGTCCAGAACCAGGACCGGCGGCTTGCCCAGCACAGCGGCGGCCAGCGCCGTGCGGCGGCGCATTCCTTGGCTGTACTCGCGGATCAGGCGATCGGCGTCTTGGCCAAGACCGGCGAGAGCCAGAGCCTCGTCAATGCCAGTGTGGCCTCGTAGAGACCCGACCAACTCCAGGAACTCCCTACAGGTCAAGTAGTCATAGAGCCGGGGATCCTCTGGCACGTAGCCAAGCTTTGTCCTGGCCTCTCCCGGATTCTTGACCACATCCACACCCGCGATGTGCACGGAGCCCTTTGTCGGAAGAAGCTGGCCCGTGAGCACCTTGATGGTGGTGGACTTGCCGGCACCGTTGTGGCCGATCAGAGCGACCAGCTCGCCCGGCTCAACCGAGAAGCTCACCTCTTCTACGGCGACGACGCGGCCGTACTCCTTGCGGAGTCCTTGGATCTCAATGGCAGACATCAAACGGCAAAGCCTCCGACCAGACCGCCCCATAAGAGCAGTCCAGAGAGCAAATAGGGTACCCAGCCGCGGCTACGCATGGGGCTAAACAAAGCGCTGGCGATGCAGAGCGCCAACGCGCTTCGCTGGAGAGGCCATCACCTCCGGGACCGACTTGGGCGCTGGCGGCGGCAGAAGCGAGCTGGGAGGTGGCTGTACTAAGCGTGGAGGCCATCGTCTCCAGGAGTTCGGTGCATTGGTTGACAGTCTCTAGGCCCGCTGATGTCTTGAGCTTGGGGATCAACC
>JBLHMA010000359.1:0-5998 GCA_047621545.1 Cognaticolwellia sp. | reverse complement strand
GTGAAGAACAAAGCACCAGCCGCCGCCTACCTGTACTGCCCCGCCCTTGCTGTTTAGCAGTTCCAGGCTGAGATCTAGCAGCCTGGCGCTTAGGTGCTCACGGTCCCCGCGCTCTCGCTCAAGCAGCTGTGCAAGAGCCCGACGCTGTAGGGCCTGAGGGGCCGCTTGCAAGCTCTCTAAGGATAGGCCCTGGCCGTCCAGGAGGCCGCTGGCTAGGCCCGAGAGCACTGCTTCGTCTTGAGCCAAGTGGCTGGCACTTCTCGCAATGCATGCCGCACTTCCGGGGCGCCGCTCTTCCAGCAGCGGTAGCACCTGATGCCGCATCCAGCCCCGAGTGCCCGTCCTGTTGGAGGGATCCTCAACCCACCCAATGCCTTGGCGTTCAGCCCAGGCGACCAGTTCGGCCCGGGATTCGTGCAGCAATGGACGTACCAACCGGCCCGATCGAAGAGCCATTCCGGAGAGGCCTCGCGCACCAGCGCCACGTACAAGTCGGTCCAGGACGGTCTCCGCCTGATCGTCCTGGTGGTGGGCCAAGAGCACATGATCCACTGGGAGAGCCTCCCAGACGGCCATGCGTGCCTGCCTGGCTCGAGCCGCAAGCCCGCTACCCGGACGGAGCTGGAGCAGGCTCGAGTTGAAGGGGAGCTGCAGGGCCTGAGCAGCTTGCTGCACCAACCTGACCTCGCTGGCGGACTCTGGACGAAGACCGTGATCCAGGCTCACCACCTCTGGCCGCAGGCCAGCTTTGACGCAGAGGTGCATCAGCACCATCGAGTCCACTCCACCCGAGACACCTATTGCCAGTCGCGGGCCCAGGTCGAGCTGGTCAAGGGTGTACTGGAGGCGGGATAGCAGGGTCATGCTGGTCATGTGGGCACCAAGGCACCGGGGTCAAGACGTTGGCAGAGCGCTGACCCTTGCGAGCAAGGCGGGGTTGTCCTGGGGATGGGCTCGGTTGTTCTGTAGATGCCCACAAGTTCTGCATTGGTATCGAATCGCCCAGGCACCACCGCGTTGCTGCGCGCCGATGGGGTCTAAGATCCCCTGGCAATCAGAGGCCCGGTCCCCCGGCACCAGATCCACGTGTTGGGAATGGAGACAGTGGGGGCAGTGATCCCGCACAGGCCTTCCGCCGGCCTGGACCTGGGCACCGCAATGCAGACAAGCGAAGCCTTGATCCAAGTGTCGTGGGTTTCGACGGACCTGCGCCTGTTCTGCCCGGTCGAGTGCGCGCCGAATCAGCTTCTTGCCCGGCCAGTCCTCTGCCTGATCTGGCAGGTCTGCACCTTGCCCACGCGCCATATGGATCAGGGCCCTCTTGGTCTCAAGGAGCTGTCCATCGAGCCACTGGGCGTGGCGCTTGAGGGCCTTTCTGGACGCCGCACTCTCATGGAGCAGGGTTCGCAGAATCTCGGGGTCAGGGTCAGTTTGCATCGCGCGGACTACCATACCCACATGAACACTCTGATGCTCCTGTCCGCCCTGGCCTACCCGGCGCCCGACGCTGCCACTCTCAAGACCATTTGGAAAGTGGAGGCGAGCCGCGGGAGCCCTGAAGCGCTGAGACCGCTGCTCAGATCCGAGGACCCGCAGACCCAAGCACGGGCGACCTTGGCCCTGGCTAGGCTTCGAGATCCCGCCAACTTGCCCAAGTTGGAGGAGCTTGTGAGGTCGCCGAATGCGGGTACTGCCGAGGCGGCAGCATTTGGCTTTGCCCTGACCCCAGGCGGCGCATCCTACGCACGCACGGCCCTTAGGCAGGACATGCCTGACGCGGTGCGCGCGAGACTGATTCAGGCGCTGGGCATGCAGCCGGAGCAAGCCAACATCAAGGTTCTGGTTACCGCACTGGACGAATCCGCACCGATCGCCCGAGCCGCTGCCGTCTCTCTAGGCCAGCACGGCATGGCCGAGGTCAAGGGGTCCAGCAGCCAAGCGGTCATGGAGGCCTTGGCCCAGCCCCTACGCGGGCGCTTTTTGGAGCCAGAAGTACGAGAAGCTGCCGCCTTTGCCATCGCGCGGATCTCTCCTCAGAACCTGAGTGCACCGCTGATGAACGAGTGGTTGGACCGGGCCGATCACGATCGTTCCCCCACCGTTCGGGCCTTCCTGGTTCGCGGCTTGGCGGCCTCGGCCAAGAACGAGGAGTTGAACGGCCTGCTGATGGCTGGCGCCTCAGACCCAGATCGCGGCGTTCGTATCGCTACGGCAAGGGCTCTTGGGAAGCACGGAAACGTAGAGCATGAGGAGATTCTCATCAAGCTGCTCGCCGATGGCGCATGGGATGTGCAGCTCAGCGCGATCCAGGCCAGTGGGGACGTGAAAGGGATCGATCACAAGGATCTGCTGACCCCCTTCCTGGCAGCCGGCATTCCGGTAGATACCCAAGCTGCGACGATCTTGTCCCTGGGCAACGCCGGCGTGACCGGTCCCTTGCGGCCGTTCTTGGCCAAGGACCAATCCTTGGTCCTTCGAGTGGCTGTGGTCCAGACTCTGGAGGACGAGAAGCAGCTGCTTCGCTTGTTAGAAAAGGCCAACGAGGCACCGATGCGGAGCGCCATCGCTGGCCGCTTGGCCGAACTGGAGAGCGGCCCTGAGGTCGCACGAGTTCTGATCAAGAATGCAGACCCTGCCCTTGTCGCGGTGGGCATCAGCATCTTGGGCGAGAGCGAAGACGCGGCTCTCATGGGAGAGGTACTTGCTGCGATGGAGGGCGCCAAGGACTTGGACGTGCTCCGAGAAGGGCTGAAGGCCTTGGACAATCTTCTGGCCCTCCTTCCACCGCGCACCCCTCCCCCTGCGGCGGCCGCCTCGGTTGTCGAGAAGGCCCTTCAGCACTCCTCCGTCTCCGTGCGCTTGGCTGCCCAAGCCCCAGCCACGCGGGTTGGCGTGAGTGCGGCTCCACCCAAGGCCAAGGTGCCTGACCCTGCCGACCTACAGGGCATCGTCGGTGCTCGCATTGTGACAGACGCTGGCACCCTAATCGTGGAATTTGAGACCGACCTGGCCCCAATGACCGTGATGAACTTCGTGACTCTGGCTGAAGCGGACGCCTTCGACGACAAGAACTTCCACCGCGTTGTGGCCGACTTCGTCATCCAAGACGGCTGTCCTCGCGGCGATGGATGGGGAGGGCCCGGGTACTCCATCGTGGACGAACTCTCCTGGCTTCCCTACGATGAAGGCACCTTGGGAATGGCCTTGAGCGGTCCAGACACCGGCGGTTCCCAGTGGTTCATTACCCTGGCGCCTCAGCCCCACCTCAACGCCGGATACACCGTCTTTGGGCAGCTGGTTGCCGGCCCAAGCCACGCGGTACACCAAGGAACCGTCATCCGCGACGTGATCATCGAACGAGTTGGATTGCCATCGGAAGACAAGGCTGACGAGGAGAAGGCCGCTGCAGACAAGGCCCCTGAAAACTAAGCCTTAAGGTCCAGGCGTTCGTTCAACTCCTGGGCTTGCTCTCTCACCGCCGCACCTTCACGCTTCAGAAAGTCCCGGATGGGACCATCCAGGCGAGGCGATTGAATCCAGTGGTTTGAGTAGGTCAAGGTCGGCTCAAAGCCCCGTGGATACTTGTGGCCTCCGCCATGGCCCGGCTCAAAGACGTCTAGCCCGTGCTCAATGCAGTGCTCGATGGCTTGGTAGTAGCAGACCTCGAAGTGCAGGAAGCGGCGCTCCTCTGAGCAGCCCCAGTAGCGGCCATAGAGCCGCCCCGCGCGCTGCACATTGAAGGCTCCAGCGATGATGCGGTCTCCATCGCTGGCCAGGACGAGCTGCATTCGATGCCCGAAGCGGTCCAGGACCTTGCCCCAGAAGTCCTCGTTCAGGTAGTTGTTGCCCCCAAACTGCATGCAAGTGGTCTCATAGAAGCGCGCCATGGCCGCGACGTGGTGATCCTGGATCTGGTCTCCAATCAGCCGCTCGACAACCACTCCTGACTCGGCCAAGCGCTTGCGCTCTCGGCGGAACTCCGAGCGCTTCTTACTCTTGAAGATCTTCAGAAAGTCCTCGAAGTTGTCGTACCCCCTGTTCTTCCAGTGAAACTGAAACTGCAGACGTGTGGCCCCGCCCTGCCCATCGAGGCGCTCAGACTGGGCTTGGTCGTCGAAGAGTACGTGTAGCCCCGCGCAGTCGGTCTCCGCTGCCCGTTGAAGCAGGCCCCGGACCAGCATGTCTTCCAGGCCCTTGTCCTCGCCCGAGGCCACCAGGAGCCTGTTGCCAGTGACCGGCGTGAAGGGCACTCCGACGATGAGCTTGGGGTAATAGGCCACCCCAAGCTGCCTGGCAGCTTGGGCCCAAGACCAGTCGTAGACGAACTCACCCATCGAGTGGGTCTTTACGTAGGAGGGCGCCGCGGCCACCAGAGTGTCACCCCGCCAGACGCTTAGGTGCTGAGGGTGCCATCCAGTGTCCGGACTGGCTGAACCCGTCTGTTCCACTAGGTTCAACCAAGCGTGCTCTAAGAAAGGCGAACCCTCCTCACCGACCAGAGAGTCCCAGGCCAGGGGGTCGATGCCGTCGATACTGCTGTGTACCCGAAGTGTCAGGGGCGTTTTCATGCCATGCGTGGGCACTCAGGCCTTGGGACTTGCAGCATCGTTGGGCTGCGATGGTGCGGGTAGTGCCCGGCGGATCTCTCCGCTCAAGTCCTTCTCGACGGCCTTGGCGGCCACGATGAGGGCATTTCGAATGGCCCGATGATTGCTGCGCCCATGGGCTTTGATCACCACTTGGTCAAAGCCTAAGACGGGTGCACCCCCGTACTGTTTCCAGTCGGTCATGGTTCGGATCTGACGCAAGCCCTTGGAGAGCATGGTCAATCCCATACGCCAGAGGAACTTGCGCGCATAGGCATCCTTGGCCAAGTCCGCAATCACCTCGCTCACCCCCTCCAACATCTTGAGCACCACGTTGCCGAGAAAGCCATCACAGACGACCACATCGACTGTACCCCTCGGAATGTCCAAGCCTTCGACGTTGCCGACGAACTCAACGCTCTCCAGGTCCAGCAACATCTGATGTGCCCTGACGATGGCCGGTGTGCCCTTGTTGGGCTCACTCCCATTGGAGAGCAGGGCGACCCGGGGGCGGCCGATGTCCGAGATGATTCTGGAATAGGCGGTGCCCATCACGGCAAAGCCGACCAAGTCCTCTGCCGTGCAGTTCAGGGTGGCGCCCACATCCAACATCAGCGCGAAGGGGTCATTGCGCGGCCCATGCGTCTGCTCGGTCGGGTACACAGCCGCCAAGGCCGTTCGACGGATACCCGGAAGGCGCTCAAAAATCCGAGCGGCGGCCAAGATTACCGCCCCCGTATTGCCGCTGCTGACCAAGGCATCGGCATCGCCGTCGCGCACCAAGCGCGCCGCAGTCAGGACCGAGCAGTTCGGCGCCTCGTCGAGAGCCTTCGCGGGCTTTTTAGCCATGTCGACCACGCCATCCGCGTGCACGACAGCCAGCTTGGCGGGATCGTAGCGCTGCTCGGCTAGGTGCTTGCTGAGTGTGGGCTCGTCCCCGACCAGGAGGACCGCCAGGTCACGGTCCTCGCGGGTGAGTTCGGCAGCCCCTTTGACTAAAGGGCCGGGCCCCAAGTCGGAGCCCATCGCGTCCAGTGCAACGGTGATCATGGCCCCACCGTAACAAAAAGTCCTCCGGACCGGGGACCTTGCTACTCCTCGTCAGGCGTTGGCAGCAGCACATAGCCGGTGGTCAGGTCGCCCAAGAAAGCGCAGCTCGTCGGGCCACGCAGGTGCAACCACGCCGCCACATAGGCGCAAAGGGTGGCGTCGAGCTTGGACTCCAGCTCACCCAAGCGCGAACCGTTCATCTTGCTCAGCTCGCCGTTGACCAGATCCTCCAGCGCATCACTGTCCTGAAGCTCTGGGTTCATGAACGGGAGCTTGCCATAGACCAGCTCCCGGTAGCGGTGTGCAGCGTCCTTGCGGGCGCCAATGGGCCCAGACTTGATGCGCATTGGGCGCTCCAAGCC
>JBLHMA010000358.1:0-6037 GCA_047621545.1 Cognaticolwellia sp. | reverse complement strand
TTTGGCCCCCAGGCCGCCGACGCCTTTGTGGAGCGCAGGCACCAGGAGCTGGCTCGAGAGCTGGTGGTGTCGGTCGATGGGGAGACGCAAGAGTGGCGCATCGATCCGAAGTCCCGTGTCAGCAAGGGCACGGATGTCTTTCTCTTCTTCGAGCAGGACCTGATCTTGGAGTTGGGGCCTGGTCCGCACCAGATCGCACTGCGCAATGGCAACCTGCCCGACCTTCCGGGGTTTTATTGGGTGGAGGGGGAGCTCTCCGCAGACTGGGTCCTAGTGGGGACCGAGCCGCTTCTGCCCAGCAGCTGGTCGATGGACGAGTCCCTGCGTGAGGTCAGCGTGAGCTTGCGCCCAATGGGCAGCCTGGAGGCCCTGCGTCCGCTGCCTGAGCGCCGGCTCTTCTCAGCAGGGGAGGTGCCGCCCATTCCCAGAGAGTGGTGGATTCTGGGGTTCTTGGGCACTGTTCTGGGGCTGGGAACCGCAGCGTTTATGCGTCGGGCCCAGTAGCAACCAGCTCAGGGCTCAGGGCTCAGGGCTTCGGGCCGCGGGGGCGCTTGATGCCCATGCCGTAGGCGGCCTCGGCGTCTCGAGCGGGGAAGCTGGGGCGCACACTGCCCTCGAACTTGGCCAGAGCGCAGGCCACTGCCGCAGCGACAGCGATCCGGGTGGCGGCCGCGGGGTCCACCGCGGGGCTGTTCGACTCCACGACCTGCACCTGAATGGGGGGCAGGTAGCGGGACTTGATCAAGCCTGCCGTGCGCAGACGGTCGTCCACCACGCCGTCGGTGGCCAGGGCCTGTTCGGTGAGAATAGCGCCCAGGCCTTCTTGGGCTGCGGCCTGCAGACGTGCTTGGGTAAACACGGGCAGCAGGTCCACTCCGCAGTGGGCGAAGACCTGGATCTGAGTGATCTGACCCTGCGCGTCCATCTGAACGGCCGCGGCGGCGCGCTGGGCGGTGAACAGGGTGTCTTGTGGAGTGAACTCAGCCTGTGAATGTCCTTCCTCGGGTAGTTCTTGGATGGCCCGTGCCAAGGCCTGCAGAGTGGTGCCCACATCAGCGGACGGGCTGGGAGGGGCGCCGGAGTGCACGCGCATCTCGATGTCTTGGTCGGCGAATCCAGCTGCCACAAGCATGGCGCGCATCTCCTCTTCCCAGGCGGCGGCTCGGGCTCGGTCCAGGTGCAGGATCACCAAACCGTCCTGCTGCTCCAATGCCACGGCTGCGGGGGCTTGGCCCAAGGAGCGCAGTGCGATCACGCTGTGGGACCAGCCTGGGCCATCTGGAAGTTGCTCCAGGAACTCGGCCGCGTTGGAATCTGGGTGCAGGCACTGGGTCCGCAGGGTTAGCGGCGTGAGCCCCTCGGCTTTGGCCAGGGCGTCCATGGCCAACTCCTGGGCCACCAAGGTCTGGAGCAGGCCATCCCCGTCCATGCCACCAGCGGGCGGGTTGTTGGTCTGGTAGGCCCGAATCTCGGCCTCGCAGTGGGCCAGGCGGTAGGCGCCGCCCAGCTGTGCGGCGGCCGGGTAGACGAAGGCCTCTCCCAGCTGCCCCTCTCCGCCGGAGTCCGCGTTGATCTGCGCCTGCAGAGCCAAGTCCCCATCGACCAGGCTCAGGCCCAACTCCAGCTCGGCTGGGTGGCGTCGCCCTTGAATGCGCGCGCTCTCGCCCAGCTCCAGACTGAGCTTGACCGGGCGGCCTAAGAAGTTCGCGGCGGAGACCACCAGGGGGCCCAATCCCAGCTCATCCCGTCCACCAGGGGAGGGCCGCGAGCCCAGGACCTCCACGCTCACGGAGCCAGGCTCCAGACCGCACATGTACTGGCTCAGGGCCGCTTCGGCCCCGGCACACTCCCCGTTGGAGTACAGGGTCAAGCCATCTTGGGTGGGCACCGCCAACCAGCTTGGGGGCTCGATGCATGCGGCGCCTTGGGCGACAAATGCGGTCTGGATCTGTGCGCTGGAGCTCTCCGGCAGCCGCCCGTAGTTCTCCATCGCGCTGGCGACGGCCAGACGGCTCTTGGACAGCAAGATCACGGGCTCCAGCACCTCGGCCTGAACCTGGATCTGGTCTCGCACCGCTTGGGCCTGGACCCGGGTCGGGGCCAAGACGATGGCCACTACCTCTCCAGCATGGCGGCTCTCGCTGCCCTTGGAGAGCAGAAGCTCGGCTTGGGAGGGGGTGAGGTTCAGAGGCAGGTCCTCGGCGCTTAGGACCAGAACATCTGGGGGGAGCTCGGGCAGGGTGAGCCCTTGGAACGTGACCCGAGGGCCAGGCACCCACACCAGGGCGGCGTGGCGCATGCCTGGACGCTGCAGGTCTTCGACGATGGCCGCTTGGCCCAGTGCTCGCTCGATGTGGCGGAGGCTCGGCGCGGGGTGCGCCTGCTCGATGCTGCCGATCGCGGCCTTGATGGCGGTCCAGCTTCCACCGCGTTGCAGGTGCATCAGTAGACCCTTGTCAGCGCCGGCGGGATCCGTGGCGCCCTTCTCGTGCAGAGCTCGGGCCTGGGTCAGCATGCCGGGGATCTCGTAGCCACCGAGCACTGCGCCTTGGGCCGCAAAGGCGGCCGCCGCTTTTTCTGCCAGGGGCCAGCTGGCCAAGGTCTGCACATGCTTTCCAGCCAGGGAGCGGGCTGGCAGGGTGCAGCTGAGCCGGAACTTGCCGTTCACCAGCACCGCGCAGCTGCCGCAGACCCCTTGGGGGGAGCAGCCTGGACGGAGCGTGCTCTGGTCCAGGTCCTCGCGCAGGACGCTCAGGGCGCTGCGGGTGCCGTCTACTTTGCGGTCCTGGGGCTGGCCGTCCAGCTCGAAGCTCAGGTCGATCTCGCTCATGCGCACTCCCGGGGGGCGTTGTCTGCGGGTGTACTCTACTGCGTGCTTACACGCCGCCATGTCCTCGCTGGGGGACTGAGTCTTGGGCTTGTCTCAGGCCTGGGTGCCTGGGCTTGGGGACACCGTGGACCAGGGGAGGATCTGGACTCCCCTTTCTTGGGGGCCCAGCCCCGCGCGACCCTGCAGGCAGCCTTTGAGATCTTGCTCCCCGATGCCCGCTCGGCGGAGAGCCTGGCCCTAGAGGTGGATCGCTTCCTGGCGGGGGATGACCCAGAGCTGGCCAAGCAGCTGCCCACAGCCCTGCTTCTGCTCGAGCACACAGCCGGCTTTGTGGGCTTTCACCGGATGGACTTGGACCGCAGGCGGCAGGTCTTGCTTGGCTGGGAGTCCAGCTCGGTGGCGGTTCGTCGTCAGGTCTTCCAGGCCCTTCGACGCACGGCTGTGATGAGCTTCTTTGCTGGCCCGGAGAGCTGGGCGGCCATTGGCTACGACGGTCCGCTGGTGGGGCGATGACGGATCAGGATTTCACCACCGAGGTCTGCGTGATCGGCTCCGGCGCTGGGGGCGGTCTGGCCGCGGGCTACCTGGCTGAGGCGGGCCACGAGGTCCTGCTCTTGGAAGAGGGCGTCCAGGTCAAGGGCTCGCAGATGACCCAGCGAGAGGAGCAGATGCTGCCGCTGCTGTACCGGGACGGGGGCAACCAGTTCAGCGCGGACGGGGGCGTGGCGGTTCTCCAGGGGCGCGCTCTTGGGGGCAGTACGGTCATCAACATGGCGGATGTGGTGCCCATCCCAGAAGGCGTGCTGGCTTATTGGGCCCAGGCCTACGGTGTCGATCGCTTCACGCCTGAGCAGTGGGGCAAGGCAGCGAGCATCGCGGCCAAGGCCATTGGTGCCAACCGGATCCAGAGCCACGAGCTGAACCGGAACGCCGAGCTGCTCTTGGAGGGCGGTCGAGCGCTCGGCATCGCCGGGGACGTGTTCGAGCACAACCGTGTGGGCTGCGTGGGCAGCGGCTACTGCCTGATCGGCTGTGCATACGGCGCGAAGAAGAGCACGGCTTTGACCTGGATTCCCAGAGGGGTCGCTACTGGAAATCTGCGGGTGCAGACCGGTGCTCGGGTCAGCCGTTTGCCCCATCAGAATGGGCGGGTGCGCGTGGTCGAAGGGCAGCTCATGGAGGGGCACAAGGTGGTGGGGCGCTTTCGGGTCAAAGCTGAGCGCGTCATATTGGCGGCCGGAGCCATTCACAGCCCGCTTATCCTCCAGGCCAGCCTTCTCGGAGGACCTGCTGTGGGGCAGAACCTCAGCTTGCAGCCCCAGGCCCCAGTCTCAGCGCGCTTCCCGGAGACGGTCCGCATGTTCCGGGGCATTCCCCAGGCGGCTTACTTAGACGGGCGAGAGCTCTGCACTCCGGAGCGCGGTCTGGGTGGATTCCGCATTGAGTCCGTGGGCGCCACGCCCGGCATGGCAGCGGTGAACGGCGTGGGCTGGGGGCCCGAGTTGATGGAGCGCTTTCGCGACTACACGCGCATGGGGGCGGCCCTGTGTTTGGTGCCGGATGCCCCGGTGGGTCGTGTGCGCCGCGATGGCTTTAGGCCGGTGATCGACTACCCCTTCTCGCCGGCTTGGTTGGAGCGGATGCGGGAGGCGATGGACACCTGTGCGCGGGTCTTTTTGGCCTCGGGGGCGGAGCAGGTCTACCTACCTGTGGCAGGTTTTCCCGTGGTCGAAGCTGCGGCCGACTTGGGCGCGCTCAAGGATTGGCCGCTGACTCCCGCTTCTCTCTCCCTGATCTCGGCACACCCGCAGGGGACCTGCCGAATGGGCGTGGACCCGGAGACTTCAGTGGTGGATCTGGGCTTTGGAGTGCACGGGGTGGACAACCTGCAAGTGCTGGATGCCAGTGTGTTTCCGAGCACTGCGTCCTCACATACTATGCTCCCGGTGATGCAGGCCGCGCTCTTGGGCTTGGACGCGGTCTAAAGCCTCCCTTCAGATGAGCCGAGGTGCTTCGTATGTTTTGCCCAATGACCCTGCTCGCTGCTTGTCTCGCCTCTTCACAGGTCGCCGCTGCCGAAGGTTGGTCTGGCACGACTACTGAGGAGGACACACCTCCAGAGCAGGTCTCTGAAGATCAAGAGGAGGAGAGAGAAGCTGAGGAGGATTCAGGCCAGGGCGAGCCACTGCTCTCCCCCGAGCAAATGGCGGAAGCGGCTGGCGTGCCCGAGGTCAGCGGAGCCCAGATCGAGTGGCTGCGTCCACGCCTTCGCAAACTGCCCCCTAACCCGCGAGCTCAGGTGGACTACACCGCCTACACGCTGGACTTTGGCGAGGTTCGTATTGGCCTGTCCAACACCCAGGTCGGCATCCTGCCGCGCACCCAAGTCGGCACCAACCTGCCCTTGAATCTGCTGGGCATTCAGAACGCCAACATCAAGGTCAACCCCTTGCGATTGGGGCGCTTCGATTTGGCTCTGCAAGGCAGCGGCTACCGCTACACCCAGGAGGACTTCGCGGCTCAGTACTGGGCGATGGGACCGACGTTGAGCGCAGTCTTGAGCGAGCGCTGGGGGATGCACTTGGGCGCCCAATACTGGAGCGTCGCAATGGACGGAACTTTCTCGGCCGCAGAGGTCTACTCGGCCCTTGGGATGGTCGATGATCTGGGCTTCTTTCCTGACATTGCCTACCAGGGTCAGGCCGCCTCGGCGCGCTTGGCAGTGGACTACCGCTTGAACCGACGGGACAGTTTTGTGCTGGACGTCAGCTCGGTGCTCTGGATGGAGGACCTCACCGGCGGCGGCGCTAAGGTGCCGGCCATGTTGGCCCCCTATGCAGCCACCAGCGAACAATGGAGCCCCCTAAACTCCTATCGTGCGACCCTTGCCTACCAGATGGACCTAAAACGCCTGAGTCTCAAGGCCGGCGTGGGGGTCAGCTCTCCCAGCTATCTCTGGGTGTTGAGTAGCTTTGAGGCAAGCTATCGCTTCGGTGGATCCACCAAGGCGGACGAACGGCGTCAGCGCTCCGCGTGGCGTCAGGACCGACGAAGCCAACGCAGCGGTGGATCAGACAGCCTCTGAACACGCCAGCTTTTCCAGCGTTGTAGGGCCCTATAGGGTTAGGCAATCTGTGCATGAGCCGCCTTCTCCCACGCCTGCTGGAGCACGTCGCCCACCTAGCTTGGGAGCGGCCCAAAGCGATC
>JBLHMA010000357.1:0-6038 GCA_047621545.1 Cognaticolwellia sp. | reverse complement strand
AGTTGCCCCTTGCCCTAGCGCCCTACATGGATAGGGTTGGACACAGAAATGGAGCTTTCATGACCTCTGATACACCCGGACCCGAGCAGGAAGCCAGCAACCTGCCCCCGGAGCTTGACCTCCCGGTCTTGGCCATCCGCAACACCGTCATCTTTCCGGTGCTCGCGTTTCCCATCAATGTGGGACGCGACAAGTCCCTCAAGGCAATCGAAGAGGCAATGGCTGGAGACCAGCTGCTTGCCATCGTTGCCCAACGGGACGCCAAGAACGAAGACCCAAGTACGGACGAACTGCACCAGACCGGAACGGTCGTGCGGATTCTGAAGTCCGTCATCATGCCGGGCAACAAGCTCAATGTGATCATCCAGGGACTCTCGCGGATCCAGATCAAAGAGTGGCAACAAACCGATCCTTACTTGTCTGCCAGGGTCTCTACCCACCCTCAGCCAGAGGCTGAGGGTCGCGAGTTCGATAAGCTGCTCAGCCAGCTGCGCGAGCTTGCCCGACGCATCATCGATCTGTCACCGCACATCCCGAGCGAGGCGAGCTTTTTGGTTCGCTCGATCGACAACCCAGGAATGTTGGCCGATATCGTCGCCACCAACCTGAGTATTGGTGTGGAGGAAAAGCAGGAACTGCTGGAAACCTTGGATGCCAAAGAGCGCATCGAGAAGGTCATCGTGCTCCTGCAGAAGGAGATCCAGGTCCTCGAACTCTCCAACAAGATCCAGACCGAGGTCAAGGGAGAGATGGACAAGGCGCAGCGCGAGTATTTCTTGCGCGAGCAGCTCAAGGCCATCCAGAAGGAGCTTGGCGAGGTTGACGAGCGGCAGGAGGAGTTTGAAGATCTCAAGACGAAGATCAAGCAAGCCCGTATGCCGAAGGAGGCCGAGCAGGCCGCGTACAAGGAGCTCAAGCGCATGGCGCGCATGTCGCCTGGCGCTGCTGAGTACACCGTTGCCAGGACTTACCTTGATTGGCTGGTCGAACTCCCCTGGGAGAAGGAGACCGAGGACCACCTGGACGTCATGCGCGCCCAGGAAATCTTGGACGAAGACCACTACGGCCTGGAGAAGGTCAAGCAGCGGATTGTCGAGTACCTCGCCGTACTTCAGCTCAAGCGCGACATGAAGGGCCCCATCCTGTGTTTGGTGGGTCCACCGGGTGTTGGAAAGACTTCTCTGGCCAAGTCCGTGTCCCGCGCATTGGGACGAAAAATGGTCCGAATGTCCCTGGGTGGCGTTCGCGATGAAGCTGAGATCCGCGGCCACCGGCGTACCTACATCGGTTCCCTGCCCGGCAAGGTCATCAAGTCGCTGAAGAAGGCCGGAACGCGCAACCCGGTGTTTATTCTCGACGAGATCGACAAGCTGGGCAGCGATTCTCGCGGCGATCCCAGCTCTGCACTGCTTGAGGTCCTGGACCCTGAACAGAACGACACCTTCTCGGACCACTACTTGGATCTGCCTTTTGACCTGAGCAAGGTGATGTTCATTGCGACTGCGAACGTCGCTCAGAACATCCCCAACCCCCTCTTGGACCGCATGGAGGTCATCCAGATCCCAGGCTACACCCCCGAGGACAAGCTCAAGATTGGCCGGAACTTCCTGCTGCACTCGGTTCGTACCGATCACGGTCTAAGCGAGGAGCAGTTCGACCTCAGCGACGCTGCGATCCGGCGACTGATCATGAGCTACACCCGCGAAGCTGGCGTTCGCGCCCTCAAGCGAGAGCTTGCGGCTTGTGCCCGTTGGTCAGCTCGCAGGATCGCCGGTGGAGAGCTGGAGTCGGTCATGATCGAGGAGAGCATGATCGAGGAGGTTCGCGGACCCATCCACTTCTTCTCCGAGGTGGCCGAGAAGGACACGGTTGCTGGCGTTTGTACCGGTTTGGCTTGGACCTCGGTTGGCGGCGACATTCTCTTCATCGAGGCAACTCGCATGAGGGGAAAGGGCAACATGGCCCTCTCCGGCTCACTTGGGGATGTGATGAAGGAGTCTGTGGGCGTCGCCCGCTCCTACATCCGCTCCATGGCTGCTGACTTGGGCATTGACTATGCGGTCTTCGAGACCGAGGACATCCATGTTCACGTTCCTTCGGGCGCGGTGCCCAAGGACGGCCCATCGGCAGGTGTGACCATGCTGACAGCCATTGTGTCTTTGCTCACTGACATTCCTATCGATCCCACCATCGCCATGACGGGAGAGGCGACGCTGCGTGGTGCTGTTTTGCCAGTGGGTGGCGTGAAGGAAAAGGTCTTGGCCGCGCACCGTGCAGGAATCAAGACCGTCATCCTTCCTGCCAAGAACGAAAAGGACTTGGTGGAGGTGCCTGATGAAATCAAGGCGGAACTCACCTTCCACTTTGCCAGTCGCATGGAACAAGTCTTGGACATCGTCCTGGGCAAAGAGAAGCTGGCCCAGAAGGCGGCCGACCTGAAGATCGTGCAAGCGAAGAAGGCTGCAGACAAGGCAGCGTCCGCGCTGGCTTGACAGCCTGAGCCATAGGGCTTGGTAAAGCTTGAGGGTCGTCCCAGTCTGGGGCGGCCCTCTGTCGTTTCGGGGGCAGGATCTGAGCGCCGAGGGAGTGCATGATCTGTTATTGAGGCTGCAACAGAACCAGGGTGAGCATGAACCTTCGACCCTTCAAACGCGTCCTTGTTGCCAACCGTGGCGAGATCGCAGTTCGCGTAATCCGAGCCTGCGCCGAGGAGGGCCTTGAGACAGTCGCGGTTTATTCCGACGTGGACCGTGACGCGCGCCATGTGCGCATGGCGACCTATGCCGTGCACATCGGGCCCGCCCCCGCCTCTGAGTCTTACCTGGTGGCGGAGCGCATCCTGCAGGTTGCCCGGGACACCGGGGCCGATGCGATTCATCCTGGCTATGGCTTCTTGAGTGAGAACGCAGGTTTTGCTCAGTCTGTCCTAGACGAAGGCATGGTCTGGATCGGTGCTCCGCCCGAGTCCATCATCGGCATGGGTTCCAAGACAGGCTCACGGCAACGTATGACTGCCGCGGGTGTGCCCGTGGTTCCTGGGACGCTGGAAGCGCTGCGAGACGAGGCGGAAGTGTTGCGGGTTGCAACTGAGATCGGATTTCCCGTGATGCTCAAGGCCAGCGCTGGTGGCGGTGGGAAGGGCATGCGGAAGGTCAATGATCCGGACGGCTTGGTTTCGGCGTTCCGGTCTGCTCGCGGTGAGGCCAAGGCCAGCTTTGGGGATGACGCGGTTTATCTTGAGAAGTTCGTGGTCAACCCACGGCATGTGGAGATTCAGGTGCTCGCGGACGGTCATGGCAACACCGTGCACCTCTTCGAGCGTGATTGTTCCATCCAGCGTCGGAATCAGAAAGTCATCGAGGAGTGCCCCTGCCCCGTGCTTACGGAGGAAACCCGGCAAGCAATGGCCTCTGTTGCGGTCAAGGCCACAGAGGCTGTGAACTACGTGGGAGCGGGGACGGTGGAGTTTCTCTTGGGAGGAGATGGCTCTTTCTACTTCTTGGAGATGAACACGCGCCTGCAGGTGGAGCACCCCATCACTGAGGCCATCACGGGCGTGGACCTTGCTCGCGCTCAGCTTCGGGTGGCGGCCGGAGAGCCCCTCTGGTTCGCTCAGTCTGACCTGAAAATCAATGGCCACGCTATCGAGTGCCGGGTCTACGCTGAGGACCCCCAGGCCAATTTTGCACCGGCTCCTGGGTTGATTCAAGACTACCAAGAGCCAGGTGGACCCTTCGTTAGGGTGGACTCTGGTGTGAGTGCTGGCTCGGAGGTTCCGATCTACTACGACCCCATGATCGCCAAGCTGGTGGTCTGGGGACGCACCCGTAAGGAGTGTATCCAGCGTACCGATCGCGCGCTGAGGGAGTACCGGATCACGGGCATCAAGACCTCGATTGGCTTCTTCCGCAAGGTTCTCAAGGACGAGAACTTTCTGGCCGGCGAGTACACCACCGGTTTCATCACCCCAGAGTTCCTTGAAGACCTGGGCGAGGTTCGCAGCGACGATGTCGCTTGCATTGCAGCTGCGATCGCGCAACTGGACCAAGACCTCAAGCCCGCCCGCGCTGCCAGTAGCAGTAGCGGCGGCTCAACCTGGAAGCGCGCGGCGACGTGGCGCAGCACCCACAGGATGCGCTGATGCACTACGACGTGACCCTGGACGGTAAGACCCGAAGGATCGAGATCGAGCGGGTGGGCGAAGATCATGTACGCGTGGTCGTCGATAGTGGCGAAGCAATCGTGGTGGAGCGGCGGTCTCTGTCTGGCGGAATGAGCTTGGTCATCGATGGTCGGAGCTATGACGCGGGCTTGGTACAGCGAGATGCGGGCTGGGATGTCTCGTTGCTTGGTGTGCAGCACCCCGTTGAGGTTTTGGATCCGCGCAAGAAGGCTCTTCGATTGGCTGGTGGACCTGGCGAGGGCAAGCTCAAGTCCTCTATGCCTGGCCGCGTGGTCTCCATTTTGGTCGAAGAGGGATACGTAGTCGAGAAGGGCCAAGCCATCATCATCATCGAAGCGATGAAGATGGAGAACGAGGTCAAGGCGCCTGTCGCTGGGCTTGTTTCCGGAATCCAGGTGACGCCTGGGCAGGCTGTGGACGCTGGGGCTCCCCTACTGACGATCACCGCACTCGAGGAGGAGTAGGCCTTACTCCCTCGGGAAACTCTCGCTCTTGTCCGCTGGAACCGCTTCCCCGTCCTCGCCGCGAACCTTGGTGCTGAAGGCGAAAGAGATGCCGATGCTCATGCAGTAGAGCAGCAGCAGGGGGCCCGCCATTAGCGTCTGAGTCAGGGGATCCGGAGGCGTGATCACCGCGGAGATCACGAATACGCCCACAATGGCGTAGCGGAAGAAGGCGATCATGTCCTTGTGGTCAATGAGCCCCATCCTGGAGATGAAGAAGACCACGACAGGCAGTTGGAAGCTGAAGCCAAAAGCGCCCAAGAGCTTGGTCGCGGTTCCTAGGTAGGAATTCAGGCTGATCGCCGCCCCAGTGTCGAAGTCCAGTACGCCCAAGAAGAAGGCGAAGCCGTACTCGAAGATGACGAAATAGCCGAAGCTGGCTCCTGCCAGAAAGAGCAAGGTCGAGGCCATGACCAGGGGGATGACAGTACGCTTTTCGGACTTGTACAGGCCGGGGGCGACGAAGGCCCAGATTTGGTAGAAGATGATGGGGCTCGCCATGAGCAAGCCGGCGATCACAGCCACTTTCAGGTAGGTCACCACCCCTTCCATTGGGTCGGTAATCACCAAGCTGTTCATCGACTCTGTGAGTTGGGCTTGTTCCACGGGAGTCAAGCCTTCCGTAGAGCCGCGTGCGGCCAAGGCTCGGCGCATCGGGTCCACAAGAAAGTCGAAGAGGTAGCCGGAGAAGGCGCTGGCGATTCCGATGCCAACGCCCGCAGCAACACCCGCCCGGATCAGCCTTGTGCGCAAATCCGCCAGGTGCTCCATGATGGGCATGCGTGTGTCTTCGACCGGTTCCAGGGCAGGGTCCTTCATGGGGCCTCGCTCTCAGGGGTGGAGGACTCAGGGCTGGCGGTGGGAGTCTTTTCCGTCAGCTTTTTCAAGGCTGCCTTGGCTGCTGCGGAGTGCTCCGGGGGCTCTGGGCTGGTGGAGTCAGGCAGTGCAGAATCGGATGCCGCGGAAGGCGTTGTCGGGGGGGGAGGGATTTTCTCACCCCGAGGAAAAGCACCTCCATCCGTCTTTATGCGCTCGGCTTCTTCCTTTCGGCGTGCGAGCAGCGCCTCCCTGCGGCGCTGGATCTCATCCGCCCGTGCCTCTGCATCGACCCGGTCGACCTCGAGGGTGAAGGTGCGGCGCAGGTCATCGCTGGCCCGCCGGAGCTTGCCGTAGCTGCGCCCAAGAAACCGCAATACTTTTGGCAGATCCGCAGGTCCGACGAAGACCAGAACCAGTGCCGCAATGAGGGCGATTTCGCCCCAGCCCAGGCCAAGCACATCTCTCCCGTGTGGGTTGTCTCTCGCCGGCTTATTCTACCTGGGGCAACACCGCGAGGGCATGGCCCAAGAGGA
>JBLHMA010000356.1:0-6051 GCA_047621545.1 Cognaticolwellia sp. | reverse complement strand
CCACGCGGCCTCCGCCAGTGCTCGCAGCCAGCAACCACACCTCCATGGGAATCTCCGGGAAGTACTCCGCCAGAATGCGCACCTCCCCCATCACGTCCAGGCTCTGCCCACTGGCAGTGGAGTCGGTGCCCAGGGCCAGAGGAATTCCTCGCTCCACCATGCCCGGCACATCCGGCAGCATTCCCGTGATGTGCAGGTTGGAGCTGGGACAGAGCACGATATGGGTCCCCCGCTCGGCCAACAAATCCAGGTCCTCGCCGCGGGTCAGAGTGCAGTGCACCAAGGCCACCTTGGAGAGCAGGCCCAAGCGCTCCAGATACTGCACCGGGGTGCATGCGGGGGGCTTGAAAGCGGCCCGGTTTCGGCCCAGGAAGTCCAGAACATCCGCCCAGGGTCCGCTGCCATCTCGCAAGAATTGCCGCTCGGCGGGATCCTCGTCCAAGTGCAGGGTGGGCAGAGCTGGGCCACGCTGCGAAGAGATGGCGGCAATCAGCAGCTCAGGAGAGCAAGAGTAGGGCGCGTGGGGCACGGCCTGCAGGTGAAAACCGGTGGGTGCCGGTCCTTGTACAGTAGCCAGCGCCTCCTCACAATCCTCTGGATCAATGCCCAGAATCTCGTGGTACACCGCGCCGCTTAAGGAACTCTCTCCGAGCGAGAGGTCTGTACAGCGCGCGTTGGTGACCTCGCCGACGGACTGGGTGCCGGATGCCTCCAGGGAGGCGATGCCCTGGGCGATTGCCATCGCTTGTTCCGCGGAACTCTGGCTCCGTCGCTGGCCCATCAGACCGCGTACCCAGTGGGGCAGGCCTTCCCCGCCAGGCTGCTGCAGACCGCAGAGCTCCAGGTGGGTGTGGGCGTTGACCAGGCCCGGCATGACCAGGCCCGGTTCACAGGGACCCGAGGCCGGCCCGATGTGGGTGATCACACCGTCTACACGGCGGATTTCGATGTTCTGGGCCAAGCCCGTGGGCAGCAGAGCCCACTGAGTGCAAAGGACCTGCGTGCGAAGGACCTGCGCGCCAGAGACCGGCTCAGGCACGGGCGCGCTTGTCTGCGCTCCAGGCTGGCTTGGTCAAGGCGCCGCCAGCGGGCTTGAAGTGCAGGTCTCTACGCACAGGATCGCGGCCAGCTTCCCGTAGGTGCAGCTCGGTCAAGGCCAGGGTTGGATCCCAATCTGGGCTCTCGCCGTCCTGGGTCCGCCACACCACGCCAAAGTCGTCCACGCCGCTGTGCAGCATCACCTGGGCAGGACTGGGGCCATGCACCTGGAGATCGGCGACCAACTTGGCCTTTGGCAGAATCAGACGGGCCAGGGCCGAGAGGCGCTGCTGGTCGGCCGCGGTGTTGTCGTGCCAGCCCACATCCACGATGGGGAAGGTGGTCACACACACGCCGACCGGCTCCAGCTCACGAACGGCCAGCAGGCCGCGCAGGCGCTGGGCCAGGGTGTCCATGTGGCCAAAGACCACGCGGATGGTGGGCATCATGCCGGCGTCCAAGGCGGCCCGCAGCACGACGCGTTCTTGGGCGGCAGAGAGCTCAGCGCCTTGGCGACGGCGGGCGATCTCGTCCAAGAGCAGGCCGCGGCCAGGTGCGATGGCGGAGAGACCGGCGGACTGTAGGGCAGCGATGACCTGGGTGGCGGGACCCAGCTTGTGCACTTGAGCTGGGGACAGCCCGCTGAGCTGCAGGGAGACATGCTCCCGCACAAAGATCAGCAGCTCGGTCCACTTCTCCAAAGAGAGCGACCCGGTGAGCTCGGCCATGGAGGCGCCGGCCTGATCCAGGTCCATCAGCTCGGAGAGCACGGCGGTGGGGTCCTGTTCCACAGACACCTTTCCGCCCAAGCAGTAGGCGGTCTGAGTGTTCGAAAACAGAGCACTGGAGCGCAGGCTGGCGGCGAGCGCCAGATCCGTGAGCGGTGCCTGCTCGTGCAGGGTGGTGGCCACGTCCAGATCCGCCGGCTCTCCACCGGCACAGGCGGCCAGCAGTCCGTCTACATCGGGACGGGGGAGCAGGGCGCTGGCAGGACCATAGAGCTGGAACTCAGCCACCTTTCCGCGTGGGGTGTCCCGACCCAAGACGCCGGCTTTGGCACCCAAGGCGGCAAAGCGGCGCAGGCCCATCAGAGCCCGGTCGTCCAGCTCATAGCGGATGGACTCGGTGACATAGCTGCGGTCGGGCTCGGGCAGGTGCTGACGCAGACCCATGCCTTCGGCGGCGGCCAGGCGCAGGCCTTGAACCGCGTCGTGGGGGAGATCGGGCCTACCGGCCCAGACAGCAAAGACAAAGGGCAGCTTGGTCCACTCCCACCACAGCTCGCCCAGATCCATGCGGGTCTTCAGGCGCTCGGGCAGGGAGCGGGCAGCGTCTCCAATGACCAATCCAGCGACGGTGCCGCGGGCATGCTCCACGCCCTTTCCAGGCTCGCAGTCAAAGACCTTGAGACCCTTGGGAACGCGCTTGGAGAGGGGGCCTTCCGTGAGCAGCAGCTTGGAGAGCGCCACGGAGGTACGGCTCACGCCGTCCAGGGCGACAGCGGTCCATTCTTCCGGGGGGGTCTCGGCAACCAAGAGCACGCTGTGAACGGGACCTTCGCAACCAATGCACCAGCCGGGAATGACCTTGTAGTCGCCATCGGAGAGCATCGCGGCCACAGGCACCAGACCCACGTCGGCCTGGCCGGTGCGCAGCAACTCAGCGACCTGAGTGGGGTGCCGCTCGGTGACCTGGTAGCGGATGCGGTCCAAGCGGGTCAGCAAAGGCCACGCGTTGGTGTAGCCAACGGCGGCCACACGGATGGGGCTGCTGTCAGAGGGCCGGTTCTCGGTGGACATTTAGGCCTCCGCTGCGACGAGGTAGTGGGTGTCCCGCTCCACCGGAATGCGGCCGGCGTTGCGAATCATCTGGACCAGCTCAGTGCGGGTCAGCTCTTGGGGCGTGCGGGCACCAGCCATGTGGTAGATGCGCTCCTCGCGCACGGTCCCGTCAATGTCGCTGGCCCCGTAGCTCAGGGAGAGCTGCGCCAGAGACATGCCCAACATCACCCAGTAGCTCTTGACGTGGCTGAAGTTGTCCAGCATCAACCTGGAGACTGCGATGGTGCGCAGGGTGTCGGCCGCGGTGGGCTCGGTGATGCGCTCCAGGCGGTTGTTCTCGTTGTGGAAACGCAGGGGGATGAAGGTCTGAAAGCAGCCCGCCGTGGGGTCCAGGGCGCGCTTGTCCAGGCTCTCGTCCTGCAGCTCGCGCAGAGTGACCAGGTGCTCGACCCGCTCTTGCAGCTTCTCGATGCTGCCAAAGAGCATGGTGGCGTTGGTCTTAAAGCCCAGACTGTGTGCGGTGCGGTGCACATCCAGCCAGCCCTGGGTCGTGACCTTGTCTGGGCAGAGCTTCTTGCGCGCCCGCTCGGCAAAGATCTCAGCGCCGCCACCCGGCAGGGAGTCCAACCCAGCTTCCCGAAAGGCCTGCAAAACCTCGGCGTAGCTCATGTCGAACTTCTCCGAGTAGTAGTGCACTTCTACGGCGGTAAAGCCCTTGATGTGCAGGTCCGGACGCTCGCGCTTGATGGCCCGCAGCAGGTCGGTGTAGTAGCTGAAGGGCAGCCCAGGGTGCAGACCATTGACGATGTGCACTTCGGTGATGAAGGCATCGCGCAGGGACTCGATGCGCCCCACCGCCTCCTCCAAGGTCATCGTGTAGGACAGCGGGGAGTCGACCGTCAGGCGGGCAAAGCTGCAGAAGATACAGCTGGCCTCGCACACATTGGTCGCGTTGATGTGCACGTTTCGATTGAAGTAGGCCAAGTCGCCATGCCATGCCTCGCGCACGTAGTTGGCCAGAGCCCCCACGCTGGCCACATCGGGCTCCTCGATCAGACGAACCCCGTCTTGCAGAGAGAGGCGCTCTCCGGCCAAGACCTTCTCGGTGATCTGGGTCAACCCTGCCCGCTTTAGACCCATGTGGGCCAAGGGGCTCAAGCGAGGACTGTGTATGGGCTTGAGGGCTGCGGTCATTTCATACCTTCCCAGCGATGTCGCACGTTGTTCTCAATCCCCATCTGGTCCAGGACGCGGCCGACCACGGAGTCGATCAGGTCCTGCATGGACTTGGGGTTGGAGTAGAAGTTGGGGCTGGCGGGCATCACCTTGGCGCCCGCCAAAATCAGCTGTTCCATGTTTCGCACATGAATCAGGTTGTAGGGGCTCTCTCGAAGACAGAGCACCAGGGTGCGTCGCTCCTTCAGAATCACATCAGCGGCCCGGCCGATCAGGTCGGTGCTCATGCCGTGGGCGATGCGGGCCATGGAACCGGCGCTTGTGGGCACAACAGCCATCGCCTCAAAGTTGCTGGAGCCGCTGGCGAAAGGCGCGGTCATGTCCAGCGGGCTGTAGATGGGCAGCCCGTAGTCTTTGGGGTCGGTGCCCAGCTCGTGAGACCACACCAGGCGGCCGGTCTTAGAGAAGACCACGTGGCACTCGTGGCCCGCTTCTTTGCCTGGACCGGAGAAGAACTCCAGCATGCCTTTGGCATATACCGAGCCCGAGGCCCCCGAGATTCCAAGTACAACTTTCATACCGACTCCCTGGGTTTCTCGAGGCAGACCAGGCTGGCCACCGGGGGAAGAAGCTCCCGGCCAATGCGCAGAGTGAACCCAACTTCTTGGGCGATGTCCTGGAACTCGGTGCGCGGCATGTAGGCCTGCATCGAGTCGGCCAGGTAGCCGTAGGCCTGGGAGTCGCCGGAGATCCAGCCGCCAACCGTGGGCAGGACCACCTTGTTAAACACACCGTGAAACACCCGTGCGTCCACGCGAATGGGCTGGAAGAACTCCAGAATGACCGCTCGGCCACCAGGCTGAAGCACCCGGTAGAGCTCGGAGAGCGCCTTGCGGTTGTCGGGCACATTGCGCAGGCCAAAGGCAGCCACCGCCCCGGCGAATCGTGGCTCGGTCCAAGGCAAGTCCTGGGCATCTCCAACCAATGCGGTCACTTTGGCGCCTGCTGGCAAACGGGTCTTGCCCACCTCCAGCATCTTAGGGGAGAAGTCGTAGGCCACGATCTCCGGACATCCAGCCTCGTGCAGGGCGATGCTCAGGTCCATGGTGCCCGCGCACAGATCCAGCATGGGGCCTTGGATACAGTCTCCGAGAGCATCCATTCCACGCTTGCGCCAGAGCTTGTCCACACCCATCGACAGCACGGAGTTGGCCCGCACATAGGTGGGCGCAAGCCGGTCAAACATGTCCCGAACCGCATCTTCGCGGTTCGGATCTCCAGCGACAGGCCCGACGGAGCCCTTCCCCCCGTGGCCCGTCTCGTTGGGGCTGGTCTTCTCGGGGCTCAAGATGCCCGCTCAGCCAGGTACGTGGCCAGGTCGATGAGCGCCTGCTTGTAGGGGGTCTCCGGCAGGGGGCTGAGCTGGTCAATGCCCACGTCTACCAGGTCATGGGCGTAGGCCAAGGCCTTCTCAAGGGCACCCGAGGCGCGCACGATCTCCAGCAGCTCAGGCAGCTCTTCCCGGGTTGGGGGGCGCTCCTCCAAGCGGGCGCGCAGGCCTGGGGTGGCCTGGAATGCGTACAGAAGCGGCAGGGTGAGCTTGCGGTCCAAGAGATCCGCGCCGGGCTCCTTGCCCGTGATGGCCAGATCCCCGCTGTAGTCCAACACGTCGTCGGTGACCTGGAAGGCCACGCCAACGGAGCGGCCAAAGGCCTCCATGCGGCCGGCCAGGTGCTCGTCTTCCAGGATGTGGGCGCCGGCAGCGGCACACCAGGAGATCAGGGCAGCGGACTTGGCCTCGATAATCTGGAGGTACTCCTCCATGCTGGTGTCCAGGCGGCCTGCGCGTTGGAGCTGCAGCACCTCGCCCTCGGACATGGCAGCCACGGCTTGGGCCAAGTGGCGCACGCATTCGTGGCCCCCTTCCTCTGCAGCCAAGAGCACAGCGCGGGCCAGGCAGTAGTCCCCGGAGAGGATGACCAAGGCGTTGCCGTGCACCATGTGGGCTGCCGGCTCACCGCGGCGGGTGGGGGCCGAGTCGACCACATCGTCGTGC
>JBLHMA010000355.1:0-6068 GCA_047621545.1 Cognaticolwellia sp. | reverse complement strand
CGCAGTCGTTGAGCTGGCCGTCGCAGAGTTCCACGGCCGCGGGGTAGACGCTCTCCTCTGCATCATCACAGTCCAGGTCCGCGCAGTACAGGTCGCCGTCCACATCACCAGTGGCGTCGTCCCCCTCACACAGATCGCAGGCGTCCCCTACTCCGTCCGCGTCGGCGTCGTCCTGGCCTGGATTGGCGGCGTTGGGGCAGTTGTCGCTTCCGTTGCTCACGCCGTCGCCATCAGTGTCCAGAGCGTCGGCGCTCCAAGCGACCGCCTGCTCCAGAAGACGGTCCCAGTCACCAGAGCGTAGGTCGGTGTTGCTGTAGCTGTCGCTCGCCATGTACAGGTAGCCCAGGTACACGTTTCGGCCGGAGCCGTACTCCCCGGCCACGATGGTGTTGTAGGAATCACAGATCCCCAACACTTCACCGTTCGTGGCGTCGGAGGCGTAGGGGCTGCCCTCGATGTAGTCGGCGCCAGCTGTAAGGGTGCTGGGAAGACCGTCCGTGATCTCGTGGCTGGAGAGCGTCGAGAAGGTACTAGAGCCGTTGCAGTAGGTGTAGCCGAAGCTGTCGCTGTCGATAGGCTGCACGTTGTCGATGCTCGTGAGCACGGTCGCCCCCGGCCCTGAGACGTAGTCGATCCATCCCACACTCACCACGCCGCCGAAGCCTGCGTTGTTCCAGGTCTCCAGGGCCGCGGCCATGGTCTCGGTCCAGTCCACTTCGTCGCTGCCACCGTCTCCCAAAATCACAACGTCATAGGCCGCGAGCTCGGTCGCCGTGTCTATGTCCTCGGCGGAGACCACCGTGGCCGTAAAGTCAAAGGTAGGTGTCGTCGTTGAGTTGGGCAGCCAGCTCGGCGCTGGTGCCTTTGGTACCCCCGTCCTCCACGGCCACCACGATGGCGGCGGCCTGGGCCGGAGAGACGAGCTGGGCGAGTACGAGCAGAGGGCTAAACATGGAACGGTCCGGGTCTGAGACCGCCCAGCTACCCGGAAAGAGTAGGCTACGCAAGCGCTCTACCCACTCTTCACATCGCTCGCAGCCTCACTCTGATGGGGTAGGTTCCACCGCGTCCACAGGTGCATCTTTCACAGGCATCTCCTCCCCTGATTCCGCAGCCTCTCCCGACTCCCCCTCGACACCTTCGAGCGCCGGGTCCTCAACGGCTGGCTCCTCAATGACAGGCTCCGGCACACACACGCTCGCGCCCGTGGCCGCGTCCAGGTAGATCCCGAAGAAATCCTGGCTACTGGCGCCCTGACCGTTGCCCAGAAAGAGCATCTTGTCCCCAGAGGGGAGGGCATCCTGGATGGCGATCTGAGCCAGAGTCTGACTCCACACCACGTCGCCCTCGTCGTTCATCTGCACCACGCGAGTGCCGTCTTCGGCTTGGCCGATCCACAGCGGTCCAAGCGCGCTGCGCACACCACCGACGATGGAGAGTCCCTCCAACTCAGGAGGAAGCAGTGCGGTGTCGGTCAGGGCGCCACTGGCGTCAATGAGCGACAAGCGAGGGGTCGCCCCGGCCACAGCGGCCACAAAGCCCATCGAGCCATTGGACATGGCGTAGGTGACCGGGCTGTCCTCTCCCATGTCCAGGCTCCACAGCCGGTTCCCAGAAGCGTCCAAGCGCAAGACCCGCCCTGAGATGCCCTCGTCCTTCTCGACCCCACCAAAGATCAGCGCCCCATCGCTGAGTGGCGCCATCGCCATGCTCTTGTAGGCACCGACCAAGCCGCCCTGCGCGGTCTGTCCGCCGAGCTCGTCGAGCTGCTGCACGACCAATCCGTAGTCAGGTACGTTGGTCACAAACAAGCCACCGCTGCCAATGGGCGCAAATCCCAAGCCCACGTCTCGGTCATACAGGCCATAGGTCCGCTGCCACTTCACCTTGCCGCTGGTATCCAGCTTGGTGATCCAGCCATCGCTCATCCCGGCGCCATGGGACCAGGTCGTTCCGCCAATGATGTAGCCGTCAGCGACCGGGCTCAAGCTGGCCGGGGTGTCCTCGTCGCTGCCAGCGCCCAAGATGCTGTACCACCCAAGCCCCTTCTCCTGGAGAGAGAAGACCAAGGTGGCCTCGTACGAGCCCTTGACAGCCTCCGTCACCACGAGCACATCCCCTTCGGGCGTACGCAGCGCATCCACGTAGCGCTCATCGACCTTTTGAAATCCGACGGTCAGTCCGCAGCCTAGGTTGCCGAAGGTGCTGGGTGCATCTTCTCCGGCGGGTGCCTGGGTCTTGGGAGCTGGGGAGCCCATCAGCAGCTGAGGAACGGGGACCACTTTGGTGGCGCAAGCAAGGACAAACCAGAGCATTATTCTTTCCTACCAGTAGGCTTCGAAGGTGATGTTTCCCGGCTTTCTGGGCCGGTTTTTTGTCAGACCGCGGTCTATGAGCTGGCCATAGACCTGGGTGATCATCGCCGGGTTTCCGCAGAGCAGAACCTGGGCGCTGTCGTCCAGCTTGGCACCGGCCAGCCTCTCTAAGGCGCCGCTGCCCAAGTGATCCGGAATACGCCCATGGAGCACACCCTGACCCTGCTCCCGCGAGACCACAGGCAGGTGCGCAAAGCCGCGATCCTCGATCTCGCGGCGGTAGGCCAAGTGGGCGAACCGACGCACCCCGTGCACAAAGACGACCCTGGCGAAGCGCTCGAGCGACGCATGGCGGATCATGCTCATGTAGGGCGCGATCCCCGTTCCAGTAGAGATCAGCCAGAGACTGGGTGCATCGCGGACCCGATCCAAGGTGAAGTTCCCGCTGGCAGCCGTGTGAACCCAGAGGGGCGCGCCTTGGGGCAACTCAAAGAGCGAAGGAGTCAGGGCGCCGCCGTCTACCCGCACGATGAGGGCCTCCAGGTCCTGTCCTGGTGCAGAGCACAGGCTGTAGGGCCGCCCCACCCGCTCCCCGTCCAGGTCCAGAGCCAGCTGTACAAACTGCCCCGGCTTAAAGTCCGGCTGGTGCCCAGAGAGCCGGAAGCGTGCCAGGCCCGGGGCCAGCTCGATGCGCTCCTGTAGAGTCACTCGCGTCCACGTCATGGCTTGGCTCCCGACAGCCTGTACACCGGCGGTGTAGCCTGCGCACATGGCTCTGACCCCTTCGGCACAGGCTCTTGCACACGCAGCGGTACACCAGGCCCTGCAAAACGCGAAGGCGTCCTGGATCGAGAAGATCCAGCGCATTCAAAACGCTTTCTCGCCGCCCCTGCGGAACAGCGAGCTCAGCGCAGGCATGGGCTTAGAGGTGCCGCCGCCAGGTGTGGCCAGAGCCAGCACAGTTGGGCGCTGGGTGAGCACGTCCAAGCGCCTGCTGAGCGCCCTACCAGACCCCGGAGAGGCGGCCCTGCTGGAGCAGATCCTGGCCGGCGAGCTGCACTTGGCCCTGCGCCCCGGTGGCCAGAGGCGGGAGCTGCTGCTCTGCACGGATACGGACCTGCCGCGTCTGGGCTCGGCCTGGATCTTGCTCAACCTGGGCGGAAAGCCCCTGCCTGAGAGCAGCGACTGGGAGCAGGGCTGGGACCTGTTCTCCAGCGCGCAGCCAGCAGCCAGCGCCCAGGCGGAACACCCACTGACGGTCTCGCATCCAGGCCGGACGCTTCGCAAGACGTTGCCCTTCGCGCCTCCCCTTCCCCTGCCAGGCCTGGTCCTGGGCTGCATGCGCCTGAGCACAGAGGGGGCACACTCGGAGGATCAGGCCGTGGCCCTGATTCAAGCCGCCGCCCAAGCCGGGGTCACCCTCTTCGACAGCGCAGACGTCTACGCCACAAGCGAGGACACGCTGCACCACAACCACCGCCTGCTCGCCCGCGCCTTGGAGGACTTTCCCCAAGCCCAGGTGCTCACCAAGGTGGGCCTGGCCCGGCCCAAGGGTCGCTGGATGCCGGATGGCCGCCCAGAGCGGCTGCTGACCCAAGCACGGCGCGCCCAGGAGACCCTGGAAGTGGAGCGCATCGCCCTACTGCAGCTGCACGTGGTGGACCGCCGTGTGCCCTTTGAGGAGTCCCTCGACGCCCTGGCGCAGCTGGTCGGCGAAGGCACCGTCGCCCGCATTGGCTTGTGCAACGTGAGCGTCGAGCAGCTCACACAAGCCTGTGCCCGCATCCCCGTCGCGTCAGTCCAGGTGGGCTGGTCTCCGTTTGAGCCAAAAGCCGGCCGGAGCGGAGCGGTGGTCCAAGCCGCCTTTGAGCGTGGCATTCCGGTCCTGGCACACAGCCCTCTGGGCGGCCACAAACGCCGCGGCAAGGCCCTACCGGTCCCATTTCAGGCCTTGGCAAAAGCGCTCGGCGTCTCCCCACAGCGCGTGGCCGTGGCCTGGATGTTGACTCTGGGGCACAGCCCCATCGTGGGCGTGACCCGGCCCGAGAGCCTGCAGGATTCGCTGGCCGCAGTGGCGCTGGCCCAGGAGCTGGCCCAGGACCCCAGGCTGCTCAAGCTGCTGCCCGACCAGCAGCGCGGCGGCCAAGTGCGCATCGTGATGGGCCCACCCGCCAGCGGCAAGACCCAGCATGTGGCCCCACTGGAGAGAGCAGGCTGGGGGCGCTTCAACCGGGACACGCTGGGCGGCACTCTGAAAGGCGTAGACAAGGAGCTCAAAGAGGCCCTGCAAGGTGGCCTTCGCTACGCCGTGCTCGACAACACCTACCCGAGTGTGGCCTCGAGGGCGGGGGTCATTGCCGCTGCCCAGGCCCAAGGTCTGCCGGTTGTATGCCAGTGGATCCAGTGCACGGAGCGAGACGCTCAGATCAACGCCTGCCAGAGAATGATCCAGCGCCAAGGACGCATCCTGAGCCCAGCGGAGGTCAAGCAGGCCAGCAAGTCTGACCCCAACATGCTGCCGCCGGCAGCCATTGGGCACTGGTTCAACACCTTTGCGGAGCCCACCACAGAAGAGGGCATCACGGTCCTGCAACCGCTCCCCTTCAAGCGCACACCTGCCGGTTCAAAAGGGGCCTTGTTCTTTGACTACGACGGCACCCTGCGCCGGTCAACGGGCCGCGCGCCCTTCCCCTTCTACCCCAACCAAGTGCAGATTATGAAGGGACGCAAGAAGGTGATGCGCGGCCTAAAGGACGCAGGCTGGCTGCTGCTTGGGGTGAGCAACCAGGGCGCCATCGAGCAGGGCAGCCTGAAACCCGAGCGCGCCCAAGCCTGCTTTGACCAGACCCATGTCCTGCTGGATGTGGAGCTGGACCTGCTCTTCTCCTCCTGGGTGGACCGTCAAGCCTGGGACCGAAAGCCCAACCCCGGCATGGGGGTGGCCCACATGGTCAAACACGGCCTGGATCTCAGCATCTGCTTGATGGTCGGCGACCGGGACTCGGACCGACGGTTCGCGGAGAACTTGGGCATGGCCTACGCCGATGCGGAGGTGTTCTTTGCCGACCACAAGCCCTTTTTGCCCGGAGAGACGGGCAAAAAGGGGTGAACGCAACACAGCGACAGGCATCGATGGGTGAACGCAACATTCCGCCTGGATCTTGGTGCCAGAACACGCAGAACGGCCCCCATTCGACCCAAAGTGTTGCGTTGAACCCCTGATGCTTCCGGGGTTGTTGCGTTGAACCCCCGATGCTTCCGGAGTTGTTGCGTTGAGCCCGAGTTGCCCCCCCGATAGAGCAGCTCTGGAGGTGCTCATGACTGGAGCCTTGGTTCCCAACGCCTCCTTTGCGAGGACCCAGGGCCAAGCGCAGATCCGCCACTGGAGGAAGCCCAACGCCGACTGGGAGAAGCACTTCTGCGCGGTGTGTGGCTCTCCCCTGCCCGGCCCCAACGACGCTGTGCGTACCTACCTTCCCGTCGGATTGATCACCGACGGCGCAGAAGCGCTGCGAGTGAAAGCGCACATCTTCACGGGGTCCAAGTCGCCGTGGTTCGACATTGCAGACGGCGCCGCGCGGCACGACGGGCCCCTGACTGACTAAACGATGTCAGCGCTCCGAGACCCAAGCCTGAAGTGCAGTGTCCCCAAGCTCTTCGCCCAGATGCGCGGGTAGATCGACGATGCGTTGCCCCACTCGCGAGCAAGCACCCGCTAAGGCTCCAGCACTGCTCGACCGGCTCGCTCACGGA
>JBLHMA010000354.1:0-6080 GCA_047621545.1 Cognaticolwellia sp. | reverse complement strand
GGTGGTGTGGGCGAGGTCTTTGAGGGCATCCAAAAGGCCTTGGACCGCCGGGTTGCAATCAAGCTTCTACGCCCAGAGTTGACGATCCGCCCAGAGGTCGTCGCCCGTTTCGAGCAAGAAGCGCGCACCACCTGCCGGCTGCAGCATCCCAACGTCGTGACGGTCTTTGACGTAGGCCAGGGTCCCAACGGCGCGCGCTTTCTCGTCATGGAGTTGCTGGAGGGTGTGACGCTGGCACAGCTGATGCGCAACGAGGGCCCACTGCCTTGGGGACGCGCTGTGAACTTGGCCATGCAGATCGCCAAGGGCATGGGCGCCGGCCAGGTCGTGGGCCTAGTGCACCGAGATCTCAAGCCCGAGAACATCTTTGTCTTGGGAGAAGGCGGCGACGAGCAGGTCAAGATCCTGGACTTCGGGTTGGCCTTTCTGCAGGAACAGAACCCATCCCCCATCCCCCCGCCCCAGGACATTCCGAAGGCTCTCCAGAACTCCATGGAACAGATCCCCCGCCTGCGGAACTCGCTGGAGACGATGGCCCCGGCCGATTCGCTCAACAGCGCCGACCACACCTGGGACGGCGAGGGTCCCTTGCACAGCCAAGACGTTCCCATCGCTGCCACCCCCACCGAGAGACTCAGCGACGGACTACGCGAGCGACTCAACGAGGGACTCAGCGAAGATCTGTACATGACCCCGGCCGACCCTGTGGGCGCTCAGAGCCAGAGCCTATCGACGCCCTCTCGCCTGACCAGCCCCGGCTCGCTCGTAGGTACGCCCCGCTACATGAGCCCCGAGCAAGCCCTCTGCTGGCGGGTAGACCACCGCGCCGACCTCTACGCCTTTGGCTGCATGCTTTTCGAGCTGCTCGCCGGCCGCGCGCCTTTCGAAGAGGACAGCATCCAGGACTACCTGCAGGCCCACGTCCACAAAGAGCCCCCTCCGCTGGCCCACTTGGCACCCGAGTCACCAGATGCCCTGCTCGAGCTCTGCTACCGTCTGCTAGAGAAGGACCCGGGCAAGCGACCCGACGCTTGGGCCCAGGTCATCACCGAGCTCAGCGCCCTTCAGCGCGCGCCGGGCCCTCCTCGTTCCCGCCCACCACCACCAGTCAAACGACCTGGCGAGCCCTACCGCTTCCTGAGTCCTTTTACCGAGAGCACCAGCGGACTCTTCTTTGGCCGCGATGCGGACACCAAGCGCTTCGTAGACGTCTGGGAACACTCGGATCGGACGCCTATGCTGGCGCTGACCGGACGCTCTGGGGTAGGCAAGACCAGCTTCCTCTCTGCACGAGTCCTTCCTTACTTGGCACAGCAAGGCCACGAGGTCTTGGTGGTGCACGGCGGCCAACGCCCCCTCGAACACCTCAAGAGCCAGGCCGAACGTCTCATCTCCCGCAGCTCGTCTGGAGAGAGTAGCAACGTGCAGGAGCTGGGGGTAGAGCAGGTCTTCGAGCAGCTCAGTCAGCACCTGGGGCGACCCATTTGTCTGTTCCTGGACCAGTTCGAGGAGCTGTTTACCGGGGGCGAGGCCTATGAGCAGCAAGCCTTCGCTGAGGCGCTGGGATTGATGCTGCGCACGGGGTCGCAGGTCCGCCTGATTCTGTCCCTGCGCGAAGACTACCTGGGTGCCTTGATGCGCATCTTGGACGGTTTGCCCCTGGACCAAGTGCTGCGTCCCCTGCCCCTCTCTCCCCTGACCCCAAAGGATGCCCGAGAGGCACTCGAAGGCCCCGGGCGCATGGGCTTGGAGGTGGACTACCCACCCTTCAGTTTCCAAGAGGGGCTGGTGGACGAGATCGTCGCCGATCTGGTCGCCGACGACGCAGGGGAGCTCGCCCCGCGCATCCAGGCCATCGGCTCCCGCCTCTGGGAGCTGGCTAAAAACAGTGACCCGGTGCACATCACCCAAAAGCACTACCGCAATGGTCTGGGTGGCGCCCAAGGCATCTTGGCCCGAATCTTGGACCAGGCCATCGAAGGCTTGGAGGACCAGGACCAGAACCAGGCCAAGGAGATTCTGCGGGCTCTGACCCACCTGCCTGGCTCCGCGACAAGCCGGCCGGCCCCCGAGTCTGAGCTGCTGCGCGGGGTGCAAGACGTGGCTGGCCGCCACCGTGTCCTGGGGACTCTGGAGTCCCGCTGGCGCATCCTGCAAGGCTACTCGGACCCCCGCTTCCCAGGGGAGCGCAGCTACCGCATCGCCCACGAATCCCTCATTCACCGCATCCAACAATACGGCGAGGACGACGGCGAGCTCAACGCGGCCCGGCACAAGTTCCAGTTGGCCTTTGATGTATGGCTGCGCGGCGGCAAGGAAGACAAGGACCTGCTCCCTGTGGAGTTCTTTGATGTGGTCCAACGCCACGCCGATGACCTGGTGCTTCGCAGCGAAGCGGAATGGGCGTTCCTAAGGGCCTCGCGCGTGCTGCACAACGACACCTGGCTCAAGAACCGGATCGCCGCAAAGCGCCGGGATCGACAGCGCAAGTTGGGCATCTCTGCACTTCCAATCGCCTTCATCGCAATCGGCGTGGTGCTCGGCCAGCTCCCCGTAGACTTTGTCAGCTTCAACACCATCGCCGTGAAGATGCGCTCGGCGATGCACATGGAGAAGAGCAGCTTGCGCGGGCGCAACCTGGCCCATGCGGACCTGCCCGACGCCTTCCTTCTGGGCGCAGATCTGCGTGGCGCCAACCTGCGTCAGGCGGACCTTTCTGGCGCCGACCTGGAGCAGGTGAACTTCCAAGGAGCGGACCTGAGGGGAGCCGACCTGAGCAACACCAACCTGCGCGCGGCGAACCTGACTGGGGCGCTCCTGGAAGGGGCAAAGTTTGACGGCGCGGACCTGTTCGAGGCCAACATGGAGACCGAGACCGGCGGCGCCACGTTTAGGGGTGCGCGCTTCAACCGGATGGACGTCGTCAACAATATGAAGGGCACCCAGTGGGGTGCTCTTCCCCCTCAGGGCGCCCTGGGCCCTCTGGGCATGGCCGACGGCGAGGACTTCACCAACGGGAACTTCCCCACACGCATGAACGTAGCGGGCATCAGCATGATCGGCACGAGTCTACAGGGCGCACGCTTCGGCAACGGCTGGATCTTCGATGGCGCACAGATGCGGGAGCTGGACGCCGCCGATGCTCAAATGGAGGGCGCCGGATTCCAAAATGCCCACCTGGAGAAGGCCGACTTTCAGGGGGCCAACCTACGCTCCATCAAAGCGATGGGCGCCCACATGAACAACGCGAACCTGCGTAAAGCAGACCTGAGAGAAGCGCAGCTTCCGGGCGTCTTCTTGGAGGGAGCCGACCTGCGGGATGCGGACCTGCGGGGGGCGAACCTCTTGGGCGCACACCTGGACGGCGCACTGCTCAAGGGCGCCTGGACAGATCGGAATACCCTATGGCCAAGCACCGTGGATGCAGAGAAGCTAGGCGTGGTTCAGACGCCCTGAAAGGTTCAGCCCCGCGCTGTCTCGCTACAGCCAACCCGAGACCGGACCACAGCTTGAGACAACTCCGCGTCGGCCTTCACCTCGCCCCCCATGGTCGGGGACTTGTCAGCCCATCTGACCACCTCCCGGTCACTGCCCAGTGAGCCCGGTCAGCGCCTCGCCTACAGTGGACAAGCCCTCTTGGCTGCGGCGGTCACTCGGCGTGTTTCTCTACACCCGTCGGGCGCTGGAGCTCGTTTGGGCCACCTCACGCATCCTCACCGCGGCGTTGGCAAGTCTGACCCTCATCGCAGGCTTGCTGCCGCCGGCCGTGGCGTGGACCGGTGCCCGGATCGTCGATGCAGTGCTGCACGCCATCGAGACAGGAGAACAACCCGACCAGCGCGTCGCGTTGCTCTGGATTGGGCTCGAAGCAGCTCTGATCATCTCATTGGCCGGTTGCCAAAAGGGGCTCGAGGTCTCCCAGTCCTTGCTCCGTGCTCAGCTGGGTCACCGGGTCAACATGCTCATCCTCGACAAAGCCCAGAGCCTGGAGCTGAAGCACTTCGAGGACGCGGAGCTGTACGACCGCATGACCCAAGCCCGTCGCGAGGCGTCTTCTCGGCCACTCTCCTTGGTGAAGCGCAGCTTCGGGCTCGTTCAGAACGGTCTGTCTCTGGCGTCTTTCGGGGCCCTCCTCGCCGCGTACTCACCCCTCGCAGTGCTCCTTCTGGTTGTGGTGGCAGTCCCTGCATTCATCTCAGAGACCCGGTTCTCCGGTGAGGCCTTTCGGCTCTTTAAGTGGCGGTCTCCTGAGAAGCGGAAGCAGGCCTACCTCGAGGTCGTCATTGCACGTGAGGACTATGCCAAAGAGGTAAAGCTGCTGGAGCTCGGCCCCCTTCTGGTGCAGCGCTACAACCGCATCTTCCACACACTCTACAAAGAGGATCGCAGCTTGACCCTGCGCCGGGGGAAATGGGGATTCGGGCTTGGCCTGCTCTCTTCGACCACGCTCTATGGCGCCTACATCTGGGTGGCTCTCTCAGCGATGGCGAGCCTGATCACCCTGGGCCAAATGACCATGTATCTGATGGTCTTCAAGCAGGGGCAAAGTGCATTCTCGGCAATCTTGAAGGCCGTCGGGGGCATGTACGAAGACAACCTGTACCTCTCCAACCTATACGCCTTCCTCGACATGCCCATCACCCGCAACGAAGGCACCGCTACCCAGGGCTGCACACCCGGCGACGGCATCCGCTTCGAAGACGTCGGATTCACCTACCCAGCGGCCACAACGCCCGCCCTTGTAGGCATCAGCCTGCACCTCAAACCGGGCCGTCGCCTAGCGCTCGTCGGCCACAACGGCAGTGGCAAGACCACGCTGATCAAGCTGCTCACGGGACTCTATCGGCCAAGCGTGGGCCAGATCTTGCTCGATGGCACCCCGCTCGATGACTGGCAGCCAAGGGCGCTGCGGCAGAGGCTGGGCGTAATCTTTCAGGACTTCGTCCACTATCAACTTAGCGTGGGGGAGAACATCGGGGTGGGTGACGTGGCCCACATCGACGACGCGCCGCGCTTGATGGCCGCCGCAGAAAAGGGCATGTCCAAGCCATTCATCGACGCCATGCCCGAGGGGCACCAGACACAGCTTGGGAGTTGGTTCAAGAACGGTCGTGAGCTCTCGGTCGGGCAATGGCAGAAGATCGCGCTCTCCAGAGCGTTCATGCGAGATGAGGCCGACATTCTGGTGCTCGACGAGCCCACGGCCTCAATGGACGCCGAGGCGGAGGCAGAGATCTTCCAGCGTCTGACCGACCAGGCCCAGGGCCAGATGACCATCCTTATCAGCCATCGCTTCTCTACTGTGCGCATGGCGGACGACATCGTCGTGCTCGATGAGGGGAGAGTCATCGAGACGGGTGACCACGCCACCCTGATGGCCGCCGAGGGACGCTACGCCCACCTGTTCAGCCTCCAGGCAGCCGGCTACCAGTGACTTGCGGACCTTCGAGCAAGAGTTGCTCGGCATCCTGTAGGGCGCGGTCAGGCCCAGCCAGAAGCAAAACATCTCCTACCTGGAGAGCAAGGTGCGCCTGTGGTCCGAGAGTTTGGCCACCCGGGGAGCGAATCCCCACAACGGTCGCGCCGGTCTTTGCACGCAGGTCCAGCTGGGCCAAACTCAGGCCTACCCCCTTGGCATGAGCAAGGACCGTCAGAGTGCGCGTGCCCTCCACAAGCTCCTGGGGGCCCGATGACGAGGCTCCGGCAGCCTGCTCCCCGGAACTCAGACGCGCCTCCAACAGGTCCAACACCCGGCCCGCGCCACTGCGAAGCTCAGCGTCTGCGCCTTCGGTCGCCCGCAGGGTCCACAGCGCCAAGATGCCCACCAACACCAGGACCACGACCCCGGAGACCAGACCGGTTGCTGGCACCAGGAGCGCCGCCACGGGCAAACCAAAGCTGAGCACCAGCAGGGTTCGCACGCCGCGTTGAAGCAGGACGCGCCCTTGGAGCTGAGAGTCGGGCAAGACCCGCTCAGCGAGGTATTGAGCGTAGCGACCGCTGGCCCGTGCAAAGCCCAGGATGAGGGGCAGGCTCAGGAGCACGGTTAGGGCGAGCAGCACCCATGCGCTCTGCGCTTC
>JBLHMA010000353.1:0-6102 GCA_047621545.1 Cognaticolwellia sp. | reverse complement strand
CCTCCGGCAGCGGCAGCGGCAAGATCAACGGCGTGGACAAGAGCGAGAAGTACGGCGACATCTTGATCGATGGTGTGCCCCTAGAGTTCGACTGAGACTTGTTCGACTGAGACTTGGCGCTCGGCTAAACGGCCCGGGCTTGCAGCACCCGCTGTGGGCCCAGGCCGTGTTGCCATGAGAGCGTGTCATGAGTGAGCTGAGCTACCAGCTAGAGATGGGTCACCTGGACATCGGAGAGCTCAAGCTCGCCGCGCAGAGCGTGGCTGCGATGTTTGAAGGGGTGAGCGTCGAGGTGGAGAAGGAAGCCCCCGACACGGTGACTTGCTTCTTCTCCGTGCCCCAAGAAGAGGGCAGCGGGAACTTCGAGGTGGAGATCTCCGCCTACGACATGGGCCGCGACGGCATCGTGTTGAACATGGAGGCCGGCGATGGGGACAACAACGAGGCCTGGGATGATGCCTGTGAGCTCATCGAGCGCATGTCTCGTGAGCTGGAAGGCGAGGCCCTGGCATAGTTCAACTTGTGTTGCTGCGCAGCCAACCTGAACTATTGTCCTTTTCCGGGGGAGAACCCCCGACGCCTCCGGCCCCCCCCAGCAAGGCCCGGCCGCTGCCAGCCAGCCCCAACTCAGGTGCTCGCCAGCGTGGCCAGCTCCTCTTCCAGCCAGAGTCGCTCCGGTCGGTTTCCCACCCGCTCCAACGCCTCCCGCAAGCACTCGGCTGCGTCTTGCTCGGCTCCCTGGGCGCGCAGCATCGCGGCGCGGGCCGACCAATACACATGGGAGCTGCTGAGCTCCGGCTCCAAAGGCAGCAGCGCGTCCAAGCCGGCTTGAGCGCCGTGCACTTGGAAGATGGCCGCAGCCCGGTTCATGGCGACCACGGCATCGGGTTGGCGTGCGTAGAGCTGCTCGTAGAGGGCTAGGATCTGCCCCCAGTCGGTGTCCTGTGCGCACTGAGCCCGGGCGTGCACCCCAGCAATGGCGGCCTGGAGACCGTAGGTATCGATGGGCCCCAGGCGAACAGACTCCCGCAGGCTGAGCATGCCGGCGATGATGCGCTGGCGGTCCCACTGGCCTCGGTCTTGCGCATGGAGCAACACCGGTCTTCCCCGCTCATCCTGCCGGGTCTTGCGGCGGGCATCCTGGAGCAGCATCAGGGCTAGAAGCGCATGGACCCTGGGTTCTTCAGGAAGCAAACCTCGGAGCAGCATCGCCAAAGACAGCGCTTGATCACAGAGCTCCGCACGCACAAGCTGGGTGCCCGAGGTGGCCGCCCAGCCCTCGCTGAAGATGAGGTAGAGCACCTTGAGGATGGCGCTCAAACGCTCGGGCAGAGCTTCTGGACCCGGCACCTGGTAGGGAATTCCCGCATCTCGGATCTTGCGCTTGGCCCGCACCAGACGCTGCTGTATGGTCGTGGGCTCGAGTAGAAACGCACGAGAGAGCTCGTCAATCTCCATGCCCGCCACGGTCTTTAGGGTCAGGGCGACCTGCGCACTCTGAGAGAGGGCGGGGTGGCAGCAGGTGCAGATCAGACGCAGGCGCTCGTCGGGAATCTCTCCCAGCACAGGTCCCTCCGGTCCGGCCATGGTCTCCAGGTCCGTGCCCTGTACATGCTTTCCTTGGCGCCGAAGTTGGTCCACCAGCTTGTTGCGTGCGGTACGCAGCAGCCACCCCGCAGGGTTCTCCGGCGGCTCATCCCACTGCTCCAAAGCAGACAGGCTCGCCTGCTGGAGGGCATCCTCGGCCAATCCCAGGTCTCCCCCAGCCCAACGCCCTAGGAGCGCGACCAAGCGGCCGTACTCCGTAGAGAGGGTTCGAGCTAGGGTCTCTCGACTCAACCTGGGTTGGCCATCACAGGGCGGACCTCGATGGTGCCGGTCTCGGCGGTGGGGATGCGGGCAGCGATAGCAGTGGCCTCGTCCAGGTCGGCGGCTTCGATAAGATAGTAGCCACCCAGCGCCTCCCGGGTCTCCGCGAAGGGGCCGTCGGTGAGCTCAGACTTGCCGTCCCTGACCCGAACGGAAGTCGCCGACTGGGTGTTCTGGAGTCCATCACCGGCCTTGAAGTGGCCACTCTTGATGATGGATTGGGTGAAGGCGTTGTACTTGGCCATGAAGGGGCCCCACTCCTCGGGGGTGCGCTTGGAGCTGATGGATTCGTCTTCGTAGATGGCGAGCAGGTACTGCATGGGAATCTCCATTGTTGCCCCGGAAGGGCAGGTTCACCCGGATGTCGAAGCAGCCTGCCAAAGATCGACAGGCCCGGCGCATTTTTTCAAAGAAAGTGTGCCGAGCCCATCAATAAAACGTGCCTAAACCGAGGTCATTCCTCCATCAACGGGAATCTCTACTCCCTGAATATAGGAGGAGGCCGAGCTGGCCAAGAACAGGGCGGTCTCCGCGATCTCGCTGGGCTCGCCGAAGCGTCCAAGGGGTACCTGACCCACGACCCCGGCCGCGAACCCTTCCAGGGCTTCTTGGGGCATGCCCAGCTTTCCGTAGATCGGGGTGCTGATGGGGCCCGGGGAGATGGCGTTGATCCGAATCCCCCTTGGAGAGAGCTCGGTGGCGGCGGTGCGAACGATGCTTCGCAGAGCCGCCTTGGTGGCCCCATACGCGCTAGCGCCAGCCATGCCTTTCACATTGGAGATCGAGGTGTTGACGATGACACTGCTGCCCTGGCCGAGCAGAGGCATGGCTGCCTGAATGGCCAACCAGGGGCCGCGTACGTTGACCTGGTACATGCGATCGAAGAACTCGGCGGGAGAGTCTCCCAAGGGTGCGAACTGGGCGATTCCGGCGTTTAGGAAGAGCACATCCAGCCGACCATGCTCCGTCTTCACCCATTCATAGAGCTCCGAGATGGCGCTAGGATCTCCCGCATCCGAGGCCACCACGGTGGCTTGGTCGCCCAGCTCAACGCGGGCAGCGGCCAGAGTCTCCGGATTCCGCCCAGTGACGATGACCGTGGCACCGGCGGCCGCAAAGCGCTTTGCTGTGGCCAGCCCGATTCCGCTGGTTCCGCCTGTGATGAGCGCGATCTTGTTCTGCAGTGCTTGAGCCATGGTGGCCTCCATTTGTGTGTTTGTCAGTAACTTACTTACAATTATCTTGGATGGAGCAGCAGCATGCTGCCCCTCTGAAAAAGAGCGTCTTAAACCCGGACTTCGTCAGCAACCTGAGCGATGTTTGTGCCGGAGAGTTCGGCTGCAACCGCCGCGTCCAAGCGCGCTGAGAGCCGGTCCAGCACCTGGGGCACCCCTTGGGCGACGAAGCAGTGGCTGTCCGGCGGGCAGTCATGCGTGGCCAATCCGGCCGTGCCTACAGTGGCCCGGTACACATCCAGCAAGCTGATGTCCTGGGGCTCTCGGTCCAGCAGCGAGCCCCCACCCTTGCCAAGCTTGGTCTGCACCAGTCCCGCCTTGCGCAGCTGACCGATGACCTGCCGCAGAAAGGCAGGATTCGTGTCCACGCTGGATGCCAGCGTCGCCGAGGTCATCGGCGTGTCACGGTTGACCGCCAGCGCCGTGAGCACATGGACGCCGATGCTGAAGTGGGTGTTGCGGGTGAGCATATGTAAGCAGTGTAGATACACACTCGGCCTGCGACAAGCCCCCACGCAGAATTTTCTTGGGGGTGTGCCCCAAAGAAGGTCATGCTGTGTTCATGATTTCCCTGCTTCTCTCTGTTTTCCTCGCGCAAACCCAACCTGCCGAGGCGCCTGCACAAGCTTCAGTCCCGCTGGTCCTCCCTGACGTCACCTACAAAGTCCAAGTTCCTGGGCCGGATGTGACCATCATGCTGGGCATGCAACAGCTAGATCTGGACGCGGAACTGAAGCTGAATGCGAGCTTTGTGGGCAAGATTCCGGAGAGTATTGACTAGCTGGGCCCACGGCCGCTGCCCCCTCTCCAGGACTACTCTGCAGGCGGCCGCGCCAACACCCGCTTGTCTCCACCGCCACTCCCGTCCAGCTCCAGCTCGGACACCAGCACCGCTGGCACAGCCCAGCTCCCAGGCAAGCCCCCGACTGCGCCAATGTAGAAGCGCTCGGGCCCCGGAGGGCCATCCATCACGCCCACTGGTGCCGCGGTCTCACCCGCCAACACCACGTCCCGCAGTGCGCGACGGTCCACGCCGGAGAACTGCAGGCCGCGCACGGGCTGCTCGCTGCCATCCGGCATGAGCAGGTAGGCCTCGTAAGGACGGGTCAGGCCAGCCCCGGGTCCCTCGCCCATGAAGGTGATGTCCATGTCCTCGGACATGGCCGGGGGCTCGATGCGCCGGATGACCAGCAGCCCCTCGTTCTGAGTCTGGGCGGCCATGCGCAGTCCTTTGCGACGCATCGCCCGTTCCGCGCGGGCACGCTTGGGAGAGACGCGGACATTGCTCGGCATAGCCTCGCGGCGCTCAGCCCCCATGCTGCGGCCGTGACCCGTAGACTTCTCAGCGTCCTTGGACGGAATCCGACTGTTCAAGACCCGGCGCACAACACCGTCCTCGATCAGCACAACCCCCTCGCCAGGCACACCCTCGTGGTCCCGGACGTAGCGCCCAGCTTCCTGGGCGTTGGGGTCGTCCACAACGGTCCAGCCTGAAGGCATGAGCCTGCGGCCCACGCGAGCGGTCGGACGCGAAATAGGCGCCTCGCCGAACATGCCGCGGCCCTGGGCCTCGGGTGGCGTACCCACGAGCTCACCGGCTGCCAGCTGGCGGTAGAGCTCTACGCTGGCGGCCTGCTCGAAGAGCACCGGACCCAGGTACTCCTTGAGCACCGGGGCGTTCTCCAACGCGATCAGCCACTCGGCCATCTCACGCACCTCAGCCTCCATCTCGGCCATCGGAGGCAGCTCTGCTGCGGTCCGGGCCACCCACCAGCGCCCATTACGCAGGCGACTGCCGTCGGAGTGCTTGAGCACCGCTTCCACGCGAATCACGGTGTAGCCTGTGTCGGTGATCAGGCGTGTTCCCTCGCTGCTCACCGTGATGCGCTGACCCTGCCAGTCGCGACCGGCTGCTTGGCCCTGCTCCAGCTGCGGATACTCAGAGAGTACCTTTGAGAGCTGAACAACCGTGGACTTCACACCTTCAGCATCCAGCGGCAAGGGCCCACCGCTCAGGTCCACCACAGGCTCAGCGAACAACATCGCGGGCAGCTCGCTGACGGCCGGGTCGCTGGGGGGCAGCTCCGCTCGCTTGCGGGAGAGCTGCTGGACGGCCTGCTTGTAGGAGGCGTCAGTGGCCAGCCAAATGCTGCGGCGAAAGGCGGTCTCGTCGTTGTCCAGAGGCAAGCGTACCGAGAGCACGCCGTTGGCCTCGCCAAAGGCATCAAAGTTGCCGGAGTCGTAGGTGGCGTCTCCAGCGCGCGTCTCAACGCGCATGACTCGGTAGGGCACCACATCCGCGGAGAGCACCGCACCCATCTCCGCAAAGAAGGTCGCGAACTGGCCATCCACTACGTCATAGGAGACCCAGTACGGGGGAGCGTCGTCTTGGAGCTGAAGCTCGGTGGTCGCGCGCTCCAGCTCGGACTCAAGGGCCGGGATCAGACCGGGGGGCGGCGCAGCAAAGGCAGCGCTCATCAGGAGGAGGATCATGCGGGCTCCTGGGTAGCCTGGGCCACGGACTTGCTGTCGACTTGGGGATTGGGGGGCGCCGGCAACAACGGCGGGCGGTCGTTCTCCTTCTCCTTGCGCTGCACCTCGATCTCCTCGAGCAGCAGCGAAGGCGAGACCGCGCTGACTGGAACCCAACCGGACTCGGCGCCGCAGATGCCGTTGAAGACCTCGGGGTCATCACCCGCCGCCAAGATGCGGGAGAAGGTGGTCAGGGGCGTGCCGATAAAGTCGCCGCCCCGCACCAGCTCGTCCGGGCGACCGTCGGTGTAGACCCGCCAGACGCTGACCGGGCGTACGTTGAAGGAGTTCGGGGTGATCCGGCCTGTTAGCGTGAACCCGCCGGTGATGTCATCAACGATCAGGCCGAAGGGCTTGTCCTGCTCCTTGATCTGCTCGACGAGCAGGGCACGCAGGTCCTCGTAGGGCACGCTCTCATGAGCCTGGACGATCAGGTTGCCCTGGCGCGCGACAACGGCGTTGCCGG
>JBLHMA010000352.1:0-6151 GCA_047621545.1 Cognaticolwellia sp. | reverse complement strand
AAGCGGTTGGTGGCTGCGCCGGTTCCAGCCGTGGCGACCTCGTGCAGGAGCCAAGTGACGATGCCGGCCACGGTGGGGTCCAAGACCTGGGGATGCTCCACCTGCTTGTGGGACTCCAAGACCACGCCGTCCCGGTCCTCGACCCGCTCGATAAAGTAGGGGTCCACCTTCTTGCCGTAGGTGGCGAACACCGAATAGGCGCGGGCCATCTCGACCATCGTGATGCTGCCACTGCCCAGGCCCATGGACAGATCCAACTCCATTGGGCTCTCTATGCCCAGGTTGCGGGCCATGTCGTAGACCGGCTGCAGGCCGATGGCATCCAGGACACGCACGGTGACCACGTTTCGGGAAAGAGCCAGGCCCTTGCGCAGGCTGATCTCGCCCATGTAGTCGCCGCCGTAGTTGCCCGGCTTCCACATCTCGTCGCGGGTGTGGTCGTAGAAGGTCAAGGGTGCATCGAGCACCATCGAGCCAGTGGTGAACTTCTTCTCGTTGATCGCAGTGGCGTAGACGATCGGCTTGAATGTGGAGCCCACCTGACGTCTGGCCTGGATGGCTCGGTTGAACTCCGAGTCTTCGATGTCCACGCCGCCGACCATAGCGATGACCGCTCCAGTCTTTAGATCGTAGGAGAGAAGGGCGCCCTGCAGCTCAGGAGACTGGTAGAGCTTGGCGGCCGCGCGGCCCTTGGCGGCGGGGTAGCCCTTCAGGTTCTTCTCACCCTCTGCGTTGAGGGTTGCCACGGTCACTTCGACCACGTCTCCGACCTTGAGGGTGTCGCTGATGTCGGAGCTGGCCCGGTAGCGCCAGGAGCGCTCGGTGTTGGGCTCAAAGCCCCACTTTGTCCACGACAGAGGAATGATGGCCTCGTGTGAGCCAATGCCGATGATGGCGTGTTTGGGCTCTACGCTGATGACTACCGCCTCGAAGCGCTCGTCGGAACGAAGGCTCGACTTGGCCGGAACCGTATTTCTACGTGCGTTGTCAGTGAGGAACTGGTCCATGTCTCGCATGGCGGCCTCCTGAGTGTCTCGGCGCGCTTGGATGGCAGCCGTGCTGCTCAGATTCTCTATGGGGCCGCGCCAACCAAACAGGGAGTCCTGCGTGGTGATGTGGTCTGTGACCGCGGCCTGGGCGACCTGCTGGAGGGCCAGATCACAGGTGGTGTGTACCACCAGACCCTCGTTGTAGACCCTGTCGAAGCCGTACTCTTTGACCAAGTGACGGCGTACGTGCTCGGTGTAGTATGGAGCCAGCTGGCGGATGGGGTTCTCCCCCTTCACCACCGCGATCTCCTCCTTGAGGGCCGCGTCGTGATTCGCTCGGCTGGTAAAGCCCTTGTCCAGCATCTGCCCAAGCACGTAGGTCTGGCGCGCCTTGGCCTTGTCCCAGTGACGGTGGGGGCTGTAGTCGCTGGGCCGCTGCGGCAAGCCGGCCAGGATCGCAGCCTCGGCCAGGGTCAGGTCTTGGACGTGCTTGTCGAAGTAGATGCGAGCGGCCGCTTCGACGCCGTAGGCTCCGGAGCCCAGGTAGATCTCGTTCAGGTACAAATAGAGGATGCGATCCTTGGTGAAGGTCTCCTCCACCCGGGTGGCCAGGATCATCTCCTTGATTTTCCGGGAGATCTTTTTGTCCTTGGTCAGCAAGAAATTCCGCGCCACCTGCTGGGTGATGGTGCTTGCTCCTTGGGCCATGCCGCCTGCTTTGAGGTTGGCTACCATGGCGCGAGCGATGCCCATCAAGTCCACGCCGCTGTGGTTCTCAAAGTTTGCGTCTTCGGCTGCGATGAAGGCGTACTGCACGTGCTCGGGGATGTCCTTCATCGGCACGACGTAGCGGCGCTGCTCGTAGATCTCGCCGAGAAGCTCCCCATCCCGGTCGTAGACCACGGTCACTGTGGGGGGCCGGTAGGTCTCCAAGGTCTCCAGGGTGGGGAGGTCTTGGCCGTAGTACCAAAAAGCGCCAGCGAGTGTGCCCACGCCGCCGATACCGCAGAGTAGGGTGGCTGCCAGTCCAAAGCGCACTGTGCGGGCAAACCAGCCGCGCTTCTTCTTGCCGGTGCTGGGCTTCTTGGGTTTGCCTGGTGCAGGGGCTGCCGCTCGGGCCGTCCGGGGAGCGGGGGCTGCTGCTCGGGGTGCTGGTGCAGCGGCTGGCACCGGTGCAGGGGCTGGTGTTCGCAGTTGGGTAGGCACCACATCGGGCTCGGTGCGCGGAGGTGGTGCAGTCGAGGCCACTTCGGTGGGCCTCGCACTCGGGGTCGGTCGCGAGGGCAGCGGATCGATGGGCGGTGCCGGCGGCATGGCGGCCCGCGCGTCGCCTTGGATGCGGGCACCCTTCGCGCGGAGGCGCTCCACCAAGCCTGGGGGGTAGCTGATCGCCAGGGCCCGACCGCAGCCGCCGCACTGAATTTCCGAGCCGGCCGACGGATAAGGATCCGTCAACCGGTGAGGGTGCGTGCAGTGGGGACAGGTGATTTTGAGGGCCATCGGTCCCGCCATTGGAGGTCTCGCAGCCCGTGCATGCAGGGCCGCGTTGAGGGGCACGACCTAACGATCCGGGGATCTTGGGGCAAGGATGGGCTGGCCATGGCCGTATACGTGCGCAGAGTGTTGAAACAAAGGTCCCGAAGACGGGTCTAAGACCATGCGGCTATGCTGAATCACGCAACGGGAGATGGAATGCACACGGGTGTTGCACGCGCAGCCTTGGTTGTTGGCGTTGGACTTGTATCGATCGCAGGCTACAACCTGATCTCTCAGGCCTCTCAGGCCGAGGATTTCGACGCCGGTGAGCTGGTCTCCAGCTTGGGCGACTTCCCTGCTAGCGCCAGTACGGGGGCGCCACATGAGCTCTCCCGGCTCAAACTGCTCAAGCGCACGATGCACTTTGTGGACGAGAAGTATGTGGACCCCGACAAAGTGGATCCGGATGCGATGTTCGATTCTGCTCTGGACGCAGTGGAGCGCCGCGTCTCCGAAGTGCTCTTCCAGCGGAGTGACGATGGCCAGCTCCTGCACATCAGCGTTGGGGGCTACACCACGACGCTGGAGCTGCCGCCTATCGACAACACCAGTGCGCTTCAAGACCAGCTCTCCCGTGTCGCGGGCGTCTTGGATGAGCACCTCAGCGAGGAGGTGGACCCTGCACAGGTTGAGTACGCGCTGATCAACGGTGTCCTCGGCACCTTGGATCCCCACAGCATCCTGTTGCCCCCGGCTGCTGCTGAGAACATGGACACTGAGAACTCCGGTGAGTTCGGTGGCCTAGGGATCACCATCACCTTGGTCGGTGGTCTGCTCACCGTCGAGTACCCCTTGGAGGACACCCCTGCCTGGGAAGCAGGCTTGGAGCCAGGCGATCAGATCGTGCGCATCAACGGTGAGTCTACGGTCAACATGGACCTGGAAGAGGCTGTTTCTCGCTTGCGAGGAAAGGTCGGCGAACCAGTCACCATCTCCGTGAGTCGTGAATCCTGGGAGGAGCCCAGGGACATCGTCATCGAGCGCGCCAAGATCAAGCTGAACCCGGTCAAGGGCACGCTGCTCGACGGGGACATTGGCTACATCAAGGTCACCAACTTCCACGCCGCGGTCAGCGGCGACATGAAGGACCAGCTCAATAGCTTCAAGCGCCAGGCCGATGGCGGAGAGATCCAAGGCTTAGTGCTCGATCTTCGAGGAAACCCCGGTGGCTACCTTCACCAAGCCATCGAGGTTGTTGACCTGTTCCTCAGCGATGGCCCCATCGTCTCTACTGTCGAGCGCCGAGGCTCCAAGGTCGACGAGACCAACGCCCGTGGTGGCAACACCGTCGGAGGAGACTTCCCTATAGTGGTCTTGGTGGATGCTGGATCGGCTTCTGCCTCGGAGATCGTCGCTGGCGCGCTGAAGAACCGTGGCCGCGCCGTGATCGTCGGCGAGACCACCTTTGGCAAGGGCAGTGTGCAGCACCTGTACCCGAACGAGGCCGACGGCTCCAAGCTCAAGCTCACCGTCGCCCGCTACCTGACCCCGGGTGACAAGAGCATCCAGGCGGTTGGCATTCCGCCAGACATCGCGCTGAACCAGACCATCTTCTACGAGATTGAGCAGGACGGCGAGACCCATACCTTGGTGTCGATGTTCGCTCGCGAGCGCGCTCTCCGCGAGGCAGACCTGGACGGCTCCCTCGCCCAGGGAAACCAGGACGATGACGACACGGTGTACAGCATGCGCTGGCTCCGGGAACTAAGCAGCGACACGGAGCGGCCGCGCCGCGACAGCGTGGACACCTCAGACTTTGAGATCCAGTTCGCCCGCGACGTGGTCTTGGTCTCCGCTGGCAAGTCCAGCCGCGCAGAGATCCTGGCCGGCGTGGACAAGGTCGTCGCCAAGTACGACCAAGAGCAAGCCAAGCACATCCAGAGCGCCTTTATGAAGCTCGGGGTGGACTGGAGTGACGGTACCCAGCCAACAGCACCCGCACTCGTTGCAGAGCTGGACCTGGGAGACGATGGCGTCCTGCGCGCCGGCGAGGACAACACAGAGGTGGTCTGGTTGCGCGCCACCAACCAGGGAGACGCGCCGGTCTATCAGGTGCTGGCGGTCTGCGAGAGCGGCATGCGCGAGCTGAACAACCTGGAGTTCTACTTCGGCAAGCTGGAGCCGGGAGAGACGCGCAGCTTCCCAGCCTTTGTGGGCTTGGACGAGGGCTACCGAGACGAGGTCGCTGAGCTGAGCTGTGCTTGGCAGGATGCCGAGGGCGTTGCGCTGAGCCAGACCCAGCACCCCATTCGCACCCGATCTCAGCCCCTACCCGAGTTCCAGTGGACCTACAGCATCGTCGATGGTGGAGAAGGAGAGACCCGAGGCGACCAGGACGGTGTGGTTGAACAAGGGGAGCTCGTCGCCTTGAAGGTCGTGGTCACCAACGTTGGAGAAGGGGAGTCCAAGGCTGTTTTTGTGAAGCTAAAGAACCGCGCTGGAAAGGCCCTGGATCTCCGCACCGGCTCTATGGAACTCGGCGCTCTGGCGCCGGGAGAGAGCGCCGAGGCATTGTTGGAGTTCCAGGTCGGTCTCACCGGCGAGACTCTGCCCTTGGAGGTCTTGGTCGGAGACCAGAAGAGCTTCGACCACGCCGTAGTCTGGCGCGCTGGATTCCAGGAGACCTTCGCGCAGATGGAGGAGCTGGAGATCCCAGTGGGCACCGCTCCCGATTGGACGGAGCGCAAGCCACCGCAGCTCACTCTGAGCCGAAAGCCGGAGCTGGTCGAGAAGCAGTCCGGTGTGGTGCTCTCGGGCCAAGCCACCGACGAATCGGCCGTTCAGGAGGTGATTATCTACCAGCTGACCCAGGACGACACCGACAAGATCTTCTACCAGGGCGGTCAGTCCGGAATCACGGCTATGCCTTGGACTGTGGACGCTCGTTTGGAGCCAGGTGCCAACCTCTTCGTCATCCTTACTCGGGATGATCAGGGGCTGACGGACACCGCATCGGTGAATGTCTGGTTCGATGACTCGGCTGTGGCGGCCGAGTAGCTCAGGATCACCGCCGGTTCGCTACTGCGGTACCGGCAGGTCCAATGCTTCGATCACGGCACGAAGCAGTACATCCACGGGTGCCGGTTTGGGCACGCGTGGGTGCCCATGGGCCTTGAGTACCTCGACCATCGCGTACTCATTGCAGGCGGTGTGTACCAGCACCTTGGGTGCACAGCCGCCCTCTGGAACAGGCAGGCGCTCCAACTCCTGGAGAAGCAACAGGCCGCCCAAGTGTTGCTGGCCCTCGGGCAAGCGGGCACGGGGACCCATGAGGCTCTGGATGTCCTCGCCTGGGGGCACAAAGACATCGCAGACGACCACATCTACGGGGTTTGCGAGCAGGGCGCGAATGGCTTGGGCTACGGTCTCTGCCACCACAATCTCCGCCCCAAGGGCCTCATGAAGGGTGTTGGCCACCAGGGTGACGTTGTCGGGCTCGTCGTCTACAAAGAGGATGCGCATGAAGCTTTCTACTCCCACCCGGTCTGAACGACCACCGCGCTTCCTTGTACAACCTGATCTCCGACTTGGATTTTGGCCCGTCCAGTGCGCAGCTCACGACGCAGAGTGCCCTTGGTGCTCTTTAGCAGTGCGGCCTCGGGGACGGAGAGGTGGCCATAGGGGGA
>JBLHMA010000351.1:0-6165 GCA_047621545.1 Cognaticolwellia sp. | reverse complement strand
AAAACAAAACCGCCCAGGGCCAACACCATTCCCGAGCCAAAACTGAAGCTCAGGACCAATCCAAGACCTGGACTCACCACGCCGTGCCCATCCAACCTCACCTGCATTCGCAGAGCCCCGCCCCCTTTGACCGGCACCGTCACCTGCACATGGTCACGGCGCCGAACCTGCAAGTAGTCGTGCTCCATATTCAATGCAGCTTTGAGACCGGCATCAAGCGCGTCAGGAATTTCACCCACTTCGACAACCACGTCCCCATCCCCTCTCTTCAGCCAGAGCTGCTCCAAGTCCAGGCTGGATACCGAATAGGCCCCCAAGACCTTCCTCTGTTGCTCCTGGTCTTCCACCAGGCTCAAGTGAGCGGCCAAGGCAGTCGCCGAGGCCAGTGTCAGCTCTTGACGGCGCTCCAACTCCAGTTGAGTACCCAGTAGCCAGAACAGAGCCGCATTGAGCAGGACCATACCCACAGCTCCGGCCGCCATCGTCAACGCGGTCTCCGCCCAGAGGCCTCTGCCTAAAACCGGACGTCCGCCAAGTTCCAGTTCCGGAATGTCTGAAGGCTCCATCGCCTCAGACTACTCCTCCCCTGTGTCCATATCCAGTCAGTGGGCAGCTTCAGTGGATGTGCGGACGAATCAGGGCGATGACTTTGCCCAGGACCAGAACATCGTGGGTGCTGTCCACGATGATGTCTTCCATGGAGGAGTTGGCAGGCTGCAAGCGGATGCGGCCCTGCTCCCGGAAAAAGCGCTTGACGGTCGCCTCTGTGTCCACCAAAACGACCGCAGTCTCTCCATTCCGAACGGTTTTTTGTTCCTTGATAATAACGATATCGCCATCCAGGATGCCATCTTCGATCATCGACTCACCGTGCACCCGCAGGCCATAGCAAGTGACCCCAGCTGGAACCAAGCTACGGTCTACCCGCACCATCTCCTCGGCGTTCTCGATGGCCAAGGTAGGTGAACCCGCGGCGACCCGTCCCAAAACAGCGATCCCGACAGTACTCTCATCGTGAAAGGAGCCCTTGGCCCGTTGCGTCAGGCGCAGACTGCGGGCACGTCCCGCTCCCCCAACTCGTTCGACATAGCCCTTGCGCGTCAGAGCCTTGATGTGGTCCGCCACGCCGTTCGTAGACTTGATGCCCAGCGCATCACCAATCTCTCGGTAAGACGGCGCGATGCCCCTCTGGTCAACGCTCGTAGCTATGAATTCGAGGATTTCTTGCTGACGTGGCGACAGATCTTCCAAGGCGGCTCCCATGCGGTATCGAAGCATACTGCATGGGTGTTCAGCTGTCAATCTGTTCAGAATTGGTGCTCGCCTTATGCCCCAATCGCGGCAAGGGCCGATACGATGCGCTTCAGGATTCCCGAGATTTGAGGATGCATTGCGTCAAAGACGAGCACCCGCTCCTCGATCTCCTCCATCAGCTCCTCAATGGGTCCTTCATCCTCCCCTTCCGTGAGGCGGTCGATCTGTGTAGAGATACCTTCGAGCTGTCCTCGAAGCGCATCGTCCATGTCTTCCATCGACTCGAGCTCGGCTTGGAGTGCTTCGAGGTCTTCCTTGAGCTGCTTGCGGGGCATGGCCACCTCCTAGAGAAGCAAAGCTAGCACATCCAAGAGGCTGAGTGGCGCTACCGAGAGACCAATCCGCCCGTGGCATCTCCAGCGAGCAGTGCAGCCTTCTCGATCATCGAGAGCAGTTCGGTGTGCTCAGCGACCCCTCGAAGGGTGGCCCCCTGGGCCAGCTTCAAGACATCTGAGTAGCGCAACTCTGCAGCGTAGGGACTGCCTCTCAGCAGCTCCGCAAAGGACGCGACCGCAACAGCCAGCCTGAGGTCGGCACTGGCATCGCCGATCTCGCTGTGCATGTGCGCCGGAGAGAAAGTGGTCGCCCACTCCTTTGCTACACTGTCGGGCCCAGGCTTTTTGGCGCGCAGGCGGACCGTGGCCAACTCCATGTCCTCGGCTCCGTCGCGAAGCACCACATCGTAGAGCGCGGTCACTGCATGCCCAGATCCGATCTCGCCTGCGTCCACACGGTCATTTCGGAAATCCTTGTCGGCAATGTCCCGGTTCTCGTACCCCAAAAGGCGGTAGCCAATGACCGCGTCGGGGTTGAACTCCACCTGGATCTTCACGTCTTTGGCGATGGTGACCAGCGTGCCGGCCAAGTCTTCGCCAAAGACTTTGCGCGCCTCTTTCGCGGTATCCACATAAAAGTAGTTTCCATCTCCCTTGTTGGCCAGCTGCTCCATCATGGCGTCCTGGTAGTTGCCCATGCCAAAGCCAACCGTCGTGAGGGTGATGCCCTCCTCGGCGTGGTGCTGAACGGTGCGCAGGATCTCCTCATGGCTCGTTCGGCCGATGTTGGCGTCACCATCAGAGAGCACGATGACGCGGTTCTCATGACCATGAACGTAGCTCTCACTGGCCATCTGGTAGGCCATCTCCATGCCGTTGGACATGGCGGTTCCGCCTCCGGAGCGCAGCTGTGCGATGGCCGCGTTGATCGTGCTGCCCTGAGAGGCCGAGGTGGGGCCCAGGATCATCTGAGTGCTGCCCGCGTAGGTTCCCAACGCGACCGTGTCCTGGGGTCCCAAGCCCTCCACCAGCTCCATGAGCGCTTCCTGCGCCAGAGGCAGCTTGTCGGCCTGGCTCATGGACCCCGAGGTGTCGACCAAGAAGGTCAAGTGCACCGGGGGCCGCTCGGTCAGTTCCATTCCCTGCACCGCCACGCGCATCACATGGTGGCTGGGCTCCCACGGCGAAGGCGCTGCCTCCATAAACACCGCGAAGGGCGCATCACTTCCCTGGGCGGGCGCCTTGTAGGCATAGTCCATGGCGTTCACGAACTCCTCCACGCGCACAGAGGCGTGGTCGGGAAGCAAACCTTCGTTCAGCTTGCGTCGCGCCATGGCGTATGAGGCCGTGTCCACATCCACCGCGAAGGTGCTGAACCGATCCCCTTCGACCAGTGTCATGTCGTTGGTACCGTAGTTGACGTAGCCCTCTGTGTTCTCCGCCACGTCAACGGCCGCCACCACCGGGTCTGGCGTGAGCGTGCCCCTCGCGCCAAGCACCATCGCTCCGACTGAGTAGCCACTCTTAGACGTCCTCTCCGGTGTTCTGGCGCCGTAGGTTGCAGGTGCGCCAGCAACGGAGCCGGTACCGGTGCCGCGTCCCTTGGTACCCAGGCCACCGATTCCTTCGGCTGTGCCCCCCCCCCCAAGTCCTGATCCTCGGGTCCCCAGTCCCCCAGTCCCGAGTTCGCTACCAACAAGTCCGTTGAGCGACACGCTCTCCTTGGACCTGAGTGCGCCCCCTTCGTCCATTTTGTCCGATGCAGGCAGCTGGGGGAGCGCCCGGTTAACGGCCGTCTCTCCTCGCGCTTCGCCTCGCCTCGCTTCAGCCTGACCTACATGACCTGCCTCTGCCTGGTTGGCCTCCGCTGGAGGCGTCCCGCTCCGGTGGCTGTTCTTCTCAAGCTCGCCAACTGGGGCCACCTCCTGAGGAGCCTCCTGGGTGCTGCAGGCAGACAGGCTCAGGAGGAGAAGGGGGGCGAGGAGTGTCAGGGTGCGGGGCATGGGGAACCTTCATTGGGTGTTCCCATACCGACAGCGAAGAACTCCCAGGGTTTGCAAAGACATCCTTGCAAAAAGAGCTGTAAGAGCGGCAGCACTCGGCGCGTTGGCCGCCGAACGGCTCTGACTATTCGGACTCAAAGCGGTAGATGGTCGATCCTGGAGGGGCCATCAGCAGCGCCTCGGCCGCCAGTCGCCTAACCCCAGCCGGGTGCTTCTCCAGAATGTTGATCTGTCGGCGAAGCTCCACGTTCTGGGAACGAAGCTCATCCACGCGCGCATCCACGGAGCGCTTTTCTTGGCGAAGCTCGTGGCGGCGAACCAAGCCATGATCCCCAAAGACCGTCATGAGAACCACAGCACCCATCAACGTAAAAGGCACCGCACCCAAGATCAGGCGGCGCAGCAAGGTTGACGTCAATGAAGCGGGGCGATTCACCCCCCTACCGTAGCAAGGGATCTTGCCACGTCAAGGCCGGGATCCTTGCTATTCGCTGGACTGGTTGCCATCACCCGGGTCGGTGGCGATGGCCAAGCGGTTCAGTCCCTTTGAGCGGGCTAGGTCCATCACGCGAACCACCCGCCCATGCTCAACTTCCGTATCTGCTTTGATGATGACCAAGGTCTGGCTGTCCGAGCTCGCCGCGCTCAGCTTTGCATCCAGTGTCGACCAGTCCACCGGGAGCTCATCCACGTAGACTTGCCCCTCGTTGGTCATCCAGATGTTGATGTCAGAGTCGTCCTGCAAAATCTGCTGCGCGCTGGATCTAGGCAGGTCCACCTGAATCCCTGGGGCAGTGATGAAGGTGGTGGAGACCATGAAGAAGAGCACCAGCTGAAAGATGATATCGATCAGCGGGGTCACGTCCACCCGGGTCTCTTCCCGACGCTGGCGCTTGAAGTTCATCCCTGATCAGCCTTGGGACCAAGGTTGTCTAGGATGTAGAGAGAGGCCTCCTCCAACTCAAGGGTGAGCTCGTCCACCCGGCTGAGCAGGAAGCGGTGACCCATCAATGCAGGGATTCCGACGGAGAGGCCACCAAAGGTCGTCACCAAGGCCGTGGAGATGCCACCGGCCATACGGCCGATGTCGCCCATGCCATTGGCCTGAATCACATCAAAGGTCTGAATCATTCCCCAGACCGTTCCGAGCAGGCCCAAGAGCGGCGCCACGCTGGCGACGATGCCAACCACACCAGTGAAGCGCTCCAAGTCGGCGCTCTCCCGGCGACCCACCTCTTCGGCGAGCTCCTTGATGTCGGCACGCGGCTGGCCGGCGTGGGCCACAATGACCTCGACGACCCGGCCCAGGGGCCCATCGTCCTTGCGGCACGCGGTAATGGCATCGGCCAACCGTCCCTGACGGACCAACTCCAAAAGCTCAATCCGCACGCTCTCAGGGACCACCCGCCCCCTGCGTAGCGCAAAAAGGCGCTCAAAAAAGGCGGCGAGCCCGACCAGCGAGAAGACGAAGATGACGGCCATGATGGCCCCACCGCTCTGCATTAGCTCAAACAAGCGCGCTCCCTAACTGGCTACTTCCCGGGCATGATGGTGTCCGGCGAGGTGGCTGACGTCAACCCGTGGGCTGTAGCCTAATCTCCAACGGAGGCAGATGATGAAGCGAGGCACAAAGCAGGTCTGGGGTGGCTTGGCCTTCTGCGCAGCGCTGTGCTTCATCCCCGGGTGCAAGGTGGGATACCTGATCAGCAGCGGCTACTATCAGGCAGAGCTCCTACACTCTCGTGAACCGGTCCAGGAGCTTAGAGAGCAGGAATTGCTCAACGCAGCCGAGCTCCAGCGCCTGGATCTCATCGCCGATGTGAAGGCCTATGGGGCAGAGATCGGCCTGAGCGCAACGGACAACTACGAGACCCTGGCCTGGAAGTGGGAGCGGACCATCTGGAACGTCACGGGATGCGATCCGGTGGCGTTCACACCAAAGACTTGGTGGTTCCCCATCGTGGGCCGGTTTCCCTACCTGGGATATTTCCGAGAGAAGGACGCTCGGAAACTGGAAGGCCAGCTTCTGGAGGATGGCCTGGACGTCTATGTGCGCACTGCCGGGGCCTACTCCACTCTGGGATGGTTCAAGGATCCCATCCTGCCGGACATGCTGACCTGGGATGACTACCGCCTAGCCGACACCGTGCTGCACGAGCTGGCCCACGCCACCCTGTGGGTCCCCGGCTCCGTCCAGTTCAACGAGTCCTACGCCAACTTCGTCGGAGAAGTGGCGGCAATGCGCTACCTGCAGGCTCGACGTGGGCACCACGCCCCCGCTCTGCTCGCTGCGATTCAGAGGAAGCAGGACCGCTCAGCATTTCGGGATGTACTGCACGAGACCTACGCGGAGTTGGACGCCGTCTATACGAATCCAGATCTCTCAGACCAAGAAAAGCTGGACCTGAAAGCAGCGATCCTGGGGACCGGTCTCGGACAGAAAGTCAAGGCCGCCCCCCTCAACAACCAGGAGGCCTACTTGACCTTCGTCAAGAAGGACGCCTGGAACAACGCGCGACTGGTCCAGTTCAAGACCTACAACACGGACGAGCAGGTCTTCGCCGCTCTGCTCG
>JBLHMA010000350.1:0-6207 GCA_047621545.1 Cognaticolwellia sp. | reverse complement strand
ACACGAGCAACAAGCTGACCTGCCGACCACCGGGCTGAACGGAGCGAGAGGGGTAGGGGGCATTGCACGGGCCGCGCTGAGCTTACCGCGCTGATGCTTACCGTGAATGGGGCCAGTGTGACTTGGTCTAGGCAAGCTCGATCTTCTCTACGTCCAAGATTGGACCAACCATCGCGATCCCGAAGGCGGCATCGCTGGCTTTGCCCCTGACCTTGACTTGCTTGTCCTCCATCTCCGCAGGGATCTTTCCTTGGAGTTGGTAGGCCTGACCCGCCTTGGTGCGCAGAACCCAGATCTCACCACCGAAGAACTCTTGCTTCAGAATGCCCTCGTAGCGGCTCATGCCGAAGCTCCATCGTGGTTCAACTTCTGCAGGCCGACCACCGACATGGCCGCCAGGATGCTGACCGTTCCATTCACGCCGAGCCAGAGCTTGTCGAGCCCCAAGCCGAGGAACCAAACGTCGACGGTGCCGGCAGCCGCGCCGTAGAGCAGAGCGGTTCCGAAGCCCACCGCTACACCAGCGGCCAGTGGCCCAAGGCGTTTAGAAGGACCAAAGACAAAGGCCAAACCCACGGGTAGCAATGCGCTGACCCAGAGAGGGAAATGCGCCAAGTCCGCGTTGAGGAGTGCCGGCCAGGTCAGCAGATCTCGGGAGAGCAAGTCCACAACTGCATTGGGAGCAATGGGCAGAAGGGGGAGGAAGAAAAAGCCTCCTGCGGTCAATGCGGCGGCGCCAACCATTGGGATGGTGCGCGATGGCTTCAGGCTGGCCAGGATGGCCAGGCCCAATGCCATCAGTCCGCCGATGGCGAACTGCAGGCCGTTTCGACGCACCAAGGTCTGTGTTACGGCAGCACCCAGGTCCAAACGACCGTAGCCGTATTCTTCGTCCCAGCCGGCATCCCCTTTGTCCACAGCGCTAGAGAGCAGCGTGTCACGGGTGGCCTCTGCATCCAGGCCCATGCCGATGAGCACTGCTGCGGCGCCTGCGACGTGGGGGGTGGCCATGGAGGTTCCCTGAAAGGCCTGGTACGTGTGACCGCCTCGGCCGTCGATCGTGTCCTGCAGTACTCCGCCGTCGCTGCCGTGGTTTCGGGTGTCTCCGCCAGGCGCGGCGATGTCCACGCCCTTGCCGTAAGTGGAGTAGGGCGCGCGTGTGTCCTGTGGGCCCACCGCTGCGACGCCGATGACTTCTTCAGCACTCGCTGGGCTGCCCACGCCGCGCTGACCGCTGTTTCCAGCGGCTGCGACAACAACGACGCCCTTTCTGGCTGCGTCCCGCGCGGCCTTGTCCAGGACCTCGGAGTAGGGACCACCCAAGCTGAGATTGATGACGTCTGCGCCGTTGTCTACGGCGTGATCGATCGCGGCAGCGATCCAATCGCTGGAGCCGAAGCCCTGAGCTGAGAGGGCCTTGTACGGCATGATGGTGACGTTGGGGGCTACGCCAACTACGCCAAGGCCGTTGTTGGTCGCCTGAGCGATGGTGCCCGCAACGTGGGTTCCATGCCCATGGTCATCGGCAGATGTCTTTGTGGCTGGGACAAAGGTTGCGCCCTCGCCCATGCGTATGCCCTGCAAGTCTTCGACGCGGCTCACGCCGGTGTCGATCACGGCCACTTTCACACCCCTGCCACCGCCAGCGCGCCAGCCGGTGGGGGCGTCTATCATCGCCATGTTCCACTGCTTCCCGTACATGGGGTCGTTCGGGTACCCCAGAACCTCGAACTGGCGTACAGGCTCGGCGTTCTCGACCAATGGGTTGGACTCGGCTGCGGCTTCTGCGGCGGCTAAGTCGGAGACCTTGGCTCGGTACAGTCCCTCGTCTGCCGAGAATGGGGTGCTCAACTCCAGGTCCATGCCCAATACGGACTCAAGAGAGGCCACATCCTCCGGGGAGAGGTCGTCCACCAAGTCCAGGACCAGAACACCTTCTTGGTGTGCAGTCACGGTAGGCACGATGTCCTCTGCTGCAGATCGCACGCCACGGGGGCGCATGCTCCAAAGGACCGTCGCGCAGATGGCGAGGATCAGAACGGTTGACAGTCGTCTCATGAACGCTCCCGAAAGCGGCGTCTTGGCGGAGGTTTCCGTGACAAGGACGCACCAGCACCCCTTCTTCTTTCACGTTTTAGGAGAAAGGGCCAATCTCCTGGAGGTGTGGTCTTGACATGGCAATAGCGAAAGGGGTATCTCGAAGGGGCAATTCTTTGCACTCCCCCCCCTTCCGTCGAGGCCCTCCCCATGGCCACTCTCCGCGCCCTCCACCTCGTCGCACCGCCTCCCGCGAGCGATGCTCTGTTGCCCAATCTACCGGAATTGGACCCTCGAGCGGTGCTTTTGCCGACTGGAGCTGCCCTAAGTGCTTGGCGCAAGCAGGCAGATCTGCGCATCCAACTGGCGTTGGCTGAGTTGGATGCAGCCTTGATCGATGGGGAGCAGCCCGGCTTGGCCGCCCGCATCGCGGTCGATACGGTCCGTGAATGGGTGAGCCTTTCCGTAGAGCGCTTCCGTACTCTGGAAGGCGCTGAGGTTGTGCGCGGAGAGACTCGGCAAGCCTGCCAGGAAGCATGGTCCAGGCGGGAGCTACAGATGATCGAGAGTGCCGGCTGGGATGCAGGTGCAGTGGACAGGCACCTGAGGCTCTACGTGGGTACAGCCTTCGAGGCGGCAGCGAGGGGCTATGCTTCCTTGCTGGCTACGCGCTGCAGCTAAGAGGACCAGGTGAGCGACTCCTTACATGTGTTGACCCGGATTGGGATGCCTGCTGGCGACAGCGTCCCTGTGATTCGGCGCCGTTTCTCTGGCTCTGATGGGCCGAGGATCGCCATCGTCGCCGGCATTCGTGGTGACACGCCCGAGGGAATGCGGGTGGCCCATCAAGTTTGCGGGTTTCTGGAGGGTTGCCATGCCCTGCTCAAGGGCACCGTGGACGTTTACCCCTGCGTGAATCCGCTGGCTGCCCACAGGGCGACCCGGAATTGGCCTTTTTTTGATCAGGACCTGAACCGTCTCTTCCCGGGCCGACCCAACGGTCACGCTCCGGACGTAGTGGCTCACGCATTGACGCAGGACGTACGAGGCGCAGATATCGTAATTGAGCTGCGTGGCGCCCACCCAAGCTTCGCGGAGGCTCCTCAAGCCCATGTGCGTCGGGGAGACACCCATGCAGCCGAGCTGGCTAAGAGTGCCAATGTCAACGTTGTCTGGGCCCGAGACCCCTCCATCGCATCAGCGGCCACCTTCGCCGCGCAATTCCAAGGGGTGATCAGTCTGGAGGGCGGCACGGGCAACCGGCTCACCCCGGGCGTTGGCAAGGCGTTGGGGGAGGGGATCCTGAATCTGCTAAATGTGCTCAAGGTCTTGCCGGACTCGGAGCTTCCCTTTCACTGGGCCACTCTGCAGCGCCCAATGGTCGTTGAGGACAGTCAAGTCCATCGCATCCGCACTGCGCGTTCAGGTTTTTTCCTTCCTGAGGCCAGCCCGTGGGACGATGTGTCAGTGGGAGATGTGCTCGGCCAAGTGGTTGACCCCTCGACGGGTGCACTTCAAGAGACGGTGTTGGCTCCGCTGCTTGGCAAAGTGTTGGCTGTGAGAGAGCAGCCCGTTGTGTTCTCCGGAAGCATGGTGGTTCGCATGGTTGAGCAGGTCTATGAGTGAAGGATTCTCCCTTGAGACGCCGTTTCGGGATCCCTTTCAGCTCTCCGAGCTGCGCTTTGGTAGCGGGCCGCTCAGAGTGGCCCTTGTGGCGGGTCTTCACGGGACCGAACTGACAGGGGTTCACGCCCTGAACCTTGTCGCAGGTGCGCTGCGGATGGCCCGCGTTCAGGGTCAAGTTCTCCTCATTCCCATTGTCAACGCACATGGCGTTGAACAAGGGACCAAGCGTTGGCCCTTCGATGATCGCGACATCAACCGGGCCTTCCCGGGAGATCCTGGCGGCTCAGCAGTTGAGCGGATCGCTTTTGCCCTGCTGGCCGCCACCCAGGCCGAGGTCTGCGTGGATGTGCACAGTGGGTCTGCCGCGATTCGGGAACTACCCCAGGTCCGAGTTCCACTCTCCGGGGCTGAACTGGGACTGGCTCGCTCGATGCAACTCCCTATGCTTTGGCGTCGAGCTGGCGATCGACTCGAGGCCACAGGCTTGGTCGGCGCGTGGCGGGAGCGGGGGATCTCGGCCATGCATGTCGTCGGAGGACGTGCCGGAACCTTGGATGTAGGCCACGCTCGCACCTTGGCCCATGGCCTTTTGCGACTGCTTCATCACCTCAATGTGCTCAAGCACGCCGTCGCTGATCCGGCGGAAGCCCTGGTCGACACGACCCGCCAAGGGGTGCGCTACCACTACTCTGATGTGGGTGGCTTTTGGGTTCCAGAAGTTCGTGTCGGGGACCGGGTAGCCCCAGGGCATCTGCTCGGCGCCGTGACCGAAGTCGTCGGTGGGCAGCGTGTCGAAGCCGTTCGTGCTGAGCGCGCCGGAATCGTAATGAGCATGCGGGCCTACCCTGTTGTTCACGCTCGGGAACTTTTGGTCCGGGTGGCGGAGCCGATTCCGTGATCCTGGTGACTGGCTTTGGTCCCTTCCCTGGGGTGACGGACAACCCAACTGCCGCTTTGGCCCGCTCTTTAGATGGGAGTCGAATCGATGGTGTCTTGGTTCGGGCAGCGGTGTTGGAGGTCGAGTTCGCTGGCCTGTCCAAGCGTCTGAAAGAGCTGGAGAGCGCACACAAGCCCGACCTGGTTTTAGGCATGGGTGTGAGCGGGCTCGCCGAGAAGCCCACCTTGGAACTTCGTGGCGTGAATCAAGTCGGCAAGAACGTTGATGCAGCCGGAGTACTCCCTGCCTCCTTAGGAGAGGGGCCTGCTGAGCTGGCAGTCACGCTGCAGTACCGCGCCTTTCTGAAGGCCTTGGGTGGGGTCTCGTCGACCAACGCTGGCCGCTATGTTTGCAATGCTTGGCTGTACACAGCCTTGCGCGATCTCCGCACACCGGCTCTCTTTCTGCACGTGCCAAGGACCGGCATGGCACTCCCCCTGCTCCGGCAAGGCTTGGAAGCATGGTGGCGGGAGACCCGTTCGGGGCAGTAGCTTCCAGTCATGACCATCCTGATTTTGTTGTCGCTTGCCTTGGCTGCTCCCGAGCCTCAAGTCCTCCCGGAGTCCTCTCAGCTTCAGATCGAGGGCGCGGACGCTTTAGTTGAGTCGGCCTACAGCGCTCTGTCTAAGGCAGACTGGGTTCTCGCAGCCCGCGAGTTTGGCAGCTTGGTGGAAGGGGGCGCCGGCGACGAGGCCCGAGTGCTTCAGGGCTACGCGCTCTACCAGGCGGGCCTCCTTCGCGATGCACAGCGTGTATTGGAGGATGTTCCGGGGCTCCAGGCCACCCATCTGCGCGGCTTGGTCCTGGTCGATCGTGGTCAACAGAGCGCCGGGCTGGCCTTACTGCGCCAGGTTGAGACTGAGGCAGAGGGCGGACTCAAGGCCTCAGCGCGTTTGAACTTGGGTCGGGTGCTGCTCGATCAAGGGCAGAACGGCGCAGCTGAGACTTCCTTTCAGCAAGCGCTGGCCATGGCGGAGGAGCTGGGCCTGCCCAATCTGGCCGAGGACGCCCGACGGGGACTAGATGCGGTGTCCGCGCAACAGCAAGACAACCAGGGCAGCGCAGCGGCCGGCACAACGTCCGCCTTGAATGCAATGGCCGCTGCCCTTCGTAGGGGCGCCATGGGGGCTGCGGCGCAGCACCTGGAGCAGCTTGGCGCGCAGGCGGACACGCCCAGGGAGTGGGTGGAGCTGAACTTGGCCAAGGGCGCTTTCTATCGGGCGCAAGGCAGCCCAGACGTCGCAGCGGAGGCCTTGATGCTTGCGCTGATCGAGGCGCGAAGCGCCGGCTTGTCCTGGGAGACTGCCCAGGCGCTCTATGGATTAGGCATCGCCCATAGCCTCGCGGGTCGCCTGGACCTGGCGGCTAGCTTTCTCGCCGAGGCTGAGGCCGAGGCTCGGGCCGGCGGTTTTGAGGCCTCAGCAGTGGAGATTGGTCTTGAGTTGGGGCTGACGGCGCTTCGCTTGGGGCGCGTAGAAGTCGCTCAGGGCTATTTGGATCGCTCGAAGAAGTCGCTGACCGGGATGGACCACCCGGCAGCAAATGCTCGGTCCGCCGAACTCCAGGGTGCGCTGATGGCGCAGGCTCGGGATCACGCTGGGGCGACC
>JBLHMA010000349.1:0-6220 GCA_047621545.1 Cognaticolwellia sp. | reverse complement strand
GCGCAGAAAGTCTTGTTGAGCTGCCGGCATGCGCTCGGATAGCGTCGCGGCGGAGCACGGCCCATACGCACTGGGCGCGCTAACTCGTCCCCCGCGCCAGCCCCAGCAGCCTTGCCGCTGCTCTCCCGCGAGGGCCAGTCGGCGAGCCAGGTGGTCGATGCGCTCGCGTTCGGCCGCCGTCACCGTCGGGAATGGACCCCTCGTCCAGCCAGTCTCGTTCGCTCCGCCGCGCCTTGTCCACGACTCCAATGAGGGCGCGCTGAGTGGCCCCTCGACCTGCGCTGCCACGCGAAGGACGAGGGAAGCGTCGAAGGTCGCGCCCTCCAACAGTCGACGGGTCAGCGCGTCGGCTGCGACTGCGGCGTTCGCTGCGTTCGGGTGGCCGTGGGTAAGGGCTGCCTGGGTTGTGGCAGCGCGTTCTATGTCGTTGCCCTTGAGCAGGATCGCCAGTGGGCAGACCCGCATGACCGCGTCGCAGCCATCGGAGCGCGTTACGCCGCTCTGGGTCCAGTCGTGTGACCTACGCCAGGACCGCGTGCCGGCCAAGCCTCGCATGTGGTCAGTCTGCCTGATCGAGGGTGTCTGTCGTTAGCTCCTCGGCTCGGAGCAAGGAGCGCAGTACAGGTAGCCGTAGCTCGACCAGGAGCACCTCCACCTGGCGTGGGTCGATCTCGATCTCTCTGTCGTGGCAGGGCCCGGGCCGGTCTGGAAGGAAGAACCCGGCCTTGGCTCCCTCCATGCGTGGGTCGCTCACCCGCACGTCGATGCAGTGGTCTTGCGGTCGTGCAAGGAGCGTGAACACTGTGGTCGTCAGCAACCCCAGGTTGTCGGTTGCTAGCAATGGCGAACACGACTGGGTCGTTGTCGGCGAGGCCGATTGCCGCCTGGTAGTTCTACCAGCGACCGTGCATCCAGGCCTGCATCTCGTCGGGCGTCGGGTCTCCCTCGACTCGTTGGCCATCAGGGTCCAGTGCGTAGGTGAGCGTCCATGTCGGCGCGTCGCCGAAGACCTGGTCCCACATGCGGAGCGCGCCCAGCAGCTCATGAATGTACTGCTCTCCCCGCCGATTTGTGAGCAGCTGCAGGTGGCGAACTCTAAGTCCGCGCTGCACGTGAAGCGCCCAGACAAGCTCGGTGATCGGCGCACAGTTGGGGCCAAGCTCGCAGGCGATGACGGCCTGGGGGTTCCCGATAGACGGGGGGGTAGTTCCGAAGTCCGCCTTCGAGCTCCTTTGGAACTTCGCCCACTCAACCTCCCCAATAGCAGATTTTCATCTTCTCATTGCTCGCGCAACCGTGCTCTGTTGATGCGCAGATCCCTTGCTGGTGTCCCCAAGAGGAAGAGCCTCCGGTCCCTCGCCCAGCGCTCCGCCGATCCTGGAGCGGCGCTCTCCCAAGCCAGAGCGTCCAGCAGGCCCAGCCCCTGCACCAGACATCCTTCCAAGGCCCGGTGCCCCTCAGAGTTGGTCGGGTCCATCTCGCTCAGGGCGAGCAGCGCTAAGATGCACGGGAGCAGCCCCTCAAGCTCAGCGTCCAAGCCCGCCTGTCTGCACGCGCGCGCGCCATGGCCCAGCATCGCTAGCAGGACGAAGAGATCCTCCAAGATACGGAAAGGCTTGCTGTAGTCGGACCACCCGTCTCCCGGGAGGGGAGGGGGGCAGAGCAGATCCACCTCCAAGGAGGAGTGAGGTACCTCTGGCACAAAAGGGGTGGGCCCCAGCGCTGTGTGCTGCACCCCTTTCATGCCCGAGGTCACTGGGTACAGCTTCAGAACCGGCCGTCCATCCTTCTCTCCCTGCTTGGCCAAGACCAGGACTGTATCGGCCAACTCTCCCAGGAATACATAGCTCTTTCGGCCTCTCAAGCGGCCCTTGAGGTTCGCCGTCTGGAGGGTCTTAGGCCGTGTGTTTCTACCCTCGCTGACGGCCAAGGCCGCTACGCCCACGAGTCCCGGCACCAGTCGGTGCAAGGCGGCCTGGTAGCCCCACGCAAAGGCCCAGGCTGGGCGCTCGCTGCTCAGTCCGCCGAGCAGCGCCCGTTGTCCCCAGGGACCTGCGCTGACAGACCAACGCGCCTTCCAGTCTTGGGGGCTCCGATGGGGTGGAGCAAGAGGCAGGCGGAGTAGCTCGGATAGAATGGGCATCACCCCGGAGCCTATCGCTATGGAATCTCGCCTGCCGCAGCCCCAGTTGTTGATGGAAAGGGCAGTGCTGGCCTTGGGCGTGGCGTCTAGCCATGTGCGCGAGCTTGGCCGGCGTGCCCAAGCCAGGGGAGAGCGCGCCTGGCTGGTCGGAGGAGGTGTTCGTGATCTGCTCTTGGACCGGCCGATTCAGGACGTGGACCTGTGCTTCGACGGAGACGTCCTGGCTTGGGCGCCGGCCTTGGTGCGCGAGCTGGGTGGGGAACTGGTGCAGCACTACGCCTTTAGAACGGCCACTTGGACCGTGGACGGGCTCTGCATCGATCTGATCAGCGCCCGCTCGGAGCGTTACCCCCACCCTGGTAGCTTGCCGGAGGTTGCGCTAGCTGATCTGGAGCTGGATCTGGCGCGTCGGGACTTTTCGGTCAACGCGATGGCGATGGCCGTGTACCCGGCAGCCGAAGGAGAGGTGGTGGACCCTCAGCAAGGCCATGGGGATCTGGTCAACGGCGTGCTGCGCGTGCTGCACCCGCGCTCTTTTGTGGACGACCCTACCCGGGCTCTGCGTGGGGCCCGCTATGCCGCGCGCTTGGACCTGGATCTGCACCCGAGCAGCCGGAGCGCCCTGGATGCCGCCCTGCCTGAGTTCAGCCGCTTGGGCCTAGAGCGCTTGGGAAAAGAGCTGGGCCGCGTCTTTGGGGAGGAACGCGCCGTGCGGGCCCTGGAACTGCTGGAGAAGTGGGCAGTACTACCGGCGTTCGGCCAGGTATTATCGGGCATTTCTGTCCGTGTCCAGGCGACCTTGGCCCGGGCCCATCAGCTTGGGCTAAACACGCCGTCCGAGACCTTGGGCTGGGTGGGCTTGGCCCACCACCTGGGCTCTGAGCGTGGGCGCTTTGAGGCCCTTGTACGCAGCGATGGGGGACACCTGGCACTTTGGCAGCATCCTGCCGTGGATGGCCTGGATGTGGGGCGGGAGCCTGGTGAGTGGGGCTTGGCATTGGAGCACCTGCCGACGGCACTGCTCGCCCTTGTGGACGAGGCGGCCGCTGACTGGTGGTGTTTCGATGGCGCTCAGCTCCGGAGCCCAATCAATGGCGCGCAACTCATGGCCGCGGGGCTTTCTCCAGGTCCAGGCATGGGCGCTGCCCTTCGCCGGGCCAAGCAGACAGCGTGGCGCGGTGGCAATGAGGAAGACCAGCTCCAGGCAGCCCTGTCGCCGCCCATCAGGTGATGATGACCTCGGCTACACGGCCGCGCTTGCTTGCCTTGGAGTTGATCGCCCGGCCTACCAAGATCTGCTTGATATCAAAGTCGGCGTAGAGCTCTCTGACCTCGGGCACATCATGGTTGCTGAGAATGACCGTCACACCACGACGCTTGAGCTCCCAAGCCAGATCCCGAAGCGCGGTTTGATCTGCTGGACCAAACCCGTCGCGGGTGTAGCTGGTGAAGCTCGCAGTGCTGCTGATGGGCACATAGGGCGGGTCAAAGTAGACCGTGTCCCCAGCTTCAGCTTTGAAGAACACGTCCTGGTAGTGTCCGTGCGCAATGTCCACGGTCGCCAGCGACTTGGAGCAGGCCCGCAGAGTGGGGCCATCCAGGATCAAGGGCTTGGTGTAGCTGCCGATAGGCACGTTGAATCCACCCTTTTTGTTGACCCGATACAGGCCATTAAAGCCGGTGCGGTTCAGGTAGATCATCCAGGCGGCTACATCGGCGTCTAGGCGATGGGCGTCTACGTCGGTGGCGCGCACCTCGTAGTACTGCTCTTTGCAGTGGCCATCCCGTAGAACGGCCAGTCGCTCGGAGACGCCCTCCACGTCATCCCGGATGCCTTTGTAGGTCCGGACCAGGCGGTGGTTCACATCAGTGAGCACGGCCCAGTTGTCTTCTCTCTGCCGCTGAGCCGGCTCATCTGCGAGGGCCCAGAAGAAGGCTCCTCCACCGACAAAGGGCTCAAAGTAGCGGCCCAGTGGACGAGCCACATGACCAAGAAGGTGAGGAACGACACGCCGTTTCCCGCCCACCCATTTCATAAATGGGCGGAGGGGCGCGGCGCGTTCTTGCGCATCTGTTCTAGGGGCTACGGCAACCATAATTCCAGTTTCAACAGTGAAGGCACTTTCACACCCTTGCTATTGACCTGTCAAGTTAAACGTCCCTTTAAGTTGAATATCCCTAAATTTTTCTGCCGAAAGTCCATCGCAAGCGGTAGGGTGCCTGCCAGAACTGGAGAACTCTATGCCCATCCTTCTCGCACTGGCCCTTAGCGGCTGCACCAAGGGTAATACCGGCGATACCGGACCTTCGACCGATACAAATCCTATTGAGGTGGACACTGGCGTCGAGGAGGATGTTGGTCCCTACGACGCGGTTTTGACTGGTTTGGTCACGGTGCAACTCTACGACATCGATGCCGACGGCGAGCGGATAGAGATTGACGAAAGCGAACTGTCTTCCTTTCCTTTTGGAAAGATCTGGGTGACTGCTTCGACTTCGGAGGACGGCAGTATTGGCTCCGACACCATCAAAACGCCTACCCTTGGCGGTGACACCTACTCTCTGGACGTATCCGTGGAGGAGGCCGGGAGCGTGACCCTCTACGCGCAGTTGGACCGGCACGCTGACGGCGTTCTGGGCAGCTATGACCCCATCGGTACCTATCCCAGCTCCGTGAGCATCTCCGCATCGGAGACCCTCTCCAGCTTGAACGTCACTATCGATGCCTACTACGACATTGACGGTTCCGACGGCGGCGGCGGCCCAGGGTGCAGCACAGCATCGCTCTCCGGTGACGCGCTCATCACCCGCAGCTACGCTGGCGGCGATGTGGCGGTCATGCTGATGAGTACGGACGGAATGGGACCCTGGAACGTGAACTGGGTCAGCCCAGTAGCAAGCGGATCAGGGGCCTCGGCTGCATACAGCATCAACAGCTGCTTGGACAGCGAGTACGACCTGGTGGGCGCCTGGGACAGTGACGGCGACGACCTGATCACACCTGCTGACACCTGGGGTGCATACATCGAAGCGACCGACGTGGACGGAAACCCCGTCTCCGCGGGCAGCGACCAGACGGGCATGGACATCCAAATCCCGCTTGGGGGGTCGCCCTTCGGTGCCTTTCCATTCGTGAGCATTGAGGGCGAGGTCACCGTGCGCGACGCAGGGTTTGGGGAGTACCCCGAGAACAGCACTGTGCACGTGTCCGCGCTGAAGTACCGTCCCGACGGGGACCTGACCATGGCTGAGCTTAACGAGCTGGCCTACAGCGTGCAGAGCTACACCTGGGACCAGATCAATGGTGAGTCGGTGCTGCCCTACAGTCTGACGGTACCCGCTGGCACCATCATCTACCTCTGGGCCTTTGTGGATGCGGACAACGACGGTGTGCTCAACGGCCCCAAGGAGCCTGTGGCGAGCGCAGACGGCAGCACGGGCAAGCTGCCTACTGGCAGTGCGGACATCACCCAGAACATGGAGCTGGGCGCCTACACCCCCGACGAGTGATCGTTGGCTGGATTGCAGCCGGCGTCGGGCTCGGGTGTAGAGTCACTTAGTGAAAGAGCTGAGTGAAATGCAAGAGAGACAGCTGCATCAAGCCCTTCTGGGGCTCGATGCGGAGCTGCGCCAGAGCTTGACTGCCTTTAGCCGCGGCGAGATCGTTGATCTGGACTTGCCTATCGGTCGCCTCTCCCGGGTGGACGCCATGCAACAGCAGGCGATGGCGCAGGCAGAGCGTGCGCGCATGGAGCAGCGCTTGGAGCAGATCGAGGCGGCGCTGGAGCGCGTTGAAGAAGGCGAGTACGGCTACTGCTGCTTAAGCGGTGAGCCCATTGGCTACGCCCGTTTGCGCGCTCGGCCGGAGACCCCCTTTTCGGTGGCGTCTCAAGAGAAACTGGAGGGGACTCGATGACGATGATGTTGGCCATACTGGCCTGCGGTCCTGTGCCTGCACGGCTGGACTACGTCAAGGAGATGAGCGTCTATGACGGCAACCTCATCTCCCCGACGGTCGAGGTCTACGATGCCGATGGCTCGCGCCTAAACGGGTTTCCGGTGCTCATCGCCCGCAAC
>JBLHMA010000348.1:0-6231 GCA_047621545.1 Cognaticolwellia sp. | reverse complement strand
CTCCGTGTACTTCGGATTTGAGTCTAAGGCGCGGTCTCGCGGCGCTCGGCCGAAGGGGCGGGCTCAGAACTCGATAACCATGCTCACGCGAGAAGGCGTGGAGGGGGCACCTCCGTGATCCAGGGTGTAGGCAGGCTCGGCCAGGACTCCCTTTACGCAGTCGGTCTGCTCCTGGGTCAAGGTGTCCCAGGCGCTGACGGGCTCTAGCCGCTGCTCGGAGACTTGGCCGCGCACGGGATCGACAGCAGCGTTCCATCGCAGGCGGCCAGGGCGCTCTGCTCCCACAAAGCAGTCGGCCAGACGGGGGGAGCGCGCGGAGACCTGCAGTCGGAAGCTCGCCAGCCAGGGCAGGGGATCCATAGCTTTGGTCTCGAAGGCGGGGCGCTCGATTCGCTTGATGGGCAGTCGAATAGGCAAGGGCTCCGGCGGGGTGGACGGCTCTATTGTGAGCTCTGGCACTGGCGCGCTTGGGCCCTGCGCTGGCTGGAGGTCTTCAACGCAGTTGCACCGAGATACCAAGAGCAGGAGAAGGAGCAGCGCCAACAGGAGGAGCCGAGAGCGCCGCTTACGCTGCTTGCGCTTGCGTTCCTCCAGACGGCGCTTCAGTTCGTCGCGTCGGCTCACCCGGAGATCTCCCATCCGAAGACCAAGACGCCGTCTTGGTGCCACTCCACGGGAGTGAGCTTTAGCGGCTCAAAGACGGAGGGCGCGGAGGACTGGACGAGGGGAAAGGGCCAAGGGACCGGGTCGGAAGGGGCCAGGCGAAGGCTCCCGGCGTAGACCTCGCTGGAGGGGCTAAGGGTGTGCCCGCGCTGTTCGGGGCTCGCATTGGACAGGGCCCCCAGCCCCTCCAGGATGGCTTGGGAGCGGTCGGCGAGCTCGGCGGCTTTTCTAGGAGCGCGGCCCCTGGGGTCTCCCTCCAGCATCGGCTGCAGCAACTCGATGATGGCGACCAGCGTGGGAATGTGCGCGGAGCGAACCTGCGCGTCCTCGAGCTCCAGGCGCTGGAGAAACTGCTCCAAGAACTGGAGTGTCTCATTGGGACCGTCCTTGAGTCCCCGACGGATCTGGCGGTCGAAGGTGGTCAAGTCGCCTTTGGCAAGTGGCTCCAGTAGGAGCAGCCGGCGCTCCATCGCATTGCCGCGGAGCTGGTACCGCTGCCCCCGGTCAAAGGAGGTGGTGTCCGCTCGGAGCGCAGCGCGCCAGAGTAGGTCCTCGAGCAGCATGGAGTACTCGCGCCGGGGGACCAGCTTCTTCAGTGTGAGCATTAGCTCATCGTTGATCTCGAACTGGGAAGCCACGTAGGACACCCAGCGCAGGCTCAGGTTCTCTACGGCCTCTGGGTCCTTGGACTCCTGGGCGTATCTTAGGGCATAGGCCAGGGAGCGGAGGGCCTCGGTCATCTCGCCTGTCTCCAGCTGATACAGCCCGCGGTGCATAGCAACCACGCCGCGCTCGGAGAAGCCGGCCTCGCGGTCGAGAGCGAGTAGGGCCGCACCTCGCTCGCCAGACCAGACGGGCGCCTTGGAATCAATGCGCGCAATCCAGTCTTCGGCCTCGTCGCCCTTTTGGTCATCGATCAGCCGGTCGAGTACACCCAGGGCTATGGTTTCGAGCTTCGCTGGGGCATCGACCTGTTCTCGGGCGTGGTCGAACAGAAAGAGCCGGCGGTCCGGCGAGAGAGCCATCCACTCGGAGACTGGCCAGTCCACACACGCTTGGAGAATTCGTGCGGCCTCGGTGTCCGAACCGAGGGTGGTGGGGGGCGCTTCTTCGCGAATGGCGTCCATCGATCCCCGGAGCATCCCTGCGGCCCTGCCGCGGCGGAGGTCTTCGAGTTCCTCTTGTCGAGCCTCCCGTGCGGCCAACTCGGTGAGTTGCAGGTCCAAGTCGAACAACCGCGCTTCGATGGCTGACCTTCCACGGACGTGGTCTTGCTTTAAGCTCAAGCGGGCTCGCTCAAGCAGGTCCCGGAGAAGGCGAGCGGTGACCTGTCGGTCAGATAGCTCGGCATCTGGACGCTCCCCTGCCCGGAGGAGCGCAGATGTGGGCAGTGTGCAGGGGCCCTGGAAGAAACGGACTGCGCCCAGCTCCTTTGTGTCCAGGATGTCGTTTACGGAGACGAAGCGCTGCTGACGACTCAGGTCAAAGGCCTTGAAAGGTTTTGCCGGAAGCGGCGGCGGTCGACGGCCCATGTTCCGCACCACCCAGTTGTGCAGCGCCAAGGGCCAGAGGCCCGCGCCATCTTCGTCGGTCCGGTGGCCGTCCTGGCAGACCCCCACATCTCCTAAAGCTACCCATGTCACGGAGAGGAAGTCCGGGTCATGGATGGACACTACGCCGGTCTGCTCCTGTATTGCATTGCGAAGGAACCAGAGTCGAAGTGCTTCGTCATGGTTGCCCTCTCGCAGGGCCATGCGCGCGTTGTAGTAGACGAGCGTCTGGTCTGAGGGCGGCTCCGTGAGCGCCAGTCCGAGTCCGAGCAGCCACCACATCAAAAGGCGACCCCAACGGCGAGTGAAAAGTCCGCCCACAGCCGTAGATCTGACTCGTTCACTGGGGCGAAAATAGGTACGGCGAACATCACCCGCGGCGAGATGAATACGCCTTGGGAGAGGTACAGATCATTCCCCACCCCTGCCATCACGCTGTAGCGGGCGGTGTCGACCTGCATCGCGTCCAGGCGGCGGTTCTCCAGGTTCTCAATCTCGGTCTCTGTCATGCCCGGCGATGTGAGAGCAGCGGCTAGCTCCCGGCCGCGCAACCCCGAGTAGCTGTTCGGATAGATCGAATATCTTAAGCCGATATAGACGTTTAGGACCAGTTGGGAGGCGGGGAAGCGCTTGGGAACGGCGGTCACGACGCCCTCCGCAATGGGCAATCCAACGGTCAGGTCGAGCTCAAGCCTTGGCGGTCGCCCCGGTTGCCGGTAGGGCGTGAGCGCAAGCTGTTGGCTGGCGGGGGAGTCCCAGACCCAGACCTTGCTCAGGCCCAACTCGTAGATGAAGCCGTCGCTGGGCAGGCGAAGCATGCCCCCGGCTCGCATCGTGCTGTAGTTGTTGAGCTCAAAGTAGTGGCTGCCTGTCGCAGCTACTTGGACCTTGCCATCCCGCCAGTTGTACTCGACCGGCTTGGAGGTCACCCCGATGGACCGCTCCGCGAGCACCGAGAAGGGCAGCCGGTACTCGGAGAGCGAATCGTCGCTTGCTGGCGTTGCTGTGTCTGGCGTTGCTGTGTCTGGCGTTGCTGTGTCTGCTAGGGCCGGTACGACCAGAAGCCACAGGAGGCTAGGGATCACTGGGGAACCCCCCATCTGTGGTTCGTGGGTACGCAGGGCGGAAGCAGCTTGTTGTGTAGGTGCTCCGGAAAGGGTCTGTGACGTGGTAGACCCCTGCTGAGTCAAAGGTTGGGTGGTCACAGAAGCGGGTGCACTGTGCAATTTCGTCTTCGATATCGAAGGTCTCGGATGTCCAGATGAAGGAGCCTAAGTAGCTCTCTCCGTCCGAGGCAATACCGAAGGGAACGCTGAACGAAAAGGCGCTCACAGCGCCACTCAAGAAGGCCTCGTACTCGACGTAGAGCAGGAAGGGAAAATCCCAGTAGATGCCCAGCTCGTAACGCTCTTCACCCACCGCGGCGTGCCAATCCGGTAGGGACGAGAGGGGCAACACGCCGGCAGCCAGGGCGTCGCAGAAGGTCGGATCCAGGGCTCCGCTCTCGCAGTCCTCGGCGAAGAGGTCGAAGAGGTCGGGGCTGGCCAACAGATCACTACGTACATAGACGGCCAGAGGTGAGTCCACCGGGCAGTAGCTAAAGGCGTCGGTCGTAGCGGCGTAGATGGACTCCTCGTTCAGGAAGGTAATGGCCCCAAAGCTCCCCAGGTCGATGTGTTCGGTGGTCGTGGCGAAACTCGGAGCGCTGAAGGTGAGGCTCAGCACCTCTCCGGCTTGGCGCTTGCTGTAGGTCTCCACGAAGTCCAGGTAGCTGCTGCGATCCGGAAGGATGGGCAGGCTCCCGAAGGTGAAGGGGCCTAGCTCGATGTCGGCGTTGTTTGGCAGTATGGGACAGCTTTGACCCGATGCAGTCTCGCTCAGCTGCGCAGGGCACCAGAGGACCGATGACTCAAGCTCAGGTGTGGCCAAGACCCGCGGGATGCTGTCGAAGACCCAAGCGCCAGCGACCCGGGGGGAAGACCGCTGCCGCTCTTCAGGCACGACCTGGGCGAGGGCATCTTCGACGGCGAGGGCCAGCCCTTCCTCGTCCCGATTCAGCCCGATGACCAACACCATGTCCTTGCCGTCGGGGCGCGTGTCCTCGATGGCATCGGTTATGGCGACCACGAGTTCGTCTACCCAGCCCTCATCCTGCCAGTCATCTGCGCAGAAGGCTGGCAGGTCTGGCAAAAGCAGTCGCTGACGCTGCATCTCTTCGTGGTCCTCGTTGATGATGCGGCTGCATGGAGCAATGAAGAAATCTAGACGAGTTGTCTCTTCGACCGGGCTTCTGAGCAGGGGGAAGGCGGGCCGGACCTCGGGGTTCTTGCGTGTCCATGCATCCGTCGTGAAGGTGCCTGTCGCATCCGTTACCGTACTTGGGGCGCACACCATGGGCTCGTTCGAGGCCGTCAGTGGGAGGGGCTGGTCGTTAAAGGCGGCGCGGTCCTCTGTGGATACACTGGAGTCTCCCGTCGAAATGAAGTTGTCTGGGCAGGTGACCCCATAGGCGTAGGGGTTGGAATCCGAGGCGATGTTGCTCACTCCGACCCCTTGCTCTCCCACCTCGAACTGGCGCCGCAGGCCGAGGAGTTGGGCCTGCTCATTGCGCAGTGTCGGGAACTGGTGCCTGCCGCGCCACTGTACCCACTGGTTGGTCTCGTCAAAGACTCCGTAGATGACCAAGCTGCGGCTCTCATGTGCTGCCCCGGCCCGGACCACATTGAATACGGTGCCTGGCTCCAGGGCCAGCTCGCTTTCGCTGTTGTAGCGCAAGCGCACCTGTACTTCTCGCGGCTCCAGCTCTATGCGGACGCTCGCGCTCCCGCACATTCCTGTGATGCCGCAGTCCCGCCTGATGTGGGTGTGGACCATCTCCAGCTCGTTCACAGGCGTCCAGTCGACGCGCTCTTTGTCTGTCGCCCAGGTGATCTCGATGACACTGTTGTCACCAAGGCCCTGCTCAGCTTCGAGCTCCCAGAAGATGAAGAGGGTCTCCTCTTCCTCGAACCATGAGGCGTCTGCCACATCAAAGGCGGCGTTCACGGAGTACAGAGGCACCTTTGGGCAGCCCAGCAGCGCCAACAGGCCGATGCTGGGGAGCGAGATCATCGTGCGACCGCCTGCTCGAAGGAGAGCCCTGCACGGCGAAGCTGACGCTGGAAGCCGCGGGCCAGGGCATGACGGCCGGCCTGTACGCGCTCAGGGTTTAGGGCTGGAGCGGGGCCCATGACCGTTGCCTTTAGTGCATTGGGCATGGTGTCGGTGAGTTGCTCGCGGCTACCTGCGGGGACAACACCCAGCCAAGCCTTGAGCTCGTCTACTTCGACCGAGAGCATCAGATCGGCGCGGGCCTCGTCCGAGAGCGCGAAGAGAAGGTCCGCGAAGAGGATGTCGGAGTGCCAGGCAGGCAGAGCACCGCCGAATCGCGCGCTGATGTCCCCAAACAGCGAACCCCGTGGCTCGGGATCGAGCATGGCCAGCAGGGTCGACAACGCCCCCGCCGCGTCAAAGAGCGGGCCTTGATCCCGCACCTTGGTTGGCGCCGCGGCTTCGGGCATGCTCCCTGCCTGCGCGGCCTCGAGCAGGGCGAAGAGCCATGCGGCCTCGTCTCGGTCCATTCGGTTGCTGAGTAGCAGCTGCTGTGCGCAGCCGTTGAGGTCCTTAGGTAACAGTAGCCGAGCTGTCTCCAGCTGGGTTGAGAGAGGCGAAAGAGCAAACAGTAGTCCGCCGATGCGTGGCGGAACCCGACCGATGAGCTCGGCCAGCCCAGAGGGACCGAAGTCCTGCTTGAGGCTGCGCAGAGTGTCTGCATCGGACTGTGCGCTAAGCTCTGCGGAGAGGGCGTGTCGGTTCAGGCGCTCGAAGAAAGCGCCTTCGTCGGTTTCACCCAGCTCGGCGGTGCGAATCAGCGCCGCCAACTCAAGCTTGTCGGTAGCCACATCGCCGCCGGTCGGGAAGGCGCCCGCCAGCTCAGGGAAGTGAAGCAGTGCCTGGACCAGGAGAGCCCGGTCGTCTT
>JBLHMA010000347.1:0-6232 GCA_047621545.1 Cognaticolwellia sp. | reverse complement strand
TGCCCTGGGCGCCGCCATGGGCCCAAACCGTCAGCAAGGAAGTTGCTGGATCGCTGCCTCCGCCTGCATCGGTGCATGCGCCAGCTTGGCCCTTGGCCCTGAACTCCCTGCGCTGTTCTTGGGCGTGGCACTCGCCGGGGGGCTCTTGACCCTGAGTACTCCTTCCCCTACCTGGATCCGTCTCTCTGGCGGATTGGCGGTCTTCGGGGCCGGACTCATCTTCGCGCTGGTTCCATGGCAAGCCATGGCGCTTGCCCAGCTAGGCACGGAGCACCTTCGCAGTCCAGACTCTGCAGTCAAGGCAAGTCTCTTGATGGACGGCCAGACGATTCTGGCCAGCGATTGGACCCCCAACGGCACTTGGCTGCTCTACGCGGAAGAGGGACGTCCAGTACGCCTGGAACGGGAAGGCCGCAGCCTACCCAGGGGCGGTCGTGCCGCTTCTACTCGCCTGCTGCTTCCACACTTAGGCAGCGCTCTGAGCACCGAGAGTGCGAGCGCCTTGATTCTGGGTGACCCCTGGGGCGAACTAAGCGCGGGCCTTCTTGCCCAACAGGTAGGACAAGTCACGTTGGCCGTTCCTCAGCCAACCCTCACCCAGGCCCTTGCGGCTGCCGAGCCCGCGCTCAACAGCGTCTGGCTCCATCCGGCACTGCGACTGAGCCGCGGCAGTCCTGAGGAGGTCCTCCGAGCCTCAGGCGAAGTAGATCTGATTTTGGAGGACGCCGGCACTCCATGGCGTGATGGCGTCCAGGGTCTCCCGAGTCCAGCAGGATTGGCGCTGCGAAGTCACCGACTGAGTGCTTCAGGCGCCTACCTCTTGGTGGTGCCGGCAATCCACATGGATGAAGCCGCCTTGCGCGGCCTGATGTCCGCGTTTGCACAGCAGTTTCCGAACACGATGGTGTTCCTCCCTCCACAGGGGGCAGACCAACTCATCTTCGCAGGGTGGCACGGCCCGAAGCTGCGCGACTGGGACCGAGTGGTCCAGGCCAGCGTTCGCGGCGGTGAGTTGCTGGCGACGGTCGGCATTCAAGCGCCCTTGGACTTAGCTGACCTGGCGCTGGCACCAATGGAAGGGCCGCTCCTGGAGGGCGGAGGTCTGTCCTACGGCTGGATGCGGCTGGGGCCCAGCTTGCACCGACGGCCCCGAATGCTCCCGCCAGTTTTTCTGCCTTATCTGAGTGATCAGCCGTGGGTGGATGCACCAGAAGATGTGCAGCAGGCTCTTAGCCTGCGCATCGAGACCAATCGGGCCCTGCTGGGATGTTTGGATTCCGCTGCACGCGGTGAGATCCAAGAGGTCGTGAACCAGTGCCGCGCACTGGGCATGAGCCCAGGTGGTGAGCGCCGCTTGGATCCACTCATCGCCCCCCAACTGGAGACAGCAGGCCGTGCGCTGGAGCGTGGAGACACTCAGCTCTGTCTACGAGAAGTAGAACAGGCCCGCCTGCTGAATCCGAAGAGCGCAGAGGCCCACGCTTTAGCAGGGAAGTGCCGATTGGCGCAGGGCGACGGGCGCCGTGCCAAAGAGGACTTTGAGAAGGCCGAGTCGCTAGAGCCCGCCAACTTAGACGCACTTTTAGGGCTCGCACAGCTCGCAGTCGCACGCGGCGATGAGCTCGCCGCTGAGCGAGGCCTGCAAACGGCAGCGCAGCGCAACCCTAGGAGCTGGAGACCACCCTATTACTTGGGTATGCTGCTACTTGATCAAGGCCGTCTTGAGGATGCTGACGCTCAGTTGGCCAACGCGCGTGGCCTATCCGGAGAGGACAGCACTCTGCCCCTTGCTGGCCTAGCGCATGTTGCCATCCTTCAGGATGCCCCGCAGCTAGCTCTTACCCAGGCCCGCCTTGCCGCAGATCGTGAGCCATCTCCCCGGAACCTTCACCTAGTGGGCTGGGCCTACCTGAGCCTTGGGAGTCCTGAGGCTGCCCGCCCGTTCTTGGAGCGCGCCATCCTCGCCGACAGCAACTACCTGCCCGCGCACGCTGACTTGGGCCGCGTATTCGCGATCCAAGGGGAATACGGAATGGCAATCGACGCATTCGACCGGGTCTTGGCCCTCGAGCCTGGCAACCCGGCCGCCATCCAGAACCGCCAGCGAGCAGCTGCATTGCAGGAACTGGAGAGCCAGGGCCGCTAAGCCGAGCTCACTGACCCGCCTGAAGAAAGACACAGCTCAAGAGACACAGCTCAAGAGACACAGACCGGGCTGCGCTCTAAAAGATCTCTCGCAGACCCATGGTGCGTGTACTGAGGTAGGGGTCTGTCATCGTGGCCAGCTCGCCTACGGTGCTGCTGGTTGTAGAGGGGTTTGATGTCCCGTAGTACACGCCATGCTCGCCGATGGCCACAGCGCTGGGGTAGCCGCTTACCTCAATGCTATCTGCGTCTGCGACCCCGTCCCCATCGGAGTCAATGGTACCGCCGCAGTCCTCGAAGTCCAGGGAGTAGATCCGGCCGGTGCCGGTATCACAGCGGTCGCTGGCAGGTTCGTAGGTGGGAAAGTACACCGAGCCCGCGTAAACCACTGGGTCGCCCGTCAAGCCCTCGCCGGCGGCAAGAGTGTAGGCCCCGCCGGTACCGCAGTCGGTGATCGGTGTGGAGGTGCTACAGGTCAGCGGACTCTCGTCTCGAACCGCGAAGAAGTAGCCGTAGTCCGTGCTCGACCTGTCATAAGGACTACCGGTTCCCCAGTATACACCCAGGGAACCGTCGCCGTGCCACGATGTCGTGGCGGCGTAGTAGACCTCGGGGCGGACGAGCACTGTGTCCATGGGGTCGTAGAATTCACACCAAGCGGGGGCATCCAGATCATTCCGGTCCAAGATGGCCTTGTACATCCAAGTGTGTCCAGGGTCAGCAGCGTCTAGGATACCCGAAATCCCATCGCCGTCGGGGTCGCCGGCATCCGAAGGCTCATAGGAGGCAGTGACAGGGAAATACACCACGTCCACATCACCATCGCTGTCCACGTCGATGGCGGCGACAGACCCTGAGATGTAGCCATACTCAGCATTGCCGTCCAAGTCGTTGTCCAACGTGCTGATGCTGACGCTACCGCCCAGGGTGGTCATGTCGGGGTGACCGTTGGAACCTTCGTCGCTCAGTCCAACCGAAGAGCTGCCCCAGTAGTCATCGCCGATGGCCCACTGATAGAGGTTGGCCTCGGAACTTGCATAGGAGGCACTGTCACTGCTCAGGGGAACAGCCCGTCCACCACCCCACATGGCCACCCAGGTGTCCGTTGGGCTGGTGCTGTCTTCGGCGTTGTAGAGGTTCGCGATAACCGGCGTAGACACTGTGTAGCCCATGGCCGAAACGTCGGTAGCGTTGGTCTGCTCCCAGAGGAACTCAGGGTTCTGGGTGTCCGTGATGTCCAGCGCCAAGGTGACTGGGCCACCCTTGCCCTGCTGAACCACTAAGACCCGCCGCCACTCACCACCGTCCAGGGTCTTGGACCCATCGGGTGTGCTGCCGTCGCCGCCATCGATCCAGACATCTTCGACCACTGGAGAGCCGTCGAAGAGGAAGGTGCGCCCGTACCACATCATGTCGATCAGGTTGCCCGACCAAGTCTCATCCTTGGAAGCATAAAGCGTATTGGCTGGGATCCAAGCCCAGAGTTCCTCCCCCTCTTCGTTGCAGTCCCAGGACAAGCTGCCTGTGGGCGAGCAGCTCGTGGTGCCGTCATCCTCCAGGCGGAAGGCGTGCAACATGCCGTCGTTGGCGGCGATGAACACTGCCTCGGGGACATCGGTGTCGATCAGATCCTGCAGGAAGTTCCGATAGGAGGGGTCGATGGCGTAGACGTTGTTTCGGGGCTGGACTACCGCCGGCCGACTGTGGGGCGAGTCGCCCAACTTCCAGTAGCCGTGGGTGGTGTCCAAGTAGCGGTACTCCGCAGTGGGCATACCACGCACAAAGTCCACCATCGCCTGCAGGTCGTCGGAGTCCACCGCGCAGTCGGTCTCGTGTCCCTCCAGGTTGTAGGCCTGGTTGTCTGGACAACCATCCAAATCCGCGTCGGTGGTGAGCAGGAAAGTGTCCAGGAAGCTGGGGTCGCTACCGCTCACGATGGTGTCAACCGCGTCCACAAACTCCAGGTCAAAGCCCATGCGGTGGGAGGCTCTGCCCTCGGTGTACAGGCCATTGCCCGAGTAGCCCATGAACTCTGGCACGAAGGTGTAGATATCTCGCTGCCCCAAGCCGTCGCGGTCGTCCGGGTTGGACTCCGCGGCGATGACTGGACGGGACACCAGCAGGTCACCTGCATCCCAAACGGCGCCACCAAACTGGGACTTAGTGGAGTCGTACTCCACTGAGCCATAAGTACTGGAGGCCGGATCGGTGTCGATGGTGTAGGCGCGGACGTGGCCTTCAGCCAAGGGATTGTCGCCGGTGATCTCGTAGAAGGAGAAGATGATGTACTCACCGTCAGCGCTAACCACTGGGGCCGACCGGCTGTAGTAGCCGCTACGGATATACGACATCACGGTCATCACGCCGCTGAGAATCTCCTCGCCGTCCTCGGCCACGGTGTAGATGCCGTCGCCCCCAGTCTCCGAGGAGGCGTTGCCAAAGAGGTTCTCCCCAATGGAGCTGCCGTCGATCTTGATGCCTACGGTGTGTACCGTGGCGTTCTGGTCTCCGCTCAGGTCGCTGCGCGCGTCCCCGTCGTAAAGATAGTGCACTGCGTTGTCGTAGAGACAGTCGTCATCGGAGGTGGTGGTGATACCCGACGACCAGTCGCACATCACATCGTTGGTCATCGACCCGGTGCTGCTGGTGTTCGTCGCGCTTTTGTCGTTCCGGGGACGCTCTGCCGTGATCACGACAATGTGCGTCTCTTGGCAGGCCCAGGTGATGGAGGCGTCGCAAAAGTCTGTGCTGCTGTCCACAAAACTGGAACTGAAGGCAGAAGGGCAGCTGGCAGAGCTGCCGTCGCGGCTCAAGTAGTCCCAACTCAGGCCCAACACTTCGGCGAGGTTCCGGTGCTCGGTGCCGACTACCGCAGAGGCACCCCAACTGGTGGTTGCTGTGCCGCCGCCACCAATGCCTGAGACGGACGAAAAGTTGTCCAGCGCGCTGCTGATCTCGGCAGCGGTAGAGCCGATGGGGGCGATGGGGGTGAAGCGGTCGTTGCTCGCGCCCGTGGTCGCGACCACACCAAAGTAGGCCCAGTCGTAGTGAAGGGTGAGCTGCTCGATGGCGTCGATTCCGTACTCGAGGCAGCTGGAGCCAGCCAACGTACCTGCAGTGTCACCGGTGTCGCCCGCGTCGGGGGCTTCGCCGCAGTCCTGGAGCATCTCGTCTGAGATATCCAAGACGAAGAGGATGTTCGGCGGTGCCGCCTCTGCGTTGGAGAGGAACTCATCGCCGGCCGAGCTGGAGGCAGCTTGGGCGTTGGGAACAAGCAAGAGCCCCAGAGAGCAAACCCCGAGCAGTGCGGTCAGACGTGTGTTGGTTCTGGACATAGGGCTCACCGCATTTTGCAGGCACCGGGCATCACCTTCCGAATGGTGGAGACGCTGGTGGCTTGGGTGTTGTTGACTTCGCTGAAAGAGCTATCGGTCATTCGGGCAGTTGAAATCATGCTCCAGTAGTCGGAGCGGAATCCTTGACGTCCCTGCTCCGTGGAGTACCCGGGGGGTGGGTTCCCGCAGCGCTCATAGACCGCTTCGACCCAATAAACGCCAAGGTTCTGGGCGTAGGTGGTTCCGCCAAAACGGGTGTCGGCTGCAGTCATTGCAACCCAGTCCCCCGAGTCGGGTGCCGTGGACTCCACGTTCTCCGAGTAGGGGTTCTCGTTGGTCAGCCGTACACGTGCGTGCTCGGTGCCCGCATGGCTGGTGTTGAAGACCAACATGTGTTTGCGGTTGTGGTTCGCTATGCGGTGGTCCGCTCCCGCGATCCGCAGGCTGGTGGTCCCGATGATCCCGATTAGACCGAGCAAGACCAGAGCGACCAACATGACGTAGCCGCGTTGTTGACGAGCCCGCTGAAGCAGGCCTGGGCGGATGTTTGGGGGCATGGTCATTAGAAGTCGTGCAACAAGCGAAGGTTTCTGAACTGGACCTTGGATGTCAGGGCCTGCCTGGAGTATCCGTCCTTGCCCCCCGATCCAGTATGGTTTTCGAGAGAGACGGGGCTGGAGACCTCGGTTTGGGTCTTGTCGGAACGGGGAGAGCGAGCGACCAGGCTGAAGCGCATCATCCAAGCCTCCAAG
>JBLHMA010000346.1:0-6245 GCA_047621545.1 Cognaticolwellia sp. | reverse complement strand
TCGACGGCCTCGGCCCGTGGTCGGAGTGCGGCGCCTGCCGGGGTGACGTGCAAGCCATCTGGACGCCTGTCGAACAAAACAACCCCGAGCTTGTTCTCGAGACCGGTCAACCGTCTTGCCACTGTCGGACGGCTTAGCCCCAGCTGCTGCGAGGACGCACGCAGGCTCGCGGCACGCAGTACCGACAAAAACAGCCGGACGTCATCCCAGTTGATCTCGTTGGGGCTTGCCATGAACGGGAGTGTACACCCCTGGAACAAATGCGGCTCTTCCAGTTGGCCACTTTACGGCCTACCCTTGGGGCTGCAATCCGAGCCAAACTGGAGACTTCCATGTCCAATATGACCATCCTTACGACCATTGAAATCAACACTCCCGCCGCCAAGGCCTGGAAGCTCTTTGGCGAAGGATTTGGAGACTGGGCCGACTGGGCCCCTGGCATCGACAGCTCCACGCTGGAAGGCCCCCTTGCCCAGGGTGTGGTGCGGGTCAACGACACCACCGGGCTGGGCACTGTGCGACAAGAGCTGGCGCGCTTCGATGCCGACGGCCGTGCACTCGCCTACGAGATGAGCGAGAACCTGCCGCCCTTCTTCACAAAGGTTCGCAACGACTGGGCAATCGAGGAGCTCGGCCCTGACCGGTGTCGGCTGAGTGGCCAGGCCATCTTCGTGCTGAAGGACGAAGCCGAGGCCATGCGCGGCAAGCTCGAGGGCAAAATGGGCATGTCGCTCGAGGTGTTCGCCAACGCGTTCCGCGAGCGTATGGAGAGCATCGACCTGGGGACCGTACTTCCCACGAGACCGTAGATCCTCGCCAACCAGACTCGGGCATGGCCTAGATTGGTTCTAGGCGAACGCGCGGCTGCAACCGCACGAAGCCGGCCGCATCCCTATGCCCCAACGCGCGGTACAAGAGACGGGTAGACCCAACTCATCGCGCCCCTCACTCCCTGAAGGCCTATGTCCACCAGCCGTGTCACCTTTCCAGGCAGCTCGGGCGACGAGCTCGCCGGCCGCCTGCACCTCCCCCTTGGTCGTACGCGAGGCTGGGCGCTGTTTGCCCACTGCTTTACCTGCTCCAAAGATCTGCGTGCCGCTCGCGTCATGGCAGACGCCCTCTCAGCTCAGGGTGTGGGCGTGCTGCGCTTCGACTTTACCGGCCTTGGAGAGAGCGGAGGTGACTTTGCCGACACGCACTTCTCGAGCAACGTGGGCGACCTGCTTGCCGCGGCCAAGTGGCTGGGCGAGGCGCACGGACCACCAGACATTCTCTTAGGGCACAGCCTTGGGGGTGCAGCCGTGCTCGCCGCGGCCGGCGACCTCCCCTCCTGCAAGGCGGTCGTCACCGTCGGTGCCCCCAGCGATCCCGGCCATGTGGCACATCTCTTTGCAGAGGCGCGCCCGGAGATCGAGGCCTGCGGCGAGGCCTTGGTTCAACTCGCCGGTCGTCCCTTCAGAGTCCGGAAGTCCTTCCTGGATGACATCGCCGAGAGTGAGCTGCTGCCTCGGGTCACCGCTCTGGGACGCGCACTCCTGATTCTGCACTCCCCTCAAGACGACACGGTCGGTGTCGAACACGCAGCCAAGATCTATGGCGCCGCACGCCACCCCAAGAGCTTCATCTCCCTGGACGGCGCAGATCACTTGCTGTCCAAGCCCGCAGACGCTCGCTACGTCGGCAAGGTGGTCTCAGCCTGGGTCGACCGCTACCTGCCCGAGCATCCCGCGGAGGCCCACCGCAACGATGTCGAGGCCTACACCGGTCCATCCGGCTTTGGCACCGACCTAGTGGTCCGGGACAAGCACCACCTGCGCGCAGACGAGCCCGCGAAGGTCGGAGGTCAGGACACCGGACCCAGCCCCTACGAGCTGCTGACCAGCGGCCTGGGGGCCTGTACGAGCATGACCCTGCGCATGTACGCAGACCGCAAAGAGTGGCCGCTGGAAGGCGTGTTGGTGCACTTGGAGCACGGCAAAGAGCACGCCGCGGACTGCGCCGACTGCCCCGACACCGGTACCGCGCGCATCGATGTCATCGAGAGACGAATCGAGCTGCTGGGTCCCTTAAACGAGACCCAGCGAAACCGGCTTGTTCAGATCGCGGACCGATGCCCAGTTCACCGCAGCCTGCACGCCGGAGTGCACGTGAGAACCACGCTGGTGGAGGACTAGGCTGGCGATAGGCCCGCAGATCGGCTCGCAGGTCTACTTGGCACACGCATTGCGGTCTCTCCGTCATCCCCGAGGCTGCCATGCTGTTGTTGTTCATCGCCCTGTCCACCCAACCCCTTGTTTCGCCCACTCAGAAGCTCATCGATGCGACCCCAAACGGTGAGACCCTGACGCTGCCTGCCGGCTTGATCCAGGGTCCGCTCTCTATCTCCAATAGAAGCGATCTCAAAATCATCGCGACGGATGTCCATGTACGGTGCGGCCCAGCGACCCCGTGCCTGAGCATCTCAGGGTCTTCCCAGATCACCATCGAAGGCCTGTGGGTCGAGGGTGACAAGGCCCAGGGATCAACATCGGTCGAGGTCCTGAAGAGTACAGACGTACTCCTAAGGCAGGTCAAGCTTCAACATGTTGGGCTGAAGGTGGAAGCAGGGGCCTTGGAGATTGACCAAAGCATCTTATGGGAGGTGGGCGAGATGGGAAAGGCGATGTCCATCGACTCCTCTAGTCTGCTGACCGTGCAAGGTTCAAGCATATTGGGCGGGGGCTACTTCGCAGACACAAGCGGTACCGTGCCAGAGAGAATCACCCTTACAAACAACACCTTTTTTCTCTCGCTCTATTCAACCTGGGAGGGAGTGAACAGCAAGGGAAACCTACTCTCTTCGGCCAGCCCCGTTCTCAAACACAGCCCCAACCACTACGCGACCGGGATTCACTTTGTGAACAGCGTGACGGGGGATCTCAGACTCTTCGACACCACCTCGGTCCCGCAGGCCAGCGGGAAGGCTCAGTATGGAGCGCACCCTGTTCTCGTCCCCGCAATCGATACCTTTTCCTATGGCGACGGCTACGGCACTCTTGGAGTTTTGGGGTGGTCAGAGAGTGGCGCGCTGCTCACCTGGCTTGAGCCCCTGGAGGATGGCCACGGATTCTGTGCGATGGAGCTTCGTCTTACGCACGTACCAACCGGCACGACTACCGAAAACGCCTTTTGTGATGCTGGAGACGAAGGTCCTTGGAACATGGATTGGCTGCAAAAGGACGCAGCGCGCTATGCATCGGTGTTCAATTCCGCAGAATTGCTCGGTGTTCGAAAGGGCTTGGGAAGCACCATCACAATTGAGACACGGCTTGGTCATGACTCTCCTCGACAAGTCGTCTGGCTCGATCGAGGCGAGACAGGACTCGACCCTTGGTGGTCTACGGATCGCTTTCAGCACATTCGTCCGGACCTTCCAAGCGTCCTCACCGTGAGCCCTGATGGAAGCGAGAGAATCTGGGTTGTCGGGGACGAGTTGATCCCAGTTCCGCCCCTGCCGGTGGCCCAAGAGACTTGTGGAGTCAGCGGGTTGGAGCGTGGTACATCTCTAACTCAAGCCAGCAACAGAACGCAGCTCTATGGCGCCGAAATCTCAGGATCAGAGAGCCTTGAGCGGAAGCCTCTCCGTGAGGCAGGCAGCGGAACGAAACTCCAGTACGCGGGCCGGGTGAGCTGCGAAAGCGGTCACGGTCCCAAACAAGCAGTCGGCCTCTGGGTTCAAGCTCTGACCAGCTACAACGACGTGGTTTGGGTCCACAGCTCTGAGTTGGCCGAAGGTTCAACCGCCTGGGTGCCCGTACCCCACACCAAAAACAAGGCGCTAACTGAATTCAGTTCGCCCTTTGGAGATTCAACCGCACTGAGCATTGGCCAGATAGTCGATTTTCGATCCGAGGGTTCACCGGTTGTCGGCTGGTCGCCCGATGGCGCTGCACTGTTGCATGGCGGCTACGCAGCCGCACTCATGGTGACCTCAACGGTCCTACTGGAGCCAAACACCGATGGGGAGACCGCACGACACGACCAGACTTGGGAAGAGACTCCCGCCGGCCATCGAGTCGACTCCAAGCGCGAACGAGCTGAGCTTGAGGGTATCGCTTCCCAAGCCCGCGCACTGGGGATTGACCCCCGGCTCGGTCGAACCCAACGGGTGCGTATCTCAACGGCCCATTGGGTGGAAGGCAGTGATTGGGCGGCCCAGCCCGTCTGCATCAGCACCGGTGGAGACTTGGAGCCCTGGATGGCAACTCCTACCCGGCCCCGGGCCGGCGACGACCTGATCCTTCGGGTAACTCCAGATGAAGTTGGGGGCGTCTGGCTGTCAGAGGGGCCCACGGGAGAGCACCTGTTGATCGGAGAGTACTCGTGGGGGATTTACCGCCTTGAGAAGGTTCTGGAGCCAGAAGAGAGTCTCTGCTACAAGCGCCGGAGGTGATGGCCCTCAAGAGCAGGCTTTCCAGCTTCAAACTCCAAGAAACCGGGCCCTGTTGGCAAGGCGTTCACGTGCGAACGAGCTTGCTACAAGCGTGAAAGGCCCCTCCAAACCCGCTGACATGGAAATCGCATCGTTCTAGGAACCGCACAGCCCCGACTCGGTCAACGAGGCCAGGAGGCCAGAGATGTGGATGCTACTAACGATGGGTGCCCGTGCGGCGGAGCCGAGCTGCCTCTGGGAGACACCAGCAGAAATGTACGGAGACCGCCTCATCCGCTTGGCCGATCAGGAGGCGCGACTGACTACCCAGCTCCAGGGGGTTCGCGCAGAGTCCCGGCTGGTCATCGCCGACGAGGAAGCGCAGCTTCACACCACCTTCAGCGACGACAACCTAGAGATCCTGGCCGTCCTGGCCTTGGACGAAGACCACCCAATGGCTCTCTTCGGAGAGACAATTCAGTACGGCAGCTTCGGAACCCTGCCCCCTGGCGCGGCCGTCCACATTCTGAGCGCCGACGGGGACTCTGTCACAGTCGTTCCCTCCAGCGTCTACGTGGGAGAGGTCACCTTCATCGGCGCCGCGCGGGCCATCCCATGCTCGGCTCTGACTCCAAGACAGCCCAGCTACTTGCGCGGCCCGCAGGTCCCACGAGAGCCAGCCGACGAGACCACCACCTTCGACATGGCCCGGACCTTCTCCTTGATGCCCTACCGGGCTCGAAGGGACGACATTCGCTTTGACCCCAAGCGAGGCCCTATGCGCGTCGTGCTGGCGGAGGAAAGGGGCGGTGATTCCCGCTACGAGTATCACGACCGCTACGGCGCAATCTGGACCGGATGGAGCAGTCCCAGCAACCTGAACGCCTACAACCACGGTCGGGGCGACAGCCTCGGCTACGGGCTCAGCGGAGGAGGATTCAGGTGGGCAGCCGATCGCTACTACGAGTGTGAGAGCCAGCTCCCTGTCTATGCAACGCGCGGTGCCGAGGTGGGTCACCTGAAAGCCGGGGCCAGAGTCCGAGTCGCAGAGATGGGCGGGAAGAACCATATGCGGGTGGATTGGCTCTCGACGACGCTGATCCTCTCCGACCTGAGCGGCTGTACCGAGATTCCACCTGAAAGCGACTAAACTGCGGTATCGAGACACTGGAGAAACACATGACCAGCCGCACGAGGCCCAACATCAGCTTTGAGTGGTCCGATGACGCCGACCTAGAACTGGTGGCCCTGGAGGGTGGCTACTCTCAAGAGAGCTGCGGCATCTCGGTTCAGTCACCCAATGAGGGCCAGTACTTCCTGGACTTCAGGAACTTCGACGAAGATGCGATGATTCGGCTGCGCTTCCCTGAAACCGTCGATGAGCCCCCCGCCCCTGGGACCTACACTGTGAACGTGGACGTCAGCGTAGACTTTAGCCTGCCCAGCCCCTACGGCGTCATGGACGGCACCGCCGGCGACGTCCTGGTCGAAGAGGGAGACGGGTGGCGCAAGGTCACGGTGTCAGCTGACGTGAGCAACGGCGCAGAAGGAGGCTACGTCTCGGCCATCCTCGCCTGCCCAATGTGAACCGGCGAAGTTTCATGACCAGCACCTTGGCCTTGGTCGCCTGCAGGCGTGGCCTCGTTCCCGTGACAACTTGCAACCCGAGCGAACGGGAGGGTCAGGCTCAAGCCGGTGTGACCTTGCTCGCAGCGGACTTTGAGCCATCCAGCGACTGCCGCATGACCGAAGAGCAGACGAGTGGCCCCTATTACCTCTGCGTCGACAACCACCGGGCCTCGATCGCCGAGGACCGCCCAGGCTTGCCCTGCAT
>JBLHMA010000345.1:0-6250 GCA_047621545.1 Cognaticolwellia sp. | reverse complement strand
GGGTGACGTTGTTGTAGACGTCTTGGGCAGTCAGGCTCCAGCCGCTGGTCTGCGAGTGGGTACGCAGGCTCATAGACTTGGGGTTCTTGGGGCCAAAGCGCTGCACGAGCTGTGCCCAGATGGCGCGTCCAGCCCGCAGCTTGGCGACCTCCATAAAGAAGTCCATGCCGATGGCCCAGAAGAAGCTCAGGCGGGGGGCAAAGGCATCGATGTCCAGTCCAGCATCCACGCCGGCTTGCAGGTACTGGAGTCCGTCCGCCAAGGTGTAGGCTAGCTCCAGATCGGCTGTCGCGCCGGCCTCCTGCATGTGGTAGCCGCTGATGGAAATGGAGTTAAAACGAGGCATCTTCGTAGATGTGTACTCGAAGATGTCCGAGATGATGCGCATGCTTGGGGCGGGCGGGTAGATGTAGGTGTTCCGGACCATGAACTCTTTGAGGATGTCGTTCTGAATGGTCCCGCTCAGCTTCTCCGGCGCCACGCCCTGCTCTTCGGCTGCCACGATGTAGAGCGCCAGAATCGGCAGCACAGCGCCGTTCATGGTCATCGAAACGCTCATCTTGTCCAAGGGGATGCCGTCGAAGAGCACCCGCATGTCCAGGATGGAGTCGATGGCCACGCCCGCCATGCCCACATCGCCGGTAACCCGCTCATGGTCGGAGTCGTAGCCGCGGTGGGTCGCCAAGTCGAAGGCGATGCTCAGGCCCTTTTGTCCCTGGGCCAAGTTGCGCCGGTAGAAGGCGTTGCTCTTCTCGGCCGTGGAGAAACCCGCGTACTGACGAACGGTCCACGGGCGCATCACATACATGCTGGCGTAGGGGCCGCGCACGAAGGGAGGCAGACCGGGCAAGGTGCCCATGTGGGGCAGATCCTTGGCCTGGTAGAGGGGAGAGACGGGGATCCCTTCTGGGGTACCCTGCACGGCCGTTTCCGGGGACTGTCCGGCCGCCTGAGAAAATGTATCAACCCACTGCGCCTGCGAGGCCAGGCTATCCCCAAGATCCAGGTCTACCTTGGAGAAGTCGGGAATACGGCTCATGCCAGCCCCCAGAGCTTGCGCAACACGGAGAGCGCGTCGCAGCGGTGGTACATGTATCCGCCCAGATCGGGCCAGTTCTCCGGGTCGGGAGGAGGCTTGCCGGCCAAAAAGACCGTGCGAACGCCGAGCTGGCCGAGCAGCTGAGAGAGGGGCGCTGCAACGCGCTCGTAGTCCGCATCGCTGCCGCAGAGCACCACCCGGCTGCAGCCGCCTTGGGCTATGACCTGGTTGGCGTTCTCCAGCGTGATGGGCAGGGGCACCGGTTCAAATCCACCCGCCTGTACCAGGTTGCTGGCAAAGCCCAGGCGTGCGCTGTAGGCGGCTGGGCTTCCGATACACGCCATCAAGATGCCACGGTCTTCGGTGCGATCCGCGTGGTCCCGCAGCGCCTCGTACACCGCGGAGTCCCTCAAGGGGTGCACCGCTTGGACCTGGGCATGGGCGGGCTGGGGCAGGGGAGCCGGCTCTGGGCGCAACTCTGGGCGGCGCTCTCCAGCGAGGGGGAATTCTGAGACCCCCGTGATGGCCTGGGCGCGGCTGGCGATGCGACTCTGGCGCTGGCTGCTCACGGCCTGCAGGGCGTTCTGAATCCGTCCCTTCTCCAAGCTCGCGACAAGCCCACCCGCACCCTCGATTGCCTGAAACTGTTTCCAGGCGGCCTGTGCCAGCTCTTGGGTCCAGGTCTCCAGGGCGTAGGCCCCGCCGGCTGGGTCCATCACCCGGGCTAAGTGAGACTCCTGAGCGAGCACAAGCTGGGTGTTCCTGGCGATTCGTCGGGCCAGTCGCTGATCATCTTCCGTCGCACAGTCAGCAAAGGGCAGGGAGCTGATGGCCTGGGCGCCGCCCACAGCGCCGGCAAAGACCGCCACGCTGTTGCGCAGGATGTTCACCCAGACATCGCGGCGGGTCTGAACCCGGGCCGAGAGCTGGGCATGGATGCGCGGAGGCACATCGGCTCCACAGGCCCGAGCCAGCTGACTCCAGCACAGGCGTAGAGCGCGCAGCTTGGCGATGCTCAAGAGCATGCGAGCATCCAGTGCGACGCGCAGCTCGGTGGCTGCAAGGACTTGCTCGGGTGCATGGCCCAGGGTTTCCAGCGTTCGAAGGGACTCGGCCACTGCTGCCAGGGTCAGGGCGATATCACTGGCCTCGTCTGCGCCAGCGTGGTGAAAGACGCTGCCGTCCACGGCCAAGGCCAGTGTGCCCGCCGGCACGGCCCCAAGGGCCCAGCTTGCCCTCTTCCAAGAGTCGTCCAGAGACTGGGGCAGGCCGCCGTCTCGGGCCAGATCTGTGGCGACCGAGATGCCCAAGCCGCCGTTTAGACCCCAGTCCAGAGCCTGCTCGGCGCTCTGAGAGGCGGGTCCATGCAGGTGCACCGGAGCCAGCTTGGAGTCGACGGCACCCAATATGGCTTGGAGGTCGGCTGGATCGGACACCGCAACGGCAGAGGCGCCAAGGCGCAGCGCCTCTTCGGCGTGGGCGGCCGTGGAGGCGGGCTGCCGCATCTCCCACAGGTCTCGGGTGCCGCCCAGAGCGGTGGCGCCGCGTCGGTAGGGGGCCTGGCCGGGAAGCTCTACAGGTGCGCTGGGCGCTTGTGTGTAGAGAGGCTGAATCTTCAGCCCTTCCAGCGTGCGGGTGACCAGGGTGCGCTCAAAGTCGCGGCCCTTGAGGTCTTTGTTGACCCGCTCCTGCCAGTCCTGGAGTGCGGGGATTTCGAAGGACTGGTTCAGGGGGTGCATGTAGCCTCTTAGCGCATGGGCCCTCTATCCTCGGGGGCCCAGGGTGTCGGGCAGGCCAGCGGGTACTTGCAGATGGCCGTGGAAGTAGCCCGTGTCGCGGCCCAGGGAGCCGCCTGCGTCGATCACGCCGCCGCTGCTGACCAAGGGCTCGGCAAAGCCGAACTCGCCCACGTCGATGGCCTGACCGCTCACAGTCTGGGCCAGGTAGACCTGGATGTTCTTCTGCTCGTCTTCGGCCAAGTAGATGGGGCCGATTCCTTGGCCGTCCACCAAGAGCAAGGGGGCGCTCTCGTTGGTGCGGCACCAGTGCCAGCCTGGGGTAACGGGCGCTTGGCCGTCTACCTGCATGGAGCCGGTGGGGCTTGCGGTGACCGTGCCCACCAAGGCACCCGGAGAGACCGGGCCTGAGAACCAGGTAGGGAAGCGTGCGCCGGAGTCGTCGTCCAGGCAGCTCAGGTCGTGCTGGGAGAGCTCTCGCAGGTCTGCGAGGGGAGAGAGCAGGCTGCAGTCGGCCTGGACCAGTATCAAGCAGAGCACGCCGTCGCGGGCATCGTAGGCGCGTGGGCCCACCTGTCTGGGGCGCAGCACCCAGTACCAGCCAGGGGCAGCTTGGGCGGTGGCGGCAAAGTCGCTTGTGTCGGAACGGAGCCAGGGCATTGGAGGACCTCCTTCTCGCTGCGTGTCATTAACACGCCAGAGCCACCCTCGGAGGGGCATGCAGCTGGTTAAGCTGGCTTGGCAGCGAGTGGAGTCCAAGATGCGCCAGCAAGTTTTTGAGCGAGCCAGCCAGACCCAGTTCGACATTGTGGTTGTGGGCGGGGGTATCACAGGCGCCGGCGCAGTGCGTGACGCCGCGAGACGTGGCCTACGGGTTGCTATGGTCGAAGCGGACGACATCGCCAGCGGAACCAGCTCTCGCTCCTCCAAGCTGGTGCACGGTGGGCTGCGCTACCTGGAGCAGTACGAGTTCTCCTTGGTCTTCGAGGCGGTCTCCGAGCGCAAGACGCTGCAGGACATCGCGCCGCACCTGGTGAACCCGCTTGGCTTTATGTTCCCCATCTTCGACCACAGCCGGGTCGGGGTGAACACCTTGCGCGCTGGATTGTGGCTCTACGATGGCCTGAGCATGTTCCGCTCCCCAAAGCTGCACGAGGCCTATTCGCCAAAGCAGGCGATTGAGATCGAGCCTTTGCTCACGCCCAAAGGCCTGAAGGGCGTTCCGCTCTACTGGGACTGCGCCACCGACGATGCGCGCCTGACCCTCGAGACGGTGCTGGACGCCAAGCAGGCTGGGGCGCAGATCCTCACCCACGCCAAGGTGACCGGCTTGATGCACAACGACAACGGCCGGGTGTGCGGCGTTCGCGTCCGGGACCAGCTGCCTGACGGTCTTGGCGAGGTCGAGATTCGGGGCACAGCGGTCATCAATGCGACCGGTCCTTGGACGGACAAGCTGCGCGCGATGGCCGACGAGCACGGGAACCTGCTCGCACCCACCAAGGGTGTTCACATCGTGGTGCCCGGGGACCGGCTGCCCATCAAGTACGCCGTGGTGATCAACCACCCCGTAGACAAGCGTGTTCTTTTCGCCATTCCGTGGGGCACCGAGACCTACATTGGCACCACGGACACCTACTACGAGGGTGACCCGGCCGAGGTCTGCGCGGATCTGGCAGATATTGACTACCTGATCGATGCGGCCAACAGCTACTTTCCCAGGGCGGCCCTGCAGAGGGAAGACGTGACCTCGACTTGGGCAGGGTTGCGGCCCTTGATCAGCCAAGAGGGCGCCAGTGAGTCCAGCGTGTCTCGCGAGCATGAGATCCACATCTCCAAAGACGGACTCATCACCATCGCAGGCGGCAAGCTGACCACGTACCGGCGCATGGGCGGCGAGGTGGTCTCCAAGGCCATGGACATGATCAAGATGACCCAGGGCTTTGCGGACCGGCCCCTGGAAGACCCGCGCACAGGACGTGAGCCCCTTCCCGGTGGTGTGGGCTGGCCGGAAGACGACAATGCGGATGCTGTGGCTGAGCTCGTGAGCCAAGCTGCGCAAGGGAAGCTGCCCGAGAAGACTTGCCTGTTCATGGCCGAGCGCTACGGCACCCGGGGCGTGGACATCGCGAAGATGGCCGTTGTGGACCAGCGCATGTTGGAGCCCTTGGTGGACAGCCGTCCCGAGATTCTGGCCCTTGTGGACTGGGCTGTGACCGAGGAGCTGGCGCAGACCGTGACCGACGTGATGGAGCGCCGCACTCAGCTCTTCTTCCGGGACCGCGACCAAGGTCTGGGCGCGGTGGAGAAGGTTGCCCAGCGCATGTTGGAGTTGCTGGGCTGGAGCCAGGCCCGCAAGGTGCAGGAGATCGTCGCGTACCAGGCCGAGGTGGCCATGTCTCGGCGTTGGAAGGATGAAATTCCGGTGGAGTAGAGAGGCGGTAAGGTCTTGGGGGGGTTCGGGGAGAGGGGTGGTTGTCTACCTTGTGTACAGACAACACGTCCTGGAGGACACCATGGCACTTCGCCGAAACGCACGTTCGACTCTCCTTGTTGGGCTTGGGCTTTTAGGTCTGCCCATGCTCAGCGCTTGCCCGGTCCCCACCGGGAGCGCCCACAACCTGACCGTGGACCCTGGGCTCATTCTCGCCGCAGACGTTCAGGCTGGCGTTTTTGACTACTGGATCATCGACCCCAGTGACGGCAGCATCGACTCCAGCGGCAGCTTCGCGGTCACCGCCGGTCTGGGTGCCCAGGTCACTGTGACCGCCGACAACGCACTCGGCATCTACGTGACCACGCCCAGCTATGTGAGCGCCCCGGACTACACGGTCAAGCTCCAGGGCTCCATGCAGGACGACGCGCCCTTCTCCTACCTGGACACCGACGAGGACGCCTTCGATGACCTGCGGAGCAGCGCCAACACCGCCGAGATGGTCACCAAGCACGACGCGGTCACTGCCGCCAGCGACCAGATCCGAGCCAACTGGCAGCTGGACCAAGACCTTCAGGCGCAGGCGCTCATTACCCTGGCCTATGACCAAGTCACCGGTACCCAGTCCCTGATGCAGGACGGCGTGTTGGTGCTCACCGACAGCAGCGACTTGGATGCGGCCGAGAACGAGAGCTCCGGCATGGCGAGCTGGGCCACCGACATTGAGAGCGAGCTGGGCCTGATCGAGCCCCAGGCTCTGTCGGACTCTTCCCTGGCCAGCAGCCAGGCCGCCGATCTGGAAGCGAACGCCCCAGACCCTGCTGTTCTTCAAGCCGCCATCGAGGCCTGCTTGGACGATCTGGAGCTGATCGGCGACGAGATCGAGTCCATGGCGGACAAGTATTTCCCCGACAAGGCGGACGACGACTACGACGGCCGCCGCGAGGACAGCGGGGAGATCACCGACCAGGACGTCTACGACAGCGAAGTGGCCTTTGAGGGCTACCTGGAGGAGCAGGAGGCCTACCTGCTGGCACTGGA
>JBLHMA010000344.1:0-6256 GCA_047621545.1 Cognaticolwellia sp. | reverse complement strand
GGTCCTGAACCTGGTGCGCAACGCCATTCAAGCTCTGCCCGACGGCGGGCGCGTTCACCTGGCTCTGAAGACTGGCGAGATGGAGTCGACAGGTCTGCCCGCCCTGATCATCAGCGTGGCGGACGACGGCGAGGGCATCGCTCCAGCAGACCAAGAGCAGCTCTTCATCCCCTTCTACACCACCAAGCCCAAGGGCACAGGGCTGGGCCTGCCCATCTGCCAGCGCATCATGCGGGCCCACCGTGGCGAGCTCTCGGTGGAGTCCAACACAGGTGCGGGGGCCACCTTCGTCCTGCGCTTGCCCCTACCGGTCCCCGACCCGCCGGAAGAGAGCTCCGGCTCGGATCTCGAGACCTTCTCGTAGACGCCTTGGCAAGGGAGACAGGGCCCTAGCCCCGAGCCCAAAGCTGCGCTCGGCCCAGGCTTCCTGGTCAAAGACCTGGGCGTCCGGGATCGCGGCCTCGATCCAAGCCCGCTCACGCATGGTGGCGTGCTGGAGCAGACCCTCTGGTGCCTGGACGACCCAGCCTCCGAAGGGCATCGCGTCTTCCAGATAGCTTCGAACCCGCGGCAGGTGGTACGCCGCCGTGAGCACCAACAAGCGCTGCACGGCGTGCTCGCGGACCAAGCTGCGGGCAGCGACGACCTCCTCCCGTGTGGATCGCGTCTGATTCTGGAGCAGGACCTGCTCATCCAGCACACCAAGAGCCCGCAGATCTTCTGCAACCAAGCTGGCGCCAGACTGCTGCTGGCCGCGCAGCCGCGCTTCCAGATTGGCGACAAAGCTGGCCCCAAGCCGCAGAGCCACGCTGGCAGCTGCCGCCCGCGCACGCAGCTCTCGCCGCGCACGCTGCGGGTAGCGCCGCAGCTCCTTGCCCAGGATCAACACAGCGTCAGCTCTCATGTCTCTATGTCCTGGACCTGCACCGTCGCCGCTCCTTCTGCGAGCCTCAGAGAGAGACGGTCTCCGACCTTCAGCGCCCCACTGGAACGCACAGCGTGGCCAGATTCATCCAACGCCAAGCTGTAGCCCCGGCCCAGGACCTTCAGAGGGCTGTAGGCATCCAGCTGCGCGCCTTGGTACGCCAAGCTCCTGCGCCAGTCGATCTGGCGCCGCCCAATGGCCTCTTGCATTCGCAAGCTCAGGTCTGCAGCGCGTAGCTTGCCTTGGTCCACGCGCTCCTGGGGGTGTCGCAAGCGCAGGCTCTGGAGCCGCGTGCGGCGGGCCTGCTGAGACTGGGTCAGCGCCCTTTGCAGTCGATCCTGGCGGACTTGTACCTTTCGCAGCAGCTCTGAGCGTTTGGGGATCACCCGTTCTGCAGCCTGCGATGGGGTCGCAGCCACCCAGTCTGCCGCCAGATCCACCAGCGTCTGGTCCGAGCCATGGCCAATCCCGGCAACGATTGGCACAGGACAGGCCGCCACAGCCCGCACTACATCCACCTCGTCAAAAGCCGCCAGGTCCTCGCGGGCGCCACCGCCACGTACCAGGAGCACCACATCGCAGCGTGCCCCTGCTGCCGCGATAGCGGCGATCAGCTCTTGGGTAACGTCGCCCTGAACGCGGCTGGGGCAGATCAGAAGCGGAAACCCGGGGAAGCGCTGGGCAACCACTTTCCGCACGTCCTGGAGCGCTGCAGCCCCCAGACTGGTCACGACCCCCACCCGCGTTGGGAAGGGGGGCAAGGGTCGCTTCTTAGAGGGATCAAAGAGCCCCTCTTTGGTCAACATCTCCCGACGCCGGGCCAGCTCACGAAGGCGCTCGCCGGCTCCTCTCTTGCACATCCAAGTGGCCTGGAGGCTGATCGCTGAGCGGGCGCCATACACCATGACCTGGCCTCGCACCGCGACCTGCTGCCCGACCTGCGGCAGGGACTTGAACTGCCAAGTGTGCGAGGCGTAGAGAATGCAGCTCAGCTTGTCTCCCCCCTCGAGCAAGGAGAAGTGCCAGTGGCCCGTAGGACCCACTTTGAAGGAGGCGATCTCCCCCTCCACCTCCAGAATGGGGAATCGACGCAGCGCCTTGGAGATCTGGCGCGTGAGTTCTCCCACCCCGATCCGCTGGCGATGCTTCAACATGAGACTCCTGGGGGGCAGCCCCGAACGCAGAGAGGGTCCGCCGACGCAGACCCTCTAAGAATACTGGATGTCTCCAGTAGAATCAGCGGAACATCACCCAGCTGACCTCGGACTCGCCGCAGTCGTCCATCTCCACGCTGGTGATGTTGCAGGTGGTGTACCAGCCGTCTTCGGTCTGGAGAGGGGCATCTTCGCCCGGGTACAAACTGAGCTGGTCAACCTCAGAGTCGAAGTTGACCATCACGGAGTCTGCGGAGCCGCAGTCCGCGTGGTCCACGCTTCCGACCACGCTGCCAGGGGCGACCGCGATGCTGCCAAGATCCTCGCTCTCCAAGGCGGCGCCGCCGTGGCCCGCCTCCATGGCGTAGCTCAGGCCGTTCCGGTCATAGACCGCAAAGCCGGCTGAGCCCTGCATCTCGCCTTGGCGCACGATGATCTCAACGCGCTGTCCCTGCATGCCCACAGCGGGTGTGCTGTTCCAGCCGTCGCTTCCGACCCAGGCGTACCCGACTTCCCAGACCTGACCGGAGTCGTCGCGCACGCTGAGAACCCGCATGGGATCTTGGGCGCAAGGCACGACATTGCCAACGTCGACCGTCGCGGCGGCGTCAGAGAGGACCTCGCCGTTGATGACGTAGCTCTCAGCGGACTCAACCTCAGCATCACTTCCCAGGCAGACAACGGCAGTGCCGACGCCCATGGTGCTGACGCTCCAGTCCTGGTCCAAGCTGTAGCTATCTCCCCAAAGGGCGCTGCCAGCCAAGGCACCACCGACGGCGCTGCAACCGGTCAAGCCGATGAGTATTAGAGCCGAGGTGTAAAGCTTTAGGTTCCGCATGCCGATCCCCTTTGTGGGTGCGAGTGACGTGTGAGTACCGTACACAAAAGCAGGAAGCCCCGCACCCCCAAATTGCGGGGGTACGGGGCTCTGTCAGCCTGCAGCATATCTTTCAGTCCCCGAATAGGACCCCAAAGTGAGGACCGAGAAGGGCTGAGCTGAGTACGCTCAGCGGAACAACACCCACGACACTTCGGAGGAGATATCGTCATCGCAGCCATCTCCCTCTTCGTACTCGAAGGACTCGATGGAGCAGGTGGTGTAGTAGTTCCCGTCTGCTTCAAGACCGATGTCGTCCCCTGGATCTAGGGTCACCTCGTCCGAGTCGGAAGCAAAGCGCAAGGCCATCATGCTCTTGGAGCCGCAGTCGTCATCGAAGCGGCCCACGCTTCCAGCGGTCTCGATGGTGATACCGCGAACGTCGCCGTCTTGGAGAGCCTGGGTGTCGCGCCCTGCTTCCATGGCGTAGATCAGCTCCCCGTTAGCCTGGGTGACCACAAAGCCGGCTGCATCGGTGCCGTCTTCGTGGCGCACGAGCAGGTCCACTGCTGTGCCGTTTGCTTCGTAGACCATGGGGGTCATGTCCCAGCCGCCGCCGTCGAGCCAAGCGTAACCGACGGTCCAGATGTCACCGTTCTCGTCTTCGACCTTGATGGTGGTCTGAACATCGCTCCAGCACGGCACCACGTTGTCAAAGCCAGGGGTGACGTTGTCCCAGGTGCTGTCGACGATGCGGCCCTGGATGCGGTACTCGCCGTCGGTCTCAACGTTCTCGGCGGTCGTGCCCAGGCAGACCACGGAGCTGCCGTTCAAGGCCGAGATGTTGCCCTGGCCCATCATGGGACCAGTGCCCCACATGTTTCCGCCCATGAGCGCGCCGCCCAGAACAGTGCAGCCGGTGCTGAGGGAGAGCGCGGCGACGGTGGTCGCAAGAGCTACGGTCTTGAGGTTCATGGAGTTCTCCGGGGAAGTGCTTGGAAGATTGCTTGTAGAGGTTCTGTGCATCTGCTGTGCCAACTCCACAAGCCCCAGCGGGTGGGGAGGCCGAAGTGGGCCGCCTTCAGATCGCGACACGGCTGTCGTTCTTCTCAGGCTCAGTCAGTGTAGGCAACACTCAGGCCGCCCGCTGCATTCCCTCTCGGATCGCTGTACTCACCCAGTGTACCCCCAAAATGAGCCAGGCCAAGAGGCTGAGCCACAGAGACCAGCGCCAGGGCGGGCTGTACGTCACTTCCCAGCTCTGTTCCCCCGGCGAGACCGACCAGGACTGCATCACCTGGTTGGCGCGTCCTGGCGTGACGCGCTCTTCACCCCGTGACGCAGTCCAACCCGGGTATTGGGTCTGCGAGAGCACCAACCATCCCGCGCTCGGTGCGTCCACCGCCAAGCGGAAGTGTCCCTCGGAGAGCTGCTCAACCCGCACGGGTGCTTGCCCCGCTATGCAGGCCCCCTCCCTGGCCCCCTCCGCCATGTCCTCCAGCTGCACTTGACGACGCAGATCCAGAGCGACGAGGGGCGCACCGGCCGCACAGTCTACAAACCAAGCCCGCGGGAAAGCCTCGGGGTTGTCGTAGACCCGGACCCCGCTCCTGGTCTGCATCAACGGCACAAAAGGCTGCCCTATCCGGTGCACCGTGAAGATGCGGCGCACCCCCAACAGGTCCACCAGGTACTTGCCGCTCAGAGCGTCGTCGGCCTTTTTCGGCCCGTGATCCATGCCCACGTCCAGGCCGGCCGCAGCCAACAGCTCCTCGTGCCCCGGCATGCGCAGTGGGGAGAGCACGATGACCTCGTTGGCGCCATAGAGCGTCGCCATGCTCGCGCTCATCAGCTCTTGATCGAGCTGGGTGGGCTGCACTCTGTCCACGATCCCCACCCGATCCAAGCCCTCTGGCAGCGCTGCCACAGTCTCAGGACTCCGCATCGAATCTACGCTCGAGGTCAGGCTGTTGTAGCCCCACAGCCCCACAATCAGCTCCACGGCGACGAGCGCCGGCAGCCAACGCACGCGATCCAAGGCCAAGAGCGCCCCAGCGCTGAGCAGAGCGCCCACCGGGAGCAGCAGCCCCCAGGAGCCATTCCAGCGCATTCCGGCAAGCAGCATGTTGGTGCGCTCTGGGCCGACCGCCCCCAGCAGCTTGGGCGCGACGAACGGCTCCACGAGGGGCAGCGCCACCAAACCAGCGCCGCCTCCAATGACCAGGACTGCCGCCGCGCCCCAGAGCCACTTGGCGGCAGTCAGGCGCGGGAAGCGGTCCACAGCCCAACCCGCCAGCATGGGCAGCGCCAAGGCCATCCACAGGCCATAGCGGGCCGGAAAGCGAAAGAACGACAGACCGGGCAGGCGGTGAACCAAGCCATAGACAGGCGTGTAGCGCCCGACCGCGAGAATCATGCCGGCCAACAGCAGCCCCACCCACAGGCGGTTTTCTTTACGGCGAAGCCCCAGCAGTCCCAGAGCGAACACGGGCACGCCCACGTAGAGCATACCCTCCCAGTGGGTCTCCCCCGTGCCGAAGTACTGCGCCCCCTTGTGCATGTAGGACATCGGAATGCTGGCCGGTGGCTCCCAGCCCCAGAAGCGCGGCAGCACCATGTTGATCAGCTCCCAAGGCGGCAGAGAGCCCATCCCGGCAAACTCCAGATCCACCCCACCCGCACGTGCCGAGTGCTGCGCCAACTCTGCGCTGGCAAGCAGCTGAGGCAAGGCCGCGAGCACGCCCACTCCGGCACCCGCAGTCGCAAAACCGACCGCCTTGGCCGTCGGAAGACGCCGGCTCCAGAACGCGATTGCGGCGCCCATTAGCGAGATGACCGCCACCTGAGGGTGTCCGGCTGTCAGCACCAGAGCCACCAAGCCTCCGAAACCCAGCGCCCGCCCCATGCTGGGACGGTGCAGGCGCAGAGCCGCCCAGATCAGCCAGGGGAAGCTGGCGGCGACATGCTGCATGCCCGCGTAGCTGAGGTGCCCGACCACAAAGCCGCCCAGAGCAAAGGCCAAGGCTGCGAGGCTGGCGGCCGGGAGACTGCGCCCGACACTACGAGCCAGAACCCACATGCCCGCAGCTGCCCACAACGCGTGCAGCGCCAAGCCAAAGCTGAGCGCATGCCAGGGGTCCAGGACCAGGCCCAACAAAATGTTCGGCGGGTACATCACGCCGGTCTGGCCATCGGCAAAGAGCGGAAAGCCAAGCCCTACCTGCGAGGACCACATCGGGAACTCGCCGCTGGCCCACGTGCGCGCGGCCCAGGCCCGCCAGGGCAGAGTGTGGTGTCTGAGATCGTGGGCGAAGAACACCCACATGCCGGTCCAAACACCGGCCATTGGAAGCGCCACCG
>JBLHMA010000343.1:0-6260 GCA_047621545.1 Cognaticolwellia sp. | reverse complement strand
GGGCGTGGTGCACAATAGCTTTATGCTGGACCACCCACAGAAATCGGTCGTCTACGCGCCCTTTGTCATTAAGCCTGCGCCCTTCTGGTTGCCAAAGCACGACAACCTGGACGGCTTGGGCAAGAAGATGGTTGCGATGGAGTCCGCGCCCTCCTGGGGCAAGCTGATCGGCGTGGCCCTGGCCGCGTTCAAGGCCTGAGAGCAGTGGCGGCGCGTCCCGCCGAGCGCGAAGAAGATCAGCGCGCGGCAATGCGCGTGGTCTCGCGGGTCTTCAAAGCCTCCATGAGCTGCGAGTGGGAGGTCGCCCTCCGTCTGCGCCAGCCCCGCTACCGCGACGCGACCTGGTGGACGTGGTCCGAGCAGGGCGAGGTGGTGGGCGCTCTGGTGTGTGCGCCTCTGCGTTGGCACTCCAGCACCTGGTCCGCTCCTCGGGAGGGCTATACGCTGGGTGCCCTCGCCGTGCTGCCTGAGCGCCGAGGACACAACATCGGCAGAAGGCTGATCGCCTCGGTGATGGCGGAGCGGAGCGCAGCAGGCGCCGGGCGGGGCCTGCTCTTCGCCGGGATCTCACCCCACATGTACACGCCGCTGGGCTTCCGCGCGCGGCAGGTCAGCGCCTTCTCCGTGCCAGCTCCTGCGCTTCTGGCACTCCAGGCAACGCCCACCCAGCTCAACCCGCTGGACCCCTACGTCGACTTAGAGGAACTGGCGGGCGCGTGGCGACGCTCACACCGGGGGAGCGGTCCGGCGGTCTACGTCCACAGAGATCCTGCGGACGTGGAACGCAGCCTCGCCCAAGGCGTCGACGACGTGTTCTTCCGGCTGGCTGGACCCGGCCCCCACTCTGGCACCCTGCGGCTGCGCGACCTGCCTGAGGCAGACGCCGTACAGATCGTCGAGTGTGCCCTTGAGACGAGAGGCTCAAGCCCGTGCGCTGCACTCCCTTCGGCCCTCGCAGCGGTCGCCTCGCTGACTCTACAGCTCGGTCGATCCCGCGTTCAGGGCTGGTGGCCAAGCGTCTGGGGCGATCCGGCTGTGGCACTGGGGATAGGGGGCGTCCTGCATCCACACCCCGTGCCGCCCATGACCGTGGGCCTGGACCTAGATCTGCCACTGCTCCTCTGGGCCTCCGACGAGCTCTGAGCTCGGCGAATGACCCAGCGGGGTCAGGACCCGTCGCCACCGCTGAGCAGAGGAAGGGTGCCCTTGCCAGACTTCTTCTCAAGCCATGCCTCTGCGCTATCGATGGCGTCCTCCAAGCGGCCCCTTGCCTTGGCCAGCTGCCCCGCAAACTTGTCCTTGTCGGGCCCATGGTAGGCCGCAAGACGCTCTTCCAGCGCCGGGAGCTCCGCGAGCTTCTCCCTAGCGTCGGCCATGAGCTTTTCGGCGTTGGCGAGCTTCTCTTTGGTGCGCGCGGTAGCCGGCTGGAAGGTCGCCTTGCCGATCCCGTAGAGATCCTCTGCAAAGCCAACGAAGGGACCAATGAGGGGGATGAAGCCGGCAGCAAAGGCGGCGCTCTGCTTGGCGCTCTGCTTTCCTCCGCTTCGTCCTTCCTTGCTCTTGTCGCGAACCGCCTTGGCCCCGTCGACGGCGCCCGCCGCGGTGCCAGCGCCGGCGAACGCCAGGTCAGCGCCGAACATGGCCCCATGTTTGACAGCGCTGCCAGCTGCTCCCGCTGCCTCGCTGGTGCGGGTGCCGGAGAGATCATTGGCCCTGGCCTTCGCCTTCCGTCCAGACTTCTTCACTGCGCCCATGCTGCTGGCCATGTCGCTGCTGGCCGTGTCACCGCTGGCCATGTCACCGCTGGCCATGTCGCCGCTGGCGTCGAGGGCGTCAAAGCCCAACTGCCCGTCCTCGAAGTCGGACGCCAAAACATCGTTCTCAAGCAGAGAGGCCGATTCATCTTCCCGAATGCTCTTGCTCTTGGTCATTCGGCTCAAGAAGTCCATGCGGCCCCCAATTGTACGGTGTTTGACGTACACGGTATCCAAAAACTCAAGCAATGCAAATAGGTGCACGGCATCCATCGAAGCCTCAGAGGAACGAATCATGACCCCCACCATCATCGGAGCTGGTCGAGTCGGACTGGCCCTGGCCAAGATCGCGTCGACGAGACCCCACGCTCGAGGCCAGTCTTGGTCCAAAGCTCAGCCCGGACCGCTGATCGTCTGTACGCGAAACGATGACCTCGCTGGCGTAATCCAGGCCACCCCTGCCGCCCGAAGGACGGACTTGGTTTTCATCCAGAACGGCATGATCGAGCCCCTGCTGAAGGATCATGGCCTCCTCCAGAACACCCAGGCCTTGGTCTACTTCGCCGTCTCCGCCAAGGGGCAGGACCCGGTCGATGGCGGCGGCACGGTGGTCAGCGGTCCATGGGCACAGGAGTTCCAGAGCTTACTGGGCCAAGCCTCCCTGGGCTGCTCCGTCGTGGCCCCGCACAGCTTCCAACTCCAGATGGTCGAGAAGCTGCTCTGGAACTGCGTCTTTGGACTGCTCTGCCAGCGTCACAGCGCCAGCGTCGGTGTGTTGGTGCGGGAACAGGGGGCGGAGATCCAAGCCCTGAGCGATGAGCTGCAGGGAGTCGCGGAGCGCGCCTTGGACCTGGCGTTACAGCCCGGCGTTCCTGAGCGCCTGTGCGACTACTCCATGAAGATCGCCGACTACCGTGGGGCCGTGAAAGAGCTGCCCTGGCGCAACGGCTGGTTCTTGGCCCAGGAGCAGAGCCCGCTGCACAGCCAATGGCTCCAAGCGCTCGCCATTTAGTGAAGCTGCGGACCCGGCTGGGTCTGATTCTGCTGTAGCGCCTGGACCTGAGCGGTATGCTCAGCCTGCCACTGGGCGAGCTCGTCGGGGGAAACGTCAAAAATCGGCAGCTCAAAGACCATGGCTTGTGGCTCGTCCAGAATTGGCTCGCCGATCAATCTCGTGAGATCCAGACGCACCCGAGGACTGACTTGGCGGTTCTGACCCACGCCGAGCACCATCGCGCGCTCAAAGCCCATCGCCCGCAGCAGGCTCACATCGCGGCGCAAATCGACGCTGGAGGTGTCCGTGTCCATGCGAATGAAGCCCTCGCCCACAGTCTGCACCAAGGGCAAGACCCCCACCGCGTCCCGTCCCTCTGTCGCGAAGAACTCGATGCGCTCCAAGGGCACAGCCTGGATGGCTTGGCCGTGCACCATCTGGGCAGACAGACCGGCGTACCGCACCTCCTTGTCCGCCCGCCACGCCAGCGTCAGATCCACCGTCGGATGCTCTCCCTTGGAGACCGGCTCTAAGACGGAGAAGTCCCAGGGCTCAAAGGTCGGCAAGGGCCGACCAATGAGCTGGTGCCTCTGGACGTCCAAGACCGCGACCAGAGCCAGCACAAAGACCCAGGCAGGGTGCTTGAGCCCCCGAGTGAGCAGGGCAGTGCAGGCGCTCAAGGCCAAAACCGTGATGGCCAAGAAGCGAACGGGAAAGTTCAAGGGCTCCGAGACGTAGCCCAAGGCGCGATTGAGCCAGAAGAATGGCAATCGGACTCGGGCCCCACTCGCAGTGAGACTCTCCTGGGTTCCCCAGCCCCAGAAGGAGCCCAGGGCCATCAGGATCCCCACCACACCCACCAGAACCCAGGGCAGAGCCTTTTGGGGAGAGCGGACAAGTCCGCCCAGACCCAAGAGCATGGCCACCCAGCCAAGATAGCGTCCGCCGCCGTAGCCGAGCTGCTCCATGGAAGCGTCTGCGCGCTGGCCATTGCGGGGGGTCCAGATCTCTGAGAGCTCAAGACGGGCCGAGAAGGGATCGGTCACCGGCTGACCGTGCTCCGCGGAGATGTAGTTGAGCAGCCCCACTTGGGGGATCTCTCCGCTGCCATAGCTACCGGAGAAGGTGATCACAACGGGCAAGACCACGAGTAGACCGAGACCAGCAGCTACGGCATAGCGACCCACGAGTGCGGGGGTCTGCCTTCCAGCCCACAGCGTGCTGAGCGAGAGCACCGCGATGGCCATCGCCAGAAAAAAGCCATGGTAAAAGCAGGAGAGAGTCGCTCCTGCCAGGCAGCCTGCGAGCCCCATAGTGGCACGCCAACCCAAGCCATTGCGCAAGCGGAGCCAAGCCCATGCGCCCAGCGGCAGCCACCAGAGATGCTGCAGCTCCCCTACCCCAACGTGGATGGTGAACAGGGCCATTGCGCTGCCTTGAAGCAGGGTCCCGGCCGCCGCACCACCCCATCGAGAGCCGGAGATCTCTCTGCCCAGCAGCCCACCGGCCAAGCCCGTCGCGCTCAGGTTCATCAACGCCACGAGGTTGGTCGCAGCGACCAGGGGCACAAAGCCAAGCAAGCTGACGACCAAACCGTTCAAGGGCTCGATGGGGTACAGCTGCATGCCCTGGGGGAAGTTCACATACTGGGTCTCCCAGGGAATTTGGTGCTGAACAAGGATCTCCTGGCGCATCCACCACAGCGTCCAGAGATGCTTGATTCCATCGGCGTGCGGGGATCCCAAGACGCCTTGGTTGAGCTCCACAGCCGTGGGCCAAGTCAGCAGCACAGAGAGCAGCACCGACCACGCTGCGAGAACGAAAACAAAGGGCAGTCGGGACAAGGTTGGCCCGAGGGCTCGTCGGAAGGCCGACCAGGCAGCTCGCAAGGATGGGTGCATTGGTGGCAGGATACCTGTCATGGCCCACTGCACCCTGATTCGCCCCGAGCAAGTGATCGACCTCCGTTGGCATGTGCTGCGCCTGGGGCGCCCAAGGGAGAGCGCGGTCTTCCCAGGTGATGCCCAGGCCACCCACCACGGCTTGTGGCAAGACGAGCGCCTCATGGTGGTGCTCAGCCTGTTCTCCACGCCAATGGAGCACGGCGGCGCCATCTATCACCAGCAGCTGCGCGGCATGGCCACGGACCCGGCTTGCCAAGGCCAAGGCCTGGGCTCTCAACTCCTGCTACACGTGCAGCAGATGGGGCCAATCTGGTGCAACGCGCGCCTAAAGGCCCGCTCTTTCTACGCGCGAGCTGGCTGGCTGCCCATCGGCTCCGAGTTCGATATTCTCGAAGTCGGCCCACACCAACGCATGGTGTGGGCGCCTACTCTTTGACTCTGCAGGTCCCCTCAGACCACCTCTTCCAACGCTTCCACGATGGGGTGGGTCAAGTTTGCCCAGTTGGCGGCGTCTTCCTTGGTCACGGTGACAAAGTCATTGACTGCGAACACTGTGCGAACACCAGGAATAGCGAACATCGCCTGAGCCAAGGGGTGCGGATCATCTCGCTTGGCGAAGCTAAGTGCGTCCTTGGAGACCACGTAGCCACCCAAGCTGAACTTCATCGCGTTCGGGTTGGGCGTGTCCTCGAAAGAGATGTTGATCTTGCCGCGGGGGGCCTTTGCGGCTGGCGCCGGGGCGGCCTTCTTCGCGGCTGGCGCCGGGGCGGCCTTCTTCGGAGCAGACTTGGCCGCTGCCTTCTTGGCCGCTGCCTTCTTGGCGGCGGGCTTCGCAGCGGCGGGCTTCGCAGCGGCGGGCTTCGCAGCGGCGGGCTTCGCAGCGGCGGGCTTCGCAGCGGCGGGCTTCGCAGGCGCAACCGCGGCCTTCTCAGGGACTGGTGCCTCTGGCGCATGGTCATGGCTGTGGCCATGGCTGTGACTGTGGCCCCCGCCTTGCTCCTCGTCATCCTCTTCGGTCGGGCCGCTCTGCTTGGCCTCGGCCCAGGGACGGGGTGCAGCCTTGGGCGCGGGCCGAGGGCTTGGAGTTGGCGCAGGCTGGTCCCGGCCACCACCGGTGACAGCTCCCATCACCTTCTTGACGGCGCGGATGGGCAGCTTGAGGATGGACTTGATCATGCTCATGAGAGAGCCTCCTGTAGGGCAGCAATAGTGGCCTTAGTCGAGCCAATGAAGATCTGTGCACCGTCGGTGCCGTTCAGGACCGCAACCGGGCGCTTGATGAAGGTGTCGTGCTCCAAGATCAGGGCGCGCATCTCGTCAGCACTGAGCTCGCGCTCGTGTAGCCCCAACTCTCGGTACTTGCGGGCCCGCTTGGAGAAAAGAGGGACAACGGAGCCCGCCAGACCGATCCATCGATCCAAGGTCTCTTCGTCCACGGGCGCCTTGCGGAAGTCCACCACCTCAACGCTCCCTTCCGGCAGCAAGGCCACCAAGCGCGTGCAGGTGTTGCAGGTACCCAGAACCCAGATGCGGCCAGCGCTCGTCTGTGAGGTCACTTGACGTGCCGTGTCACGAGACCGGCCAAGCGTGGCATGGCGGACTTGGTGT
>JBLHMA010000342.1:0-6263 GCA_047621545.1 Cognaticolwellia sp. | reverse complement strand
GACTGACGGCATCCGCGGCGCCTTGGCCAAGGGAGACAAAGTCACCCTGGTGGGCTTCGGCACCTTCCAGATCTCCGACCGCGCCGCCCGCAAGGGTCGCAACCCACAGACCAAGGAGCCCATCGACATCCCCGCCTCCCGCAGCGTTCGCTTCAAAGCCGGCAAGGGTCTCAAGGATGCTCTGAACGGATAGGCCAAGAAGAGTGCAAATCAGCACGGCGCAAATCAGCACGGCGCAAATCAGCACAGCGCAAATCAGCGCATGACGGGGTGCGGCCAGATTGGCCCGCGCCCCTTTTTTTGTGGCTACGTCGGTGCCCAAACAATGAAGGACCCCGGAAACGAATCAAGCCGCCCTTGCACGAGGCAAGAGCGGCTTGATAATGGCGGAACCGACGGGACTCGAACCCGCGGCCTCCGGCGTGACAGGCCGGCGTTATAACCAACTTAACTACGGTTCCACGTAGAAGTCTTCAGAGCGTAGCTCAACAGTGAGGTGGGCGGAACAGGGCTCGAACCTGTGACCCGCAGTGTGTAAGACTGCTGCTCTCCCAACTGAGCTACCCGCCCGAAAAAGACCGTTGCGACACCTCTCGGTGCAGCCCCCTTTAGGTAATCCGCGGGATCCCCTGCGTCAACGGTAGCGGATCACTTCGTCTATTCTCTTTCGCCAACCTGAATAATGAAGCCGTTTCCGAAGCAGGTTAGGCTATTTTTATGAAGAAAATGCTTCCACTTGGTCTGGCCTTCTGCATCTTTCTGGGAGGGACCACCTGGGCCAAGGGTGTTCCCAAAAAGAGAGAAGCGACGGATGTACGCGGACAACGCTCTTGGGAGCAGCACTGCCAGAGCTGCCACGGCTCGGATTTGTCCGGTACCGGACCTACGGCGGCAGCAATTCCTGGAGGCGTTCCAGATCTTGGCGGGACCCTGGGCCCTGAAAACCGCGAACGCCAGCTCAAGGTCATCCTGGAGGGCCAGCGGTACATGCCAGCCTTCCAGGAAGGCTGGTACAACCCCGTGCGAGACTCAAAGTTGGTCCTGGACTACATGGTGCTCGTCGACGCCGGAGAACGAGAGCCTGGGACTCCGCTGCCCACACGCACTGTCACCACAGAGCCGTGAACATTCCCAGCCTTCTCTCGTATAGTGGAGCAAGACAAGGACTGAACATGCCCCGCATCTTGACCCTCTTTGCCCTGCTCATCTCCGGAAGTGCTCTGGCTTCCGACGCAGAGCGCGGCAAGCAGGTCTACACGGCCAACTGCATGGCCTGCCACGGGACCGAAGGCAACGGCGAAGGCCCAGCCGCAATGGCACTGACCCCAAAGCCGTCCGACTTCACCGATGCCGCATTCTGGAAGGATCGCTCAGACGAGGCGCTGGCCAGCACCATTAAGACCGGAAAACCAGGCACGTCGATGGCCCCCTTTCCCCAGCTGAACGAAGAAGACATGGCCAGCTTGGTCATCTACTTGAATACCCTCAAGCCCAAGCTCTCCAACAGCGGGTCTTGAGCCGGTTAGCTACCGGTCGTGTTTTCAGCTCTCCTACTCGGCATCATTCAGGGGCTCACAGAGTTCCTGCCCGTCTCCAGCTCCGGTCACTTGGTCTTGTTTGGCAAGATCTTCCCGGTGGTCGGCGATCATGTCCTCTTCGACTTGGTCGTGCACCTCGGCACCCTCGTGCCGGTGTTCATCGTCTACCGGGCTGACATCCTGGCCATGCTCAAGGCCCCCTTCGTTGAGAAGGGGCCGATAGCGGAGCGCCCGAACACCCGCCTGGCTCTCTTGGTGGTCCTTGGTACGGTGCCCACTGGGATCATCGGCCTGACCTTCAAAGACACTTTCGAGGCTTTGTTCTCCGGTGTTGGCACCCTGGGAATCACCTTCGCGATCACAGGAGCCCTGCTCCTGTCCACGCGTTTGATGATTGCTCCAGCGACCCCCGGACGGGGCTTTTTTTCGGGACTGCGGGAGCGTCTGTCCTCCCGGGTGGCAACCACGGCCAGCGAGCTTGCTGTCTGGCAAGTCCTGGTGATCGGAGTCGCTCAGGGCTTGGCGATCACACCCGGTATCAGCCGAAGCGGTACGACCATAGCCGTCGCCCTATTCTTAGGTATAGAGCGCGAGCTGGCTGCCCGCTTCTCCTTCCTGTTGGCCATACCTGCGATCTGCGGCGCCTTCGTGCTCACGGCAAAGGACGCCAACGTGGCCTCCCTGGACTTTGGGGTCCTCGGGGTGGGCTTTGTAGCGTCCATGCTCAGTGGCTACGGCGCCCTGGTACTTTTGGTCAAGCTGGTCAAGCGTGGCGACTTTGCTTGGTTCGCCCCCTACCTTTTCGTGCTGGCGGCGCTGGCCGGAGCGGTGGGATTAGGCTGGATTCAGCTTCCGGGCGGGTGAGTCCCTTGACGACTGCCCGGGGGCCTTATACGTACACCGCGATTGAAGGGGTATAGCTCAGTTGGTAGAGCAGCTGATTCCAAATCAGCAGGTCCAGAGTTCAAGTCTTTGTGCCCCTGCCATTTTAGAGACCCCACCTGTTTTCAGGTGGGGTTTTTCCATTTCAGCAGCTCAAGAAGCCTGCCGAGCGCTCTCTCCGTACCAGACCACTTGGTTCCGGCCGCCGCCTTTTGCAGCGTACAGGGCCTCGTCGGCCTCACGAAGCATCGCCTCCAAACTGCCCAGTCCGATGCGGGTAGCCCCTCCGATGGACGTGGTGATGTCCAGGCCAACCTCTCCGCAGTCGATGGGCGTGTCCGCGATGCGGCGCCGGCAACGCTCGGCCGCAAGGCGGGCCCCCTCTTGGTCTGTGCCCGGCAGCAGCACAGCGAACTCTTCTCCACCGAGCCGCCCCACCAGGTCATCCGGACGCAGCGAGAGGTTGAGTCGGCGTACCACTTCCACCAGCACGGAGTCCCCTGCCCCGTGTCCATGGTTGTCATTGACCGATTTGAAGTGATCCAGGTCGAAAGCCAAGATACTTACGGCGGCGCCCTTCTCAGCGTGCTGCTTTAGCGTGCGTTGGGCGACCGCGGCAAAGCGGCGACGGTTGGCTGCACCTGTCAGAGGGTCCGTCGCAGCGAGGGCCTCGAGCTCGAGGTTCTTTCTCTCCAGTAGGCGGGCCAGCTCCTGCTTTTGCTGAAGCGCGTCCTCCAGCTGAAGGATCAGGTTCTCGTAGCCTTGGTTGATCTGGACCAGACTCGCAGTCGCGTGGGTGAGAACCTCCTGGATGGAGGCCTGCTTGCCCAACTCAATGCCAAGCTCCCTTGCGATGCCTGGGAGGCCCTTCTGCACCCTCTCCAAGACCTCAGCCAAGGCCACGTCGGTGCGACCTGGGAGAGCGGTCAGGGCCTGGCGGCAGCGGTGTACCACCCGCTCGTCTCCCTGGGTGACCAACAGGTCAGCGATCAGATCTGCCACATGCAGCATCTCGGCGGTTCTCTCCATGCCGCGTGGGAGCTGCTTGCGGCTCTCCGCGTGGTGATGCTCAATAGGCAGCAGGATGTCCTCGGGCAGCCCCCAGGCTTTCCCAACGACGGCGACCACCTGGTCGTGGGTCACGCCGAAGAGTTCTCGCTCCACCCGCATTCTGGTCTCTGACGGCTCTCGAGCAACGCGCTCCAGATCGCCACCACGAGCGGGATCATGGGCCGCCATGACCAGAGTCCCGACCTCTTGAAGCAGGCCAACCGTAAACACCTCTTCTGGGTTTTCGTGACCTAAGAACTCGGCCAACACCTTTGCGGCAAGGGCCCGGCGGAGAGCATCCTCCCAGTGCCGCTTGCTGTCCAGCCCGCCAACCGACAGTCCCTCCGAGGCCTGACGCACTACCCTCGCGACGGCACGGTTGCGCACAAAGCGGAAACCCAAGCGCCCAATGGCCTGCTGAACCGTCCTGATGGAGCCTGGCTTGGCAACGCTGCGGTTGGCAGCCTGCAAGAGCTCCAGGGTCAACCCCGGCTCGATGCTCACCAGGCGAGAGAGTTTGCCGATGCTCAGGTCCGGATCTCCCGCGTGGCGCGCGATAGCCGCCAGGGTGACATGGGCGCTAGGAAGAGAATCACTCTTGAATGCGGACAAGGCCAGCAGATCAGCCACCGTCACCTCCGTTCCTCACTTGTCGGATTTAGATCGGCCATCCTTTAGAGATTGGCAGGAGGCCATTTTCAGCTATTTCAGCCATTTCGGTCGAAACATCTGCTTCTAAAATGTTTCCTTTGCACTACTTCTTCTCGATACCCGAGACTTCAGCTCTAGTTTCCTGCGGGCATCGAACTCCTCATCCCGCTGGCTGAGCTCCCAGGCGCCGCCCTTGGGTGTCAGTCGGTACGGCTTTACAGCCCGAAGCACGATGCGGCCGGCTGCGTTGAGGCGGGCCTTGGCCACAACTTGATTCTCTACACGGATCTCTTGGGCCAACAGGCGGCTAAGGCGGACGCGCTCCCCTGCAATGCCGTCCACGACCACATGGCGCCAGGTGGGCTTGAGCAGCCACGTCCCGAGCGCTGCAAATAGTCCTGTTAGGCCCAGGAGCGAGACCAACAACAGGCTGGAGAAGTAGCTGGGGTTGTCCACCGTCATCATCACGCAGACGGTTCGCGAGAGGTGTCCGGTGTTGGGGTTCTCAAAGACCTGCGGCAGACTCTCTACGCCGTATACATCGCCAAGTTGAGCCGGATCGATGGCCATCGCCGTCTCCAGCCCGCTCAGCTCCATGTCCACCAGCCCCACCATGCCAAAGCGGGGGTGCTGACTGCTCTCCCAACGATCCCGGAGCGTGTGCAGCTCCGTTTCGATAGGAGGGACGGTGAGCACTAGCTCCAACTCCACCGTCTCGTGGGCCGGAATGGGCGCCTTAAGAGAGCTGGAAGCAGAGAGCGTCGTCGAGGCCAGTGGAACCGCTGTGACCACCGCCGTAGGCGGCCGCGTGGACCGGTCCCAGGCATCGATGCGCTGCCCCTTCAAGCTCAGGGTCGCAGCCTCTACGCGGCGGTGCTGGAGCTGGTTCTCCAACGACAGCGCCGCAGTGCAGGTGCGCGTAAGTCCAGTCGCTTTTGCGGATCCACAGTCCACGGTGCCCGCGAACTCCGGTTCGACCAGGTCTAGGTCGTCCGGCTTGAGCTTGAAGGGCTGACCAGGCGCGGGAGAAGAGGGGCTGGCCACCGTCGCGAAGCCCCGGATCTGGGTGGTGTTGCCAAGCCGTCCACCAGGCCCCTGGCTCAGGCGCTCGTAGGCCGCGCGATCGATGCGCTCATAGGGGCTGTAGTACAAGCCGTAGACCAACAGCGTGCTCTCACAGAGCCAGTCTCCTTCCGAGACCGGCCAGGCATAGACCACCTGCCAGCTCGGATCTGCCGCCAAGGCCTCGTAGAATGCCCGGTTGTGCTGAGCTTCGCTGGCCTGGGCCCCATCGCCGGTGTCGATGATGTTGTCCGTGAGGATCCAGAGCACCCCATCTTGCTGCGCCTGGGCCTGGAAGACATCCTCTGCAGCCAAGAGCACCTTGGCCATCTCACTGCTGTCCCACATGCGCGTGGGCCCAAAGCCTGCCTTCCAGGGCTCATTGGCCAAGCTGCCGCCAAGCGGCTGGCCGGAGAGCTGCTGGAGCACGCCTTTGGCACCCAAGGAAGGCTCCGGGATCTGCGTGTAGCCCTGATCCCAGACCCGCGCGCCGCTGCCCTGGAGCAGCATGGGGGTGCTGTTAAAGACCATGGCCCAGGTCGGATCCTGATCCCCTACCCCAGCGAGAACCCCTTGCTGAAGCAGGTCTTGAAAGCCCTTCTTGGACCAGTAGAACTCTCCGTTTGGAGATTTTCCACCCCGCTTGGAACGGGTCCAACCACAGCTGCCAGTGCCGGGCTCATTGGCCTCGTAGCCGCCAAACATGGAGCCGCTGTAGTCCAGGGCCACGATGGTGGAGACCCCGCGGGCGCTGACGCTTGGAGCGCTCCCCTTCAGCTTCCCGCCTGCGCTGCGGTCAATGCTGCGATCGGCGTCCTGCTGGGCGCGCTCGGGAAGCTCACCATCGATGCAGCTCTGTACCTCGGCGGCGCTCAACCCCTGGTCCTGAGGGAAGGGGTCGCCGGCGCCCTGAAGGGAGCACCCCAGCAGAAGGAAGTTCAAGGAGACTCCTCAAGAATCAAGCGGTGGGCCCCAAGACCCATGGAGACCCCGTAGATCAGCATTCGTCCATACAGGACCAGGCCCTGGGCGTGAGCATAGCGCAGGGGCAATGCCACACGTCGGCCATTCTCTCGCGAC
>JBLHMA010000341.1:0-6267 GCA_047621545.1 Cognaticolwellia sp. | reverse complement strand
GGCTTTGAGGGGTTGGGGGAATAGACAGCCACATGAGCAAGAAAGCGATTCTCGGAAAGGTTGGTTTGGGTGTGCTGGTCTTGGGCCTGCCGGCCATATTCCTGGTGCCCTACTACAAGTCTGTGACCGAGGAATACGGTCGATTTCACGGCTACATGCTGGCCACGGTCGACAACCCAGATCGAGCGCCTGAATGGGAGCAACAGGCCAACACGCCTGAAGCGTTCACGCCGGAGCAGTGCGTGGTCTGGGGGATCGAGTGGATGGAGGAGTGCCCGGGGACCAAGCAGTTCTGTGAGGGGGCTCTGTCCTCGGTAGTGCGGCGCTGTGTAGAGACCGCAGACCGCGGAGCCTACTGCGAGGGCTTGGACCAAGCGTGGATGACCACCGGCTTTGGATACCACGAATGCGAGGACAGGGTGGAGCTGCTGACCGAGGATGACAAGGGTGGGCGCAAGAAGCGAGAGAAGGCGTGCGCGGCCGGATACCGAAGCATCGCAAACCACTGTCGTGACCTGACGCTCAAGTAGTCCCGGCGGGGTACCTGCTGGTTACGGGGGCTACTTCACTGGAGCGCTTTCGCAGTGTCCGGTGTCTCTACCTTGCCAGTGCGCGCGACTCGGAGGAGGCCAACGCTTCCCTCAAGCTCTCAAAGCCTGTCGCGGTGAATACGCCCTCCACGTCGACTAAGCTCGCGCCCGCACCACCGACAGCGATGCAGATCTCACTGGGGACCGAGTCCCGCATGCTGCGTATCAGCCGGTCTAGCTCGTCGGGTGGACGCTTCCGGATCAGGCTCACGCAGATCATCTGGGGCTGCTTTTCCATGCAGTAGGCACCCAGCTCCGTAAGTGGCAGCTCCGGGCCCAACCAGTCAGTCCGCCAGCCCAGCTCTGCGATGCGGACACCCAGGCCCAAGAGGCCGAGCGCGTGCTTCTCTCCCGGGGGGGTCATCAGCGTGGCCAGCGGGCCATCGTTCCGGGTCACACGGTCCATCAGGCGGAGCAGGCGCTCCCGCACAAAACCACTTGTGAAATGCTCTTGGGCGATGGTCGTCTCGCCTCTCTCCCAAGCATTGCCTAGGGCGACGAGCAGAGGCATGTAGAGCTCGGTGACCTGGATACCGGGAGCGTGTGCGTCTACCTGTTCGGAAATGGCGGTGGCTCCTTGGGCATCGAAGGCGATCAGCCGTTCAAGCAGGGGAAGCACGTGGCTGTGGACTGGGCCCCCCACGAGCATCGTCAGGGCTTCGCTGACGGCGTGGCCCTGGTCGACCAGGGCCTTGAGACGACGCAGGCGAGTCACATCATCTTCGGTGTAGACCCTGTAGCCATTGTCAGCACGACCAGGCTCTACCACCTGGTAGCGCCGCTCCCATGCGAGCAGGGTGCTGCGATGAATTCCGGTAAGCCGGCAGACGGTCTTGACGCGGTAGCTCAAGTTGCACATCCGGGGAGACCTTTCAGGTCACTGTGGAGCGTGGTCTCGTGAGCAACACGTGAAGAAAAGGGCAAGTTGATCAATGCTCTGGCGCCAGCGAGCAGCTTCTCCCACATCGGTACGACGGTTCGGCCTATCATCGGGTCGCCCCCTTTGCGGATGAGTCGGCGGCCAATCTGGCGATACACCGCCATAGCTACAGCTATGGCGGGTCGAGTCCGTAGGGGGATGTAGGGTAATCCAGCCTGGGCGCTCTCATAATATCGTTCGGCCATGGCCAGCAGGCCCGCCACGGCTGGCTTTGGAGCGCCTCGGGTCGCTGGTGTGTAGCGCCGGCCCATTTCCTGGTCTTCTTTTACGTCACGACTGATGTTGGTCAGCTGCATTGCGATGCCCAGGTCGACCGCATGGCGCAGTGCCTTGGTGTCGGTCACCCCGAGCACAGCACTCATCATCAAACCGACAGTCCCAGCGACCCGGTAGCAGTAGCGGAGAAGCTCAGCGTCGTCCTTTACAGCCACTTTGTTCAAGTCGCCGCGTACGCCTTCGATCAAGTGAATCAGTGCGTCGATAGGCAGGCCGCGACGCTCCCGAAGCTCCAGCATGCTGGCCACCAGTGGGCGTGCAGGCTGCTGCTCCAAGAGCTCAGCCTCGAGCTCGGCCAGGGCCACGGCGTCTGCTTGCTCGTCGGCGATGTCGTCGACCAGTCGGCAGAAGTGGTACAGCCGGGCTGCATCCTCGCGCCTGTCGGGAGGCAGGAGGAAGGAGGCGAGGTAGAAGGTTCGGCCGTGCTTGGCCAAGACTTGGATGCTCTCGCTCATGCGATGTCTCCAAGGTCGCGGGTGCATCGCTGGGCCAGAGCCGAGGCCACCTTGCGCAGGCCTTCCGGTAGGTCCGCCGAGCACAGCTCCTCGGTGCGCAGCTGAATGTCGGCAAGCAGCGCGTCCACCGCGCCGCTCTCACGGAAGCGGCGGGCTGCCTTCTTAATGTCCGCAGTCTGAGTCTGGTCACGCTCGGCCCTGAGCACGCCGCGCAGCCAAGCACCGTCCTGTGGCGCCAGCTCCAGGTGTCGAACCACCAATGCGCTGATTTTGCCTTCGCGCAGGTCGCAGCCGCGCTCTCCACGGCCCTTCTCGCCGTACAGGTCGACCATGTCGTCGACCATCTGGTAGAGCGCGCCTGCCTCGGCGAAGTGGTCGCCGAGCTCGGCCGAGTCTTCCCGTCCGGCAAGAACCGCGGCACCTTCGATTGGCAATGCCAGGAGCTGACCAGACTTTCCGATGGCCGCTTCGTGCCAGTCGTCCATGCTCCAGGTTGTTCGCTTCGTCAGATCAAGGTCCAGCGCTTGTCCCTTCACACAGAGCACTGCCCGGTTGGCCAGGGCTTGGCTCAATGCAACGTGCTGCTCTGGGGTGCAGCTTTGCCGTCCCAAGGCCATGAAAGGCAGCATCAACATCAGGTCGCCCGAATTGATGGCCTGCGCCACTCCGTAGGTAGCCCACAGAGTGGGATGTCCGCGCCGGACCCTGTCGCCATCCTGCAGGTCATCGTGGACCAATGTGGCGTTGTGAAGCAGCTCACAGGCCGCCGCCCAAGCAATTGGGTCGTCGACATCCAGCGCGTGTGCAGCCAGCAATGCAAGCTGAGCCCGTGTGCGTCGACCCCCGGTCTGCAGGTGGGTTCGGATCATGTCACCCAGCGGTCCTGTCCCGGCCAAGGCCAGCATAAGGGCGTCGACCTGTTGTGTTGGCGCGAGGGTGTTTCGGGCGAGGCTCATGCAATCCCCTGGCTCAAGGTAGAGCTGAGTATCTGTCGTCGAACGGGTGCTTCAGCGCTTCCGAAGAGCTTCAGCATTGGCCAGACCGGAGAAGACTCCGAGTCTAAGTAGCGAGACCAGACCGGAACCGGCAGGTCGAAGAAGGCACCGAAGAAGGCGCGCGTCTGGTAGGTGTCCAGGTTCTCGATGATGCGTGCGCCCATCATGTGCAGTACCCGCGCTCGGCGAGCGCTTGGGGTCCAGACTGCAGACCAAAGCTTGGCGCTGGCCGCGACTGGATCAAGGCTTGGGTCCAATGCCTTGGCGACCCCCGTGGCCGAGCGTAGGCTGCGTCCCACCGAATAGCCGGTCGCGGGATGCACCATGCCAGCTGATGCGCCAAAGGGCACCACCCGCTGAATGGAAGGTAGGGCGCCTCCCATCGGGAACAAGCAGCGCTCTGGAGAGGTGAGATCGCCGCGAAGCCCCATGCCATCAAGACGCAGCAGCAACTTGCTCTTCAGGCTCTCCATTGTGGGAGCTTGGCCGGCGATGAGCGAGGTCTCCTCCACGAAGAGGCGATCTGGACCCAAGGGCAGGGCGTAGAGGAAAGTGGGCAGCGCGGGCGCCTCGGAGTCATCCGCCGTGCGCCAGTCCATAAAGACGGCCCGGTCTATTGGCAGTCCATGTTCGCCGACGAGCGTGGCACCAAAGGCGGTCTGCCACCCGACGGGTGGGGTGCTGGGGACCTGGAGTACCGCGGGCTTGTGGCCTGTGGCATCCACCAACACGCGGGCCCTCAGTTCATTGACCTGGCTGAAGTCGTCGCTGTGGGTGACCTGCTCGGCACGGCCATCGTGAATCTCCAGGCCCTGGGAGAGCTGCGCTTGAAGGGCTTCATTGTCCAGCAATGCGTAGGGTCGTTCTATGCTTCTGCTCTGCGCCTCCCCGAGGTGAACCAAGGCCTGGGCCCAGGTCGCCTGAGTGGGTGTGCCAGCAGGCAGTTCATCCAACCACGCGCAGAGCATCTGCTCCCAAGGCCGATGGGGCTTAGGGGAGAGCACGGCCACCTTGTGTCCCTGCGCCGAGGCAGCTTGAGCAAGGGCCAGGCCAGCGGGGCCGGCGCCGAGTACAAGCAGATCGTGGATTGTTGTTGGCATGACATAGTATGTACATGCTATGTACAGGTTTAGCAAGTCTCAATGTTCAGAAGGATCTCCATGCTTGACCTCCTCGCCCCTCAAAGTCGAATCGACCCCTCGGTGCTGATGAGAGATGGTTCATTCGCGTGGTGGTACCTGGATCTTGTGGATGAGGATGGGGATGGCCTCGTCTTGATCTGGGCCTTCGCACTGCCCTTCTTGCCGGGGAAGGGGCCCAGCTCGGACCAGCCAAGCCTTGCACTGAGTGTGTACAAGGATGGCCAAGTTGACTTTGTGCTGCTTACGGAACTCGATGAGGGTCAGTTCACGGAAAAAGGTTGGGGCATGGGGCGTAGCGTTTTTGAACAAGAGAGCCGAGACGGCGTTCTTCATCTGCTCGCGGAGTTGGACATAGATACGCCCAAAGGTCCGATAACCGGCACGATCCGTGTGCAGGGACCAGAGCTGGCGGCCCCGCAGGGGGCGACGGATGGAAGTGGGGCCGTGCACGGCTGGAGTCCTCAGATGGGCATGGGCAACGCCCAAGCTCAGCTCCGTTGTGCCGACTGGAGCGTCGAGCTGGACGGCGAGTGCTACCGGGACCGAAACTTCTGTACGCGCCCTTTGGACAAGCTGGGGATCTCCCGCTGGGTGTGGGGACGAGCCGCTATCGATGGGGCGCTGCTGGTTTGGTATTTGGTAGAAGGGGAGCACGCGTCCAGCCGCGTGTTTTTAGAGCGCGAGGGTCGCCTGGATGAGATTCAGGTCCAGGTGGAGTACGACGGCTGGCGGCGAGATCGCTACGGCCTACCCTGGGCAGCTTCCGTGCACATTGTGGGCGATGGCGTAGACCTTCAGGTCACTCAAGCTTCGCCCTTGGACCACGGGCCCTTCTACCTGCGGCACCCCATTCAAGCTGTGCTGAATGGTCGACCAGGGCGGGGTTGGGGCGAACTGGTCGTCCCGGACAAGTTGGATCAACCTTGGCTCAGACCTTTCGTCAACATGCGTACCCAACGCTTAAACGGGAATAGTCTGTGGCTCCCGTTGTTTGCGGGTCCTAGACCCCTGTTGAGGTGGCTTTGAGCTTCTACACTCTGACTCTGCGAACCGTGCTGATCAGCCATGTACCGATCTTGGGCGATGTGCAGTCCGTGACTGAGTCTCAGGTGCTGGTCACCGTGCAGGGGGGGCACGCCGTCCACGAGACCTGTGCGGTCTCCGTCGACGCGACCTTGGGCAAGACCCAGCTTGAGAGCGGCTTTCTCCAGGCATTGCCGACCCTGTATTATCCCTGGTCGGGAGAGGAAGAGGAGCTGGATCTACTGCTGGACCCAATCGCTATGGGCTACGGGGGAGGCTCAAGCTTCCCGACCCACATCAAGCATCCCGCAGTCGAGGACAGTGACTCCGACGGCAAGCCGGGCGTGACCATTACGCTGCAGCTCCCGATCTTGGGCGAAGTCGAGATGTTGGTGGCTCAGCACACCCGCACCCAGCTCAGCGGCCGAATGGTCGCCGAGGGCCGCTGGGAAGGCACGACCAACCTGGTGGAGTTTGAGCAGATCATTCTTCAGTCCGGTCACAGCCGACTGAGAGAGCCACCCGAGGTCGTCCCGGGGGTGGGGAGCTTTGTTCTCCAGGAACTATCCGGCCCAACGAGCTGCACCGGGCTTACGGGCAACAACTGATCAGGCTAGTTTTAGCCTGAACTCACCGTTCTGAATGCGGCGTCCTGAACTCAGTGCTCGAGAACCGCAGGTCCAGCAAGCTGAACTTAGCGCTGTAGTTCCCGTGACTTGGCTCTACTGTCTGGCCCCGTACTATCTGGCTCTCGTCTCTATACCCGGTATCTGAGCCCATCTTCTGAGCCCATCTTCTGAGCCCATCTTCTGACCCCAGAGCAACAACGCCCCGGTAGCCGAGGCT
>JBLHMA010000340.1:0-6284 GCA_047621545.1 Cognaticolwellia sp. | reverse complement strand
CTCATCGCCCGCAACAGTCGGGCAGAGGTGGTGAGCATCACCAGTGACGGCTTTCTTTGCCTTAAGACGGGTGAGTCCGAGCTGACTTTTCAATCGGGTGAAATGGAGCAGGGTTTGCTGGTCAAGTGCCAGCTCGTGGAGAGTCTCACTGTGGAGCCGCTGGCGCTGCGGGTCGTCTTAGAGCGGGACGGGGAGGGTGGCTGGGCCTCTCAGACTTTGCCTCCACCTAAAGTGCAGGTCTTGAATGCCGAGGGCCGCTCCATGCCGGAGCTGCTCAGCGCCCCCGTCGTCTCCAATCGCAAGGTGGTGGAGATTGCCCCGGATGGCAGTCTGCGCACGCTTGGCCTGGGTCGAAGCGTCCTGAGCTACACCGCAGGTGGGAAGAGCGTAGATCTGGTGTTGGACGTTGGACGCTTGGTGGACGGCAACATCCGCTTGGCGATTCCTCCGGGGGGACGTCAGATTGTGCCCCTCAAGCCCGGTCTGCAGGTGGCAGACCTGAGCGCCAACACGCGTATCCAAGCCGAGATGGACGGCCCCTCTTGCGGAGAGGCCCGGAACGGCCGTTCGATCGAGGGCTTGGAGTGCGAGATCGGCGACCGGGGGAGCTTGGTTGTGGAGAATCCCGGTCGAAACACTGCTCGGGTACGCGTAAAGCTCGTTGTGTTTGCGGAGTCCGGCTCGTGACTGAAATCGAGGACATTGATCGCCTGGAAGCCCACCTTCTTGCCCACGGCACCTTGGATGGGGTGGTGATTCAAGGGCTGAATCTGTGCGGAAAAATTGAGGTGAACCAGGCTTTTGGGAGGAGGACTGTTCTTCTTGGCTGCGTTCTTGACGACGCGGGGCTGAGCAGAGCGCAGCGTGTCGGCGCGATGATCTTCCCCGTGCCCGAGCGTCTGCCCTTCTCCCCATACAGGCCCTCTCTGTACACGTCAGAAGAGCTAATGAAGGGTTTTGTCCCTGGAGATCCCGAGAGTTTTCTTCGAGATACGGTGGATTCCCGCATCTACCACCACGCCCAGGCCCTGAGAGAGCACGACGGGCCGGCGCCGGTTTTGGATACCCTTGCCCAGCGACTGCATGACCATGCCATCGATGACGCTTTGGATGCCGTGCTTCGAGAAGACGGAGGAAGGCGCGTGGTGGCCATCATGGGTGGCCACGCCATGCGGCGCTGCACGCCGGAGTGGCTTGGGGTCGTTCGTCTGGCACGAGGTCTGGCTCGGGCCGGCTACTTTGTGGCGACCGGAGGTGGGCCTGGCGCAATGGAAGCTGGCAACTTGGGGGCTTGGCTCGCACCCTTCCCGGACCACTCCTTAGAGGAGGTCCAGGCCCTTTTGGGGAGCGCGCCCAGCTACAAGGACCCGGGCTACTTAGAGAGCGCCATGGCGCTCAAAGATCGCTACCCGGACGGCGCACAGTCGCTGGCAATTCCGACGTGGTTCTACGGACATGAGCCCAGCAATCTCTTTGCCACCCATGTGGCCAAGTACTTCTCCAACTCACTGCGTGAAGACGGTCTGCTGGCCATCGCCACCCACGGGGTCATCTTCGCGCCAGGGTCCGCTGGCACGGTGCAGGAGGTGTTCATGGACGCTTGCCAGAACCACTACGGCACCTTCAAGGTCATCTCGCCGATGGTCTTCTTGGGGGAGCGCTACTGGAGCGAAACGCTGCCGGTTCGGCCGCTGCTCGAAGCGTTGGCAGGAGAGCGAAAATATGGAGAGTATTTGGCCTTTGTAGACAGCCCTGATCAGGCGTTGGAATTTGTACGTACACACCCCCCGGTGTAGACTTGCTCGAAAGGGAGGATGCACTGGATTTTCGCTGCACAGTGGTGTTGGATAGGCTTGGATACCTGGCCATTGTGCTTTCAGTCTTTGGGCTGGGGGTATTTACATCTGCAGCTGCTTTGGCTGCGGATGAGACCCGCGCTGACTCCAGCCTGCTCGTGGATCACTGGACGATGCGGGACGGGCTCCCGCAGAACTCGGTGCTCGACATTCTGGAAGACCAGGATGGGCTGATATGGGTTGCGACCTTTGGCGGGGTGTCCACCTTCGATGGATTGAACTTCCAGCGGGTCGATCACCGCCAGTATCCAGGTCTATTGGCGAACCGCTTTGTGTCCTTGGCTCAGACACCCGACGGCACCATGTGGTTGGGCAGCGAGCACGACGGGGTGTTTCGCTTGCAGGGTGGCCAGGCCGAGCAGCTTGGACCAGCAGGCACCACTTGGTCCCTGGTCGTAGATCCCCAGGGGCAGCTCTTCGCCTTGGTCGGCGACGACGTCTTCGTCTTGGAGGGAGAGTCCTTGACACCGGTTCCGCTTGTAGGGGATGCGCTGGCGCTCGGTCTCAACAAGCAAGGTGCCTTTGTTTCCGGGAAGGGCGCCGCTCCACAGTGCCTGAGCGCGGACTGTGGCGTTCTCCCGGCGCTGGACGTTGACTGGGAATGGAGTCGCTGGACCCCGCTGGACCAGGGCTGGGTGGTGATGACCAGCGAAGGCGTATTTGTCTATCAGGATGGCGCGCTTCGCGAGAAGAGCACGCAGGTGCTCTTCTCGCGAAGAGACCAAGTCTGCCTGGACTGGGGTGGCGCGCCTTGGTGCCTTTGGGGCACTGAGCCCCAGCCAATGGCGCAAGGCCTCCTGCAGCCCGCTGAAGACCTGAACAGGTTGGGCTATACCCGTTCGGCCTACCTCCAGGACAAGGAAGGCGGCCTGTGGGTGGGGAGCGATGGTTCGGGGCTGTTCCGGTACCAAGAGCGCCAAGCCGAGAACGTGTACTTAGGCACCGACACTGAGGCTGTCGTATCGACATCCTGGGGTGAGATCTGGTTCCTTTCCGGTGGGCACATCAACACACTAGACGGCGTCCTAGAGCGTCTGGTTGACGGGCTTTCCACAGAGGCGCCGCATCAACTCTTGTTCGCTGCCCGAGGGCAGACCTACGAGCTGATTCAGCAGGATGGTGAGGTGCACCTGGTGCTCCATGAACAGACCGGCAGCCGGGTGATGGACACTCTGTCCGGGCCGGGTTTGGGCTCCGCCGCGGTGGAGGGGCCGTGGGTGGTGCGGCGGGACGTTCTCTATTTTCTGGATGTCAACCACAAGCTGCTTCGTGCGGCCACGCTGCACAGCCAAAGCGAGGGCTACATCTGGGCGGTGCGAGGCGATGACACCGGCGTGTGGCTGGCCGAGCGCGGGGTGGGGCTGCACCGCTTTGAGGACGGCGCCATTCAGGCCACCTATCCGTGGACCGGTTCGGTCATTCGGGACCTGGTGGAGATGGACGGAGAGCTGTGGGTTGGGACCTACGGCGAGGGCTTGGTACGCTTGGCCCAAGGCAAGGAACCCCTGTCCCTCGAACACCACGATGGCCTGTGCGATGAGATGATCTCTCACTTGTACTGGAACGACTCAGATCAGCTCTGGTTCAACAGCAACGCTGGCCTTGGGCGGGTTCCTGTCAATCAGGTGAGTGCGTTCTTCGCCGGGGAGCGCGCAGACGTGGAGTGCGCTCTGGTCGGCTCCGCCGAAGGCAACGGTTCATACGGCGCTGTGGACGGGCAAGGACACTTCTGGGCGGCGACTATCCAGGGGCTGGCCATTGTGGACCCCGAGGAGAGTCTGACCTCGTTGACGCCAAGGCTGCGTATTTCTGAGGCGCGCTACGGGGACCAAGCCATCCAAGACGGTGCTCGAGTGCGGGGAAAGGGCTCTCTGAGTCTCTCTTACCGAGGCTTGCTCTATAGCGACCCCAAGGGCGTGCGCTACCGTTACCGCATGGTGGGCCTGGATGACGCCTGGTCGCCGGAGACCTCGGTGCAGCGGGTGGACTTCTCCAAGCTCCAGCCCGGTCGCTACACCTTTGAAGTGCAGGCTCGCGGCTCGGGGGGATGGGGCGAGGTAGAGCGTCTAAGCTTTCGCCGCCAAGCCAAATGGTTCGAGCGCCGAATCGCTCGCACTGGGGTGCCCCTGTTGGTCCTCTTCGGCATGCTCTTCGGGCTGGTGGTCCTGTGGCGGCAGAATGAGCGCCTGCGCGGGTACTTCAGGGCGCGCGAGGGTGCCCAGGCTGAGCTGGAGAAGCAGCGAGAGGAGAACCAGCGCATCTACCAAGAGCTGGAAGTGGGGCGGCGCTTGGAGGCTCTGGGTCGGCTGTCTGGCGGCGTGGCCCATGACGTGAACAACCTCCTGACGGTCGTGGCGGTGCATGCTGGAATCTTGGAGAGCCACAACGATCCCCAGGTCCGAGAGGAGGGAGAGGCGCTCCGGGACGTGGTGGATCGGGGGACCGAGGTCACTCGTGGGCTGCTGGCCTTTGGTCGGGATCGCGGGGCTCGAGACTCCATCATGAATTTGGGAGAGGAGGTCCGGGAGGTCGTGCCCATGTTGCGCCGCCTCATCCGCAGCGCCATCCAACTCAAGGTGCAGGCAGAGCCCAATTGCGGGGTCGACATTCGTGTTGGCGCACTACACCAGCTGTTGAGCAACCTGATCTTGAATGCTCGAGACGCCATCCCCAACGAGGGGGAGATCTGGATCCGTGTACGGAGCGAAGAGCAGACCGTTCTGTTGGAGATCGAAGACAACGGCGCGGGCATGGCCCCCGAGGCTCTGGAGCGCGCCTTTGAGCCCTACTTCACGACCAAGGCGCTGGGCCAAGGTACCGGCTTGGGTTTGAGCACCGTGCGGGGGGTGGTCCAGGAACTCGGAGGTCAGATCTCCATGCGAAGCAGCCTTGGCGTGGGCTCCTGCGTGACGGTCAGCTTGCCCAAGATGCAGGTGGCCGAGCACAATCAGGTCAAGTCTTCTGTGATCAGCTTGGCGCCACTGGGGCTGGACGTGCTCATCGTCGAGGACCGGCCCGAGGTCCTGAAGGCTGTGGAGCTGCTCGTTCGTCGCCTGGGTTGCCGTGCGGTCTGTGCCCACAACCTGCAGGAGGCTGTGGCCAAGATCGCCACGGAAGAAGTGGACATGGTGCTCTCGGACGTCATGATGCCCGGGGGCTCGGGGCCGGAGGTGATCGATGCCCTGCGTCAGTTCAAGCCTGGGCTGCCCGCGCTGCTCATGTCCGGCTACACCGGGCAGGTAAACGTTGAGCTGGGGGACACGTTTGTGCTTCAAAAGCCGTTCTCGAAGTTGGAGCTTCGGAAGGCGATTGAGGGGCTATTGGGGCACTGACTCCGCGCTATAGGGTTGCAGGTGAGCAAACAGGCCCACGCGCCACACTCTGATTCAGCAGAAACGCCAGGATCGCCGCCTCTCCATCTGCGTCCACGCACTCAGCCAGCGACCAGCACATCAGCTCACCCGAGCGCGCGTAGTAGATACCCACCCGCTGAACTGGAACCGGCCCTCGACCCCACCCGCGGTGTCGGATCAGCACCGCGTAGCCCACCAGCTGCCGCACGTGCTCCAGCTGCAGCTTGCGGGACTGGGTTGTCTTGATCTCCAGCAGCAGGTCATCGAGCACCAAGTCCGCGTCCGCCCCCAGGCCCGGCATCCCCAGCGCGGGATTCAGCGCCACGTAGCGCTCCGGCACCAAAGCCTCCCAGGTGATGAGCTCGAAGAGCGCCTGTAGCTCCACCACGCTCGCCGCCCGCGCCTCCCGGCCGACTTGAACGGCATAGCGCGCCGCGAACTCAGGTCTTCGAGCGATCACTTCCAGATAGGCCAGCCGCATGCAGGCTTGGGCTTGTTCCTCCGGCAGCCCCTCGTCGCCCAGCTCCGCCAACAAGGCCAGGTCCTCCGCCACCTGCGCCCGGCAGCGCTCCGCCACCCTTGCATCCACCCGCTCCAGGGCATCCCCAGCCCGCTCCGCTGCCTCCCGGCTGTTCTGCTCACACAGCTCCGGCCACCGGGCCACAAAGCCCGCCCGCATCGCGTAATCCAGGGCGCTGCCCATCACGCTGCTGTCCAGCCCCCTCCGAACCGCCACCGGCAGCTCCGGTCGGCAAGCTGGCTTGGTCATGTTCTGGGCAAAGACGCCGCGTCCGGCTGCGCTGTTGACGAGTTTGGACAGGCTCATTTGGTCTCCTTCGACACGGCTGTAATGCGCTGTAGGCCATTGCGGCAGGGACTGCGTGATACCGTCGCCCGCCCCTGCATAGACGCAGGGCCAGCCGGGGTTTGTGTCTCATGTCTACGCTCAGCGAACGGGTCTTGACTCTCAAGCGGCCCGCCCTGTCCCAAGCCGACTTGAGCCGGCACATCAACGCCCACCTGGCTGCCGCCATTACCTGCGCCCAGGCCAGCCCTCTGGTCGACCTGCACACCG
>JBLHMA010000339.1:0-6308 GCA_047621545.1 Cognaticolwellia sp. | reverse complement strand
CACGGACTTGGTCGCCCTCACGTACCAGCATGCCCATGTCAAAGAGCGTATCCAAGGCCTCTTGGGCCTGGTCGGTGCGGATGCTCGGGACCAAGCGCTCCGCCAGCCACTCTGCGTCTGCCTGAAAGGCTTTACACAGGGCCATCTCTCGAATGGCTGGGTAGTACCAGGTAGAGAGGTAGCGAAAGAAGTCCACTTCGGCCCGCCGCGCCTCACGAAAGCGTCGGCACGCGGCCACTTGCGTCCAAGCGGTGTTCTTCTCGGCGTGGGTGGTGGCCTGGTCCAGCTGAACCAGATCCCGGAAAAAGTCCACATCCTCCCCGCTGAGCCGAAGGGCTAGCAAGAAGCCTTCGACGGTCACCGGGGTCAGGTTCCGCCGCCCAGCGATGACCTCTTTGAGCAAGGAGGGAGACCGTACGCCTGCCTTTCTCGCAAACAAGCGGTGGGAGTAGCGACTATCGGCAGCCTTCTGCGCGTCAAACCACGCAGCGAGGTACTTCCGGTAGTCCAGAAAGGTGGTCACATCTAGGTCGGGTCCGCGTCTCATAGAGGCACCCTACACGCCCATGAGTACACCCGCGACTGCGATCTCCGTGTCGTGGAACGTCATTCCGAATACTTAGGAATGTCACGTATCCCAAGCAGGTACGGAAGCGGCCCCCTGCTTGAGTACAGCTGGCCACAGACAAAGAAAAAAGGTGGGACTGGACTGTAAGCCCCTCTGGTCCTCCCCCGTTGAATAGGCCCATGCACAGCCACTGGAGCGTCTACATGTCTCGCCTGCACCTCGGTCTGCCCCTGCTCTTCCTGCTCGCAGCCTGCACTCAGAGAGAGCCGGCCATGGAGGAGATGGACTACGAGCTCGCCGAAGTCACAAACCAGGCGCAGGCTCCTGTGGACCAGCCGGAAGCAGCAGTCGGGGTCTCCGCAGATGGCGAGGTCACAGACCGTGCCCAACGCGAACGCAACGCGGTGCGTCCTTCGCCAGATCCAGTCGCGGCCCGGACCGAGTCCACCCCTTCGAACGCTGCCCCGGAGTACAAGGAAGCCCGCAGGGCCGCCGAGGACAGCGACGACTACGCCGAGATGGACGAAGAAGAGATTGGCTTCTTCGAGTCCGTGGCCAGTGGCTCCGCTGGGCCCGGCCGCGCCAAGAAGGACGTGAAGGTGGAGAAAGCTAGCGTCACCGGCGGTTCAGTCACCGGCGGTTCAGTCACCGGCGGTTCAGTCTCCCGCACATCAGCGCCCCCCCCTCCCGCCATGCCCACCACGATCGCTCCTCAACAGCCTACCGAGAGCCTGGCGGACCTGCCCAGTGAAGATCCCAACGCCGACGGGACCGAGGCCTACGTGCACTACGGGGTCAACGACATGACCCTGGTGGAGAAGGACCGCTTCTCTACCTTCTCCGTCGACGTGGACACCGCCTCCTACGCCATCTCCCGCCGCAAGCTGGAGTCGGGAATGCTGCCCCCAAGCAGCGCAGTCCGCGTTGAAGAGTTCGTCAACGCTTTCCACTATGACTACGCGGGCCCTAAGTCTGGCAGCAACGACGGCGCTCCCTTCGCCGTGCACATGGAGGCGGCCCCCAACCCCTTCGACTCCACCCACCAGATCCTGCGCGTGGGCGTGAAGGGCTTGGAGATCGATGCGGATGACCGGGAACCGATGCACCTGACCTTCCTGGTGGACACCAGCGGCTCGATGTCCAGCAGCGACAAGATTGGCTTGGCCAAGCAGTCGCTGCACACGCTCACCGAGAACCTGCAGCCCAACGACACGGTGGCTCTGGTCACCTACGCAGGCGCCACCCAGGTCATCCTGCAGCCAACCGCGGTCAGCGAGCAGCGCACGATCCACAGCGCCATCGACAGCCTCTCCACCGGTGGCGGAACCCACATGTCAACGGGCATGGAGCTGGCCTACAACCTGGCCAGCGAGACCGCCGTTCGCGGCCATGAGAACCGCGTGGTTGTGCTCTCGGACGGCGACGCCAACATTGGACGAACCAACCACGAGGACATCTTGGCCGTGGTCGGCCAGTTCGCCGAAGAGGGCATCACCTTGTCCACCATCGGCTTCGGCATGGGCAACTACAAAGACGTGCTGATGGAGCAGCTCGCCAACCAGGGAGACGGCAACTACTCCTACATCGACTCCCAGGCCGAGGCGGACAAGGTCTTCGGGGAGGATCTGGGCGGCACGATGCTCACCATCGCCAAGGACGTAAAGCTCCAGGTGGAGTTTAACCCCGACGCCGTCATCGCTTACCGCTTGATTGGCTACGAGAACCGAGACATCGCCGACAAGGACTTCCGCAATGACCGTGTCGACGCCGGTGAGATCGGCTCAGGCCACGACGTGACTGCCCTGTACGAAGTGGTCCTTCGCAAGGACGCCCCTTCCCAGGAGCTTGCCACCGTGCGTGTTCGGGCCAAGAAGCCCGGTGCCGACAGCGCCGCCCGTGAGTGGGCCACGGTCTTTGACGGAGAGATGCTTCACAGCGAGTTCTCCCAAGCCAGCAAGGATTTCCAGGTCGCCTACTCTGCAGCCACCTTCGCCGAGCTGCTGCGCGGCAGCCCCTATGTTGTCGAGGTCAGCTTCTACGATGTGTTTGCCCTAGCAAGTCGGGCAAGCCGCGGCCTGGACGAAGACAAAGAGCTGCTCCGGTTGATCGACACTGCAGCCAGTTTGAGCGGAGAGCGCAGCCCGATGGTCCGGCGCTGAGTCAAGGCGAGGGCGACGCGACCCGGGACCACTTGGTGATGGCGCGGACCAAGCTCTCCCACTCCACAGGCTTGGTAAGCACCGCGTCCATGCCCGCATCCAAGCAGACCTGAGCCTGAGCGTCGTAGGCGTTGGCGGTCAACCCCACAATGGGCGTGCGTGCATCCGTACCCTCCTCTCCTGTCCGGATGGCCCGAGTAGCCTCCAAGCCGTCCATCACGGGCATGTGCCAGTCCATCAGGACCAGGCTGAAGCGCTCCCGCTCCATCCACTCCAGCGCCTGTTGGCCATCCTTGGCCACCCGTGTGGTGCCGCCAAGACGGTGAATCATGCCCACAGCGACCATCTGGTTGACCAGGTTGTCCTCGACCACAAGCACATGGGCACAGAGCCCGGTCCGCGGCGGCTGAATGTGACTACGAAGCAATCCGCGAGATTGCCCTGGAGAAAGCTCAATAATGGGTAGTTCAATCATAAATTTCGAGCCTGCACCAAGAGCGGACTCCACCCAGATCCGTCCCCCCATCAGCTCGATGAGCTGTTTAGAGATGGAGAGCCCCAAGCCAGTTCCACCAAATTCGCGCGTGGTGCTGGTGTCTGACTGAGCGAAAGACTGAAAGATGCTCTCCTGTTTCTCCTCGCTCACCCCAATTCCAGTGTCCGAGACTACCACCCGGAACCAGCCGTCTCGGTTCTTGGACGGCGTGACGAAAAGGTCGATTGTGCCCTGGTGGGTGAACTTGACCGCGTTGCCCACCAAGTTGAAGAGCACCTGACGTAGGCGCTCCCCATCCCCGCGAATCCAGTCTGGGAGTACAGGGTGCACCAGCCCGTTGAGAGCCACGTCTTTGGCGTCTGCCGACGCTCGGAATAGGCCAACCACTTCGCTCACAACATCGGCTAAAGCGAAGGGCTCGGAGTGAAGCTCCAGCAGACCAGCTTCCACCTTGGAGAAGTCCAGGATGTCGTCTAGAAGCGACAGGAGCGAGCGGCCGCTGGTCAACACCTGCTGGATGTAGAGCCGTTGATCTGGGTTCAGCTCACCGGACTCGATGAGCTGTGCCAGTCCCAGGACCCCGTTGAGTGGGGTGCGGATCTCATGGCTCATGGATGCCAGAAAGTCCGACTTGGCCTGGCTGGCTCGGAGCGAGGCCATGGCCGATCGGTCCGCTCTTTCCTTGGCGGCGATCAGCTCTGCATGGTGCTCATGACGCTCGGTAACGTCACGCTGCAGACGCATAAAGCCCAGAAGTTCGCCGGCATCCTCAAGCAGAGGACGACCGTGGATCTCGATCCAGTAGGGCGTGCCGTCCGGCTTGTAGTTGATCAACTCTTCGTGGAACTTCGTGCCATTGCGGACGGCCTGCTGCATCCGAGACACAGCGCCTGGATCGCTGTTCTTGCCCTGTAAAAGGCTGCCTGGGGTCCTACCGATGACCTGTTTTCTCGTGAAGCCGACCATCCGGACAAAACCCTCATTGACCCACTCGACTCGCCCAAAGGGGTCGGTAACGACCACGCCATCGTCGGTGCGTGAGACCGCCATGGAGAGCCGCGCATGGTGTTGCTGCTGGCGACGTGTATCTGTGGCATCGGAGGCGACCGCATAGAAGCGACCCTGCTCTGCAGGCGTAAAGGAGTGCCACCGCAGCCAGCGATAGCTCCCATCCTTGTGGAGATAGCGGTTCTCAAAGTCGGTGCTCGCAACGCCCTGCGGCATCAAGCCTCCAATGAACTCCAGCGTCCGGGCCTGGTCAGCTGGATGGATAAAGGACAGAAAGGGCTGGCCCTGCAGCTCCTCCAAGCTCCACCCCAGGGTGCGTGTCCACTCAGCGTTCAGCCGTAAAAACATTCCGTCTACGGACGCGGTACAGACCATGGTCCGGGCCGTCTGAAAGAGCTGCTGGAACTCCTTGGCCGCCTCCAGTGCTTCTTCCAACTCCAGACGCTGTTCGTGCTCCAGAGTTTGGTCCTGGATGGTCCCGAACAGGCGTGTCGCCCTGCCATCCAGAAACTCGGCCCAGCCAAGCGACCGCACCCACCGCTTTGTGCCTTTGGCCGTTGTTATCGGCAGCCCAAGGGACCAGTCCTGCCCCGAAGCAATGCAGAGTTCCATCACGTCCCTGACCTGCGCGCGCTTCTCCGGCGCATAGAACGCTAGCGCCTGCTCAACCGTGGGTTGTAGTCTTGAATCGAGTTCATGAATCCTGAAGGTCTCTGCACTCCAGCTCAGCTCCGTTGAGTCCACGTCCAACTCCCAGAAACCCAGCTTGGCAAGTTCAGCGGTCGTCTTCATACGATCCAGCTGACCACTCTGGGCGACCAATCCCGCCTGTAGCGCACCACCCGTGGCTTGGACCAGCGTCAGGACCGCGCCTTCATCAACGGCTTGGAGGGTCCCCTGAAAGATGGACCCACCCCAATCCACAAGCCCGCTCACCTGAGACCTCGTCAAGAGGGCCTGGAACAGCCCCGCGAGCTGGGGGCCCCGCTCAGCCAATGCGTCGCCCAAACAACAGTTCAAGCGTGCCTTGGCCGCAACATTCTGTTCTAGCACCCTCCCGCTGTCGTCCAACCAGAGCATCGGGTCAGAGCAAGGGTTCCAGACCAGCGTAAGGGGGGGGGCTTGCATTGGACCTCTCGGATTCCCTGAACTGGGCGACTCACAGAGCCGGAATCCGTTGGCCGAACTATGAATACAGAACGCTTGGACCTCTCCGTCCCTTATGTACTCATAAAGTATGAGACCACAAGAGCTACTCGGCTATTGGCCGAGAAATTCCGCGATAGCCGCATGCAGCTGGGCTCGCATCTCTGGCGGAACACTGTGGACCACACCTGGGTAGAGCGTCAGCTCCGTGGGGTAGCCCGCCTCCTCAAATCGCAGCGCCGCAGAGATAGCTCCCCCGGCATCCACCACGGGATCTGCCTCGCCATGCAGGATCCGCACGGGTGGTCGCGGCCCTTCTACAGGGGGGGAGGCATCCGGCCACAACCCGCCCATTGCGACGGCCCCCTGCACTTTCTCGGGGTGGTAAGCCGCGAGCGCCATGGCCAACATTCCCCCTTGCGAAAACCCAAACACTACTGCCTGGCCGGTGGGGGATTCTTCTTGGATCCAGGCAGCCAAGCTCGCGGCCCGCTCCGCGATTCCAAGACCATAGAGCGTCGGGTCCCCAGCCAGCGACCCTCCAAACCAAGTTCCTCCCTGCCCTTGGCGTGTCGGAGCAAGAGGCAAGAGCGCTCGATAGTCCCCAACAGCGCCATCCAGTACCCGCGAAAAACTGGAGGGGTGTGCGCCACGTCCGTGTAGGCCTACGACAATGGCTTGCTGCCGATCAGGCGTGCCCACGGTGACCTCGACCACGGTGCTCAAGGCCAGGGTTTGCACTTCTGGCGCACTCAAGGCCACGGGGCCCGTGCTGGGAGTGGAACAAGCCATCCACCCCAGCAGAAACACCACTACTCCTTGTCCAGACGCCGGCTGAGCTTGGCGTACATGTCGTCCACCCGGTAGCGGTCCTCTTGGGACATGCGCTCAATGCCGCTGCGAGGGTGCACGTTGAAGAACCCGGTCATGG
>JBLHMA010000338.1:0-6352 GCA_047621545.1 Cognaticolwellia sp. | reverse complement strand
TCTCTGGGTGCGGCAGCCGGTCTGGCGCCCGAGGCGGCAGTGGACACGGGCGATGTCTCCGAGACCCTGGACACCGCTGCGCCCGAGGTGGCCCCCTAATGTCTCGGACCAGCAGCGCATGGCTGGGCGTAGTGCTGCTCACCCTGGCGTTGCACCTGGCCTATCTGAGTCAAGACAGCCGCCTACCCGCGGACTTGGGCCAGTACTACGTGCCCCTGCCCGATCTGTACCGCGCCCTAAACGGCGAGAGCTGGCAGGGCGTCTGGCCAGCCCTGATGGAGCGCCCTGGCGCCTGGTACAACCTGCTGACTGCCACGTGGCTCTCTCTCGTCGACAAGAGCGCCGCTGCCTTTCAGATGCTGGATCTGCTCTGGTTCGGTGGGCTGCTGTTCATCGGCTCCAGCGTCGGATTTGTGCTGGGGGGCGAGAGAGGACGCTTGGCCGCAGCCACAGTGCTCTGTGCGACCCCAATGGTTGTGCTCAGCGCCCGTACGAGCTGGGTGCACGTGCCCGAGGCCACCCTGCTCCTGGCCATGCTGCGCATCTGGCTGGGAGACCCCACACTGTCCAAGCGGCGCTCGGTGTTCGGGCTCGCCCTGCTGGGCGCCCTGTGCTTGAGTCTGCGGCCCAGCGCCCTGCCCTGGCTGGCCACCTTTCTGGGGGCCGCCCTGTGGGGCGTAGACGGCAAGCGCCCAAGCTGGAAAAAGCTGGTCTGGATCGTGGTGACTTGGGCGCTGGCCAGCATCCAGATGCTGCCCTACATCGAGACCTATTTGGCTGCCAAGGCCATGGCCCGCTCCCGCTACATGGAGCGCGTCCCGGAGCTGCTGACCCAGCTGATCGGGGCGGTTGGCGTGTTGGGAGGCCTGGCCTCGGTAGTGGGGGCGATCTTGGGCCTGCGCAAGCCGGACGGGCTTTACGCGCTGGCCTGGGTGTTCGTGCTTCTGCCCCTGCTCTTGACCACCCTGAGCGGTGCGGGTCTGGACAACTTCTTGCCCTTGGCCATCGGTCTGGCTCTCATGGCCGCGCGAAACACCGATCGCCACCCATGGAGCGTGGGTCTCTGGGCGCTGCCGCTCCTGGTGCTGGTCTCGCCTCAACTGCTCACGGATCTGCCCAAAGACGGGGTGCTTCACAAGGCCTTTGGCCTGCTTCAAACGCCGGCAAATCCGGGTCCCAACAACCGCCTGCGGCCCTTCCAAGAGCTGGCCGGTGACGAGCTGTTCTCGCTGATAGAAGCCAGCTGCCCAGACCCCAGAGCGCCCTGCACCCTGCTCATCGACCAAGGCCTGTTTGAGCCCTACGGTGAGTCCATGGGGGAGCTGCCGCTCTTTTTGACTTGGGAGCGGCGCACCGAGCTTGTGAGCCTGGCACAAGGGGACCTGCCCACGCAGATCAACCCGGACGCAATGGTGCACTGGAGCTGTACGGAGGAGAAGGCGGAAGAGGAGCGCATCTGGCGCAACCGCTACCCCCAGAGTGGCCGCAAAGCGATGGAGCTGAGCGAACGCTTCGACCTAAGACTTGCTTGGAAGAGGGATCTGCGCGGCTGCAGCTTGATGTGGTTGACCCCCGGTGGCAACGTCGGCACACCCGAGCAGTTGCCCTTCCCTGGACCGGTGCTGGACAACGAACACCATCTCTTGGAGCTCAGCGTCGTCTCCGAGAGCCCAAGAGACCGCCCCCGTCCCCAGGTCCCAGGGCGTTAGGCATGTTGACAGGGCGCCTGTCGGGCCCCAAGTTTGCCCGAGTAAGGAGGCCCCTCATGGCCCGCTGCACGCTGTTGTTGGACGTTCGCGAAGGAGAGATCTTCGGCACCCTGAGCCAGGATGGCGCGGTCCTTGCCCAAGAAGGCCCGATGGATCTGGTGCCCTCCAACGTCACCCAGGCCATCTTTCGCCAGCTGCTCTTAGAGCCCGCAAAGCGCCGCCTGCTGCCCGCTTCGCAGGTCAAGTCCGCCGGACAGCTCTTCTGGGGCGCGCTGGCGTCGATCGGAGATGCCCTGCTCGCCCAGATGGCACAGGGCCCCACCGACCTAGTCATTCAGTCCGAGTCCGCCGAGATCTTGGACTTGCCCTGGGAGGCCCTTCGCCCCGAAGGCCAAGGTGCTCCAGTGCGCAGTGGCCGTTTGGAGATCCTTCGCAGCAAGGGGGCACTGAGCCCCGACGCCGGACCGTCTCCCACGCCGCTTCTGGTGAGCCTGAGCACCCAGGTCGATGACCTGGACGCATGGCAGCACCCCATCCTGGAAGCACTGCAAGGCCCCGCCCGGAAGGGGCACGTCGCCCTGCGCTTCATCCAGGAAGGTGGCCTGAGCTTCAGTGACGCGGAAAGCTTGGTCCGAGACGGCAGCGCGGCTGCAGACACCGCCGTTCTGGACACCGTGCTGAAGCCATCCGGCCTGCTGGAGAGCGCGGAGTCCGCTGGCCTGGGCCGGGCACTGGGCCTGCATGCTGCTCTGGAGTCCGAGGAGCACGCCCAGTGGCTCAACGGTCTCACCCGAGCCCTGACCCAGGGGGGAGACCTCTTCGCCGCCTTGCGCGCAACCCGCATGGAGTTGGAGGAGGCCGGCGCCTTTGCCTGGATGCAACCGGTGGCCATCAGCCTGACCCACGCGGGGCCCGTACAAGCGCCCGCTCCTCAGCGCGAGAACAGCCCCCTGCGCCAAGCTCAGCTCAGCGTGCTTCGCAAGGCCTTGGTGCTCGGAGAGTCCGTCTTGATCCAAGGGCCCGCGGCCCAAGCCGAGCCCCTCCTCGCTCAAGCCTTGGTGGGTGTCCCCCACCTGGTTCTGCCTGCTCGACAGGAAGGATTGGCCGATGAGCTCGCCATGGCACTGGGCATAAAGCGCAGCGAGGGTCCCGGGGCCAATCTGGCCTTCAGCGCCGATCTACGTCGTGCCCTGGAAGGACGCCCGGTCATCGCCATCGCCAACACCCCTGGCAGCCTAGTGCCTGAGCTGGGAGCGCTGGCCTCGCTTGGGGCAACCTTGGCGATTTCTTCCGAGGAGCCGGTCGAGAGCGTGGAACCCCGTGTCCTGATCCCAGGTCCCCTCAACCCAACGGAGCTGCTGCGTCTCAAGCTCAGCGAGCCCGCCTTTGTAGGCATGACCCCTGAGCTCTGGGACGCCATGGCTCAGGCCTGTGACGGCCAAGAGAGCCTGTTGGGCCTGTTGCCGGCTTGGCTCTCAGAGCAGCCCGACCGCGTCTCTGAGTTGCAGCCCGATGGACAGATCCTCGAGCAGATCTTGGAGGCCCTGCCCGACCAGCTACGTGTGGCGCTGCACAGCGCCGGCGGCATGGACCTGCCCGAGTCGGTGTGGGTGGACTCTCCCCTGCCCTTCGCTGAGCTAAAGGCGGCCGGCTGGATGCGGCGATCCTTGCTGGGTTGGCGCACACTCCCAGATCTGCCTTTTACCGGTGCATTGGCCGCCATGGCCCCCGCCGATCAGCGTGCCCGGGGGTTTGCCAAGCTGGGCCGATTTGAGCAGTCCCTCCGAGCCGGACTTGAGTCGGTGCAGAAACGGGTTCAGGCCACAGCGTCCCAAGCCGCTATCGCTCTGGCCCAAGAGCTCTTGCGGGCTGCAGACACCAATACCCCGGAGCTCCAGGCCTCCGCTGTGCCCATCTTAGCCCAGCTGGCCAGCGCCCACGAGCAGCTCAGCGAACACCAAATGGCCCTATCCGCCCTGGAGAATGCCGCAGCATGGGCCCCGAATGATGGCGAGATCCAGCGCCGGCTGGGCGCCGCTTTGGGGAAGAACGGAGAGTTCCAACGTGCCCTGAGCATCCTGGAGCCCCTAAAGGACGACCCGGAAGCACACCTAGAGATCGCACTGCTCAGCCAGGACAGCTCAGCCGCTCTGGCTGCCATGGAACGCGCCAGCGACACGGTCGATGCGACAAAGAACCCCCGCTTGGCCGCAGAGATCCTGGGCCACCAGGCCCGCTTGAGCCCCGACCCCATCCAGAAGCGGGCATTGGCTCAGGCCCGGGTGGATCTGGATCCCACCCCGCAGGCCCTGACCGAGCGGGCTGAGCTACACCGCGAGGACGGCGAGCTAGACAAGGCTGGGGCCATGCATGCCTTGCGCCTGCAGAACGCCGACCTAATAGAGCAGTCCGGCGCTCACTTTGACCTGAGCCGCATTGCCCTGGAACGTGGCGAGAACATGGCTGCGTTGGCCCACTTGGAGCAGGCCTGGGCCTTGGCCCTGGACCGCCACCGCAGCGACGCCATCGCTGGCGTGGGCGCCCTGCTTGGTCAGCTCTTGGCCAGCGCCGACCGCACCCGTGCCATCGAGGTCCTTCAGCGGGCCCGAGGCTGCTTTGAAGAGTTGGCTCAGGACGAGCAGGCCCGGTCCCTCCAGGCCATGATTCACGACATCCAGGGTGGGGCCGCCGTGGACGGCGGGGTGGACCAAGCCTTGGCTCAGGCCCGCGCAGCTGGAGAGAACAACAAGGTGGCCTCGCTGCAGTTCAACCTGGCTCAGAAGGACCTGCAGAAGGGAGAGCTGGGCATGGCGACCGTGCGCCTCGAGGAAGCTTGGGGCTTGGTCCACCGCGCCGAAAACGACGAGGGACGCTCGGCCATTGGATTTATCTATGCTCAGCTCCTTGCACGAGAAGGCCGGGGACAGGTCGCAGTCGCGATCGCCGGGGCCGCCATGCGTGCCGCACAGAAGCTGGAGCAAGGCCCCCAAGTGGAGCGGCTCACTGGGCTGCTGGCCCGCTTGGATGTCAGCCCAGAACAGGTCTTGGAGCAGGCACGGGCGGAGAAAGACCTCCCCCGGGTCGCTGCGTTGCAGTACCAGCTCGGATCCCGAGATCTGCAGATCGGTCAGCACGCCCAAGCCAGCCTGCGAATCGCTGAGAGCTACCGGATCAACGTCGCCTTGGACGACTCCAGAGGCATCAGCGTGGTTGGAGCGGTTCATGGACAGCTCCTCAGCATGCAGGGTCAGCGAACGGCTGCAAAGCAAGTCTTTGAGCGTGCACTTCAAGCCGCGCGCAGCCTCAGCGAAGACAAGCTCGTCGACCACATTCAGGCCCTGCTGGGACAGGTGGCCTGAGATGGGGGTCTGGGGCGCAGGCAATCTGGAGAGCGACGGCACCCTGGATGTAGTGAGCGAGCGCTCCGGGGTACTGCTCGGGCGCTTGTGGAGCGCCCTGCAAGAGCAAGAGAGCTGGGAGGCCGACGAGAGCCTGCACGATGAGCTCTTCGTCGACATCGAGTGGGCCATCGCCTTGCACGGTGCCGGGCTGCTGAGCGTTTGGGACCTGGTTCCCCCACAGCAGTTCGACGCCGCCGTTGCCATCTGGTTGGCCGGCTGGTCGGTCTACTTTGATGGGCTCTCTGGACCCGAGTTCAAGGCCGAGCGCCGCAGCGCCATTGAGAAGAGCTTTGCTCAACTCCGCGGCTTGTTCTCCACCGCCCAGCAGCAGCGTGGCGGCCCCCTTCAGGCAGGCGATGTGCTGAGCATTCCGGCCACCGGAGGATCCCTGTTCGCCCGCGTGCTTCAGGTCTTGGGTCCGGACTGCGGCTTGCCCATTGGTGGCCCCCTGATGGCTTTTGCTCCTGCCCTGCTCCTCGAGCTCTGGGCCCAGGCCCCAAGCGAGACCCGCTTCCCAGAGCAGTGCCCTGTTCTGGTCCCCGGACTGCTGTGTGATCTGGATGCGCTGGAGTCGGAGACCTGGAAGGTTGTCGGCCACAAGCCTGTGCTGCCTGGAGAGCTGGACTACCCCATGTGCATCTCCAACGAGACCGGCGGCCCCACCCTCTGTTGGGGCGAGATCTCCGCCCCTCTGGACCTACCTCCCGGAGCGGTTCAGGCCATCGGCGTCTTTCCGACCTTGGTCTCCAGCGACAACATGGCTGAGCGGGCGTTGCTGGAGATGGGCTTGGAGGAACTGGTTGCCGAGCAGGACCGCACTGGACTGGCCATGGACAAGGTCGACCTGCGGTTCTCGGAGGACCGGGAGGCGTTGATGAAAATGGCAGGGTTGGATGTGGAGAAGGGGTATGGAGAGGCGTTGGCGGCTTGGAGAGCGCAGCAGGGGTAGGGCGCCAGCCGTTGCGGCCCCTCGGGCTGCTTGAGCGACTTCCAAACGAAGCGCGACTGCACAACTCCCAGGGCTCCAGCCCTGTACAGCAGCAGTCCCCAGGGACGGGCACAGCCCCCACCCTTCAACCTGCTCAACGACGCCCTGAAGCGCCAGCAATTGCGGCCCGTCGGGCTGCTTGAGCGACTTCCAAACGAAGCGCGACTGCACAACTCCCAGGGCTCCAGCCCTGTACAGCAGCAGTCCCCAGGGACGGGCACAGCCCCGACCCTTCAACCTGTTCATCGACGCCC
>JBLHMA010000337.1:0-6371 GCA_047621545.1 Cognaticolwellia sp. | reverse complement strand
CTGCGTTGTCCTTCGATGCACCAGTCGGCGACGACGATGGCCGCGCTTTGAAGGATGTGGTACCCGATGAAATGGGTGCTGCCCCCGACGATGTGGTGGCCCGCCGTGAGCTGGGTGCCGTTGTGCAGGAGAAGCTCTCCGCCTTTGCAGAGACCCTGCTCGATGAGCGGGAAAAGGCCATCTGGGAGGAGCGCCTCGTTGTGGCCGATCCCATCCCCCTATCTCGCCTTGGTGAGCGCTTCGGTGTCTCAAAAGAGCGCGTGCGGCAGATCGAGGCTCGGATGCGCAAGCGTCTGAAGGCCTTCCTGCAGGCCGAGCTTGGCGACGAGATTGACTTTGAGTTTCAGGTCAGCGGCGACTGACCTGCGGGAGTTCGCGCGATGAAGTTGCCGGCCTTTCTTCGGCCCAAGGCCAAGGTCCCCTCTGGAGCGGCTCAAGCGGTGATCAGCCGTATTGGGGCCTTGCCTATTCTGCCGTCTTTTACCTGGCAGGGAGAGGGACCTCGTGCCCAGTCTCGCTTGGGAGAGGTGCTTGCCAACGCATTAGATTTGGAGTGCCCGGACGCAGAAGTGTTCGAGCCCCTGCGTGGGTTTCTGGCGTCTCCGCATGCCAGCGACTTTGAGCATCTGAGCGATGCTGCAGCGCGCATTCTGGTTTTTGCCGGTGTAAGTGCTGCGCGCGAGTTGCCTCGCGAGCTTGCCGCCCAGCTGGGCGGAGAGGTTCAGCGGCACGCTGCCTGGATCCAGGATCAACGTGCCTCCCAAGGGCCCAGGCGCGTGCTTCAGTCCGGCGCTCTGGTTTTGGCTGGCTTAGGCTGGCCAGATTTACCCGGTGCCTCCCGGTGGTGGAGCGCAGGCTTGGCGGATCTGGGGCACAGCTTCCCCAATGGGCTTCATCCCGATGGGGGGCCCCGTGAAGGAAGCGCTACGCTTCTTCTCCGCCAGGTTCAGCTGCTCTGGGTTGTGGCTCAGGTCTGCGAAAAGGCCAGCGTGGCCTTGCCGGCGGGTCTGATTTCAAGCTTGTCTGCCGCGAGCATCTTTGTGCGTGACTTGGGGACTGGTGGTGCCATGCCAAGCTTGGGTGCCGACCCCTACGAGCCCCTTTTGGGTCAGGACACAGAGTGGCCGCTCGCTCAGGCCCTTTCCCGCGGCTGGACCCCTGGTGTTGAGGCTCCAGGCGAGTCCAAAGACTGGGTCATGCGGCCTTTGCGAGAATCGGGTTTGGTCCTGTTGCACGCCAAGGTTGCAGGGAGCCCTTCACGGGTGGTGATGGACCTACACACCGGTCAGGTGATCTGGCACGTGGGCGGCCAAGCAGTGCTGGTGGAGCAGGGTTTACTCTGCATGGACCGGCCTGAGAACTGGAAGCCGGAGCTCAAGGTGGCCCGCGTCGATGGGCGTGTTGCAGCAGTACTGTGGACCTCTACGGGCCGAAAAGGCGAGTGGACCCGTGACTTGCGGGCCGAGGGCAGCCGCCTGATGATCACCGACCGCGTTGAGGGTGAGTCCCTTCAGGTGCGCTGGCGCTTTGGAGAGCACCTGGAGCTAAGCCGTCGTGAAAAACCGGGTCAGTGGTTGTTGGAGGGTGGACCCAAGGTTCGAGTGACCTTGGATACGGATCAAGCCACTTGGGTGACCCAAGGCGGACCTGAGCTTCACGGTGTGCTGGGTCCCGGAGTTCGGCACCGTAGCCGCTTCGAGGTCTGAGTCTCCGCGCTGGGTCTCCGCGCTGGGTCTCCGCGCTGGGTCTCCGCGCTGGGTCTCCGCGCTGGGTCTCCGCGCTGGGTCTCCGCGCTGGGTCTCCGCGCTGGGTCTCCGGACTGGGGCTCCGCGCTGGTCTCGCTTCAGGTCTCTTCTTTGGCGCGCTTTCGGTACTCTGTGGGGTCCAGCCCCAAGGCTTGGACCTTGTTGTAGAGGGTGCGCCGGCTAATGCCGCTGCGCTTGGCCGCCTCGGACATCTGGCCACCGCTGCGCTTGAGCTGAGCATGCAGGTAGCTCTTCTCCAGCTGGGCCATGGCGGCCGCGGTGTTCTCGGCAAGACTGCCCGAGAGGTCCGGCCCCAAGCTTGGGGCACGGCTGGAGGCCCGGGCAAATTCATTGGGCAGGTGGCCCAACTCCAAACGCTGCCCGGCTCGGGTGATCAGCCAGCGCTCGCACATGGCGCGGAGCTGCCGCACGTTGCCGGGCCAGTGCCAAGCTTGGATGGCCTTTAGGGCGCTGTGGCTGATCTGGGGTGGCTCCAGACCATAGTCTCGTGAGGCGCCCTCCATGAAGTGCTGGATGAGGATCGGGATGTCCTCGGGCCGGGCGCGCAGTGGCGGGAGTGAGATGGGGAAGACGTTGAGTCGATAGTACAAGTCCTCGCGGAAGTCCCCTGCTTTGACCGCCTCTTCCAGATGAACGTTTGTGGCAGCAATGACCCGAACATCGACCCGAACGCCCTCGTGGCCGCCCACCCGTCTAAAGCTCATGGTCTCCAACACCCGCAGGAGCGTGACCTGGACGTTTAGGCTGGTCTCGCCCAGCTCATCTAAGAAGAGGGTGCCGCCATCGGCCATCTCGAACACGCCCTTGCGGCGGCCACTGGCCCCCGTGAACGAGCCTTTCTCGTGGCCGAAGAGCTCCGACTCGAGAAGGCTCTCGGCAAAGGCACCACAGTTGATCGCGATGAAGGGCTGGCTGGACCGCTTGCTGCGCTCGTGGATCGCCTGGGAGATGAGCTCCTTTCCGGTCCCTGTCTCTCCGCGAATGAGCACGGTGGCATCGGTCCCGGCGACGGCAGCGACCTGATCAAAGACCTGGTGCATCAAGGGACTGCGGGTGAGCATGTGGGAGAAGCCGTAGCGGTCCTGGGTGCTCTCTTTGGCTTGGGCCAGCGCCCGCTGAGTGCGGCTCTCTTGCAAGGCCTTGTCAGCGGCATCCCGGAGCGCACCCGGTTGGATGGGCTTGGGTAGGTAGTCCTGAGCACCGCTCCGCAAGGCGTCTACAGCACCAGGCAGGCTTGGACTGCTCGCGAGCACGATCACTGGCACGCCGCGGCCACGCTGGAGGAAGACCTGCAGGGCGCGGGCCGCCGGCAGGTCCGGGAGATCGGTGGCCAGCACCACCAGATCTGGGGCGCTGCGGTGCAGGATGGAGAGTCCCTCGCGAGCCGTGGTCGCAGATCGCAACCGGCGGTCGTCCCGACGCAGTGCGTAGCGTGCTTGGCCAAGAACCCCGGCGTCGGGCTCGACGATCAGCACGGTCTCCGGGGGCGTGCCCTCTGGGGGGTGGCCTGTGGCATCCTGAGTGCTCAAGGGTTCTCTATGTCCTCGCCTGTGGGCCCCAAGTATGGGCTGGCTCCGATCCTGACACCTCTGATCGCGATCGGCGCGTTGCTTGTGTTGTCGTGGCCTCTCTTGCTACACCCCACGCAGCTGCTGGCCAACGGTGTGGGGGAGGGGAACAACCACTACTGGATGCTCTGGCGGGCTTTTCAGAGCGGGCCGGTGAGCAATCTGCCGCAAGGCGTGCCCATCCCGATCATGGACCCGGTGAATCTGATTTGGGCGGCGCCGTGGATGTGGTCGCCGTCCTTGGCCTTCAATGCGGTGGTGGTGGCCAACATGTTGCTGGCCTTTGCTGGGGCTTGGGCCCTGGCTTGGGTGTTGGAGTTGGACTGGAGGGCCTGCATCGTGGCGGGCTTGGCCTGTATGAGCGCTCCTTTTCTCTGGGGGGTGGTCAGCTTCGGAATCACCGAGTCACTGCCGGTCGGGTGGTTGGCGTTGGGCGTGGCGGCACTGATCCGCCATGGCCAACAGGGCCTTCACCGCTGGTGGGTCTTGGCCGGTGTGTGCATCGGCGCCTTTGGGCTCTCGGGCTGGTACCACGCTGCCTTCGCCGTGCCCGTGCTCTTGGTGGTGTCCCCCTGGCTTGCCTGGCGCTACCGACGTCCGCTGGGGTTGCTCGGCGCAGCCGGAATCGTTGTGGCCGTGTGCCTGCCCGCCCTTCTCGAGTTTCTGGCCGTGCGGGAGTTCTGGAGTCCTCGCTGGCGGAACCCGGATCATGCCCCTCCGCCTTTCTACCCGGACTGGCGCTCGATGCCCCATCGTGGGGCGGATCTGCTCAACTTCTTTCTGCCTAGCGTAGAGCGTATCGCAGTGTCCAAGAGCGTCTACTTGGGTTTGGTCACGGTGAGCTTGGCGGCTCTTGGCGGAAAGAAGGCGCGCATCTGGCTTGGGGTGCTCGCCCTGATGTTTGTGTTCGCTCTCGGGTTTTGGCTCAAGGTTGCTGGACAGACAGCCTTTGGTGGCGTGCAGCTTCGTATGCCTGCTGGCTGGTTGACCGACCTGGCGCCCGCGTTCGAGGGCATCACGCACTGGCACCGGGCCATCGGACCCGCGATTCCTTTTTTGGCCTTGGCCGCTGCCTTTGGTACTGAGCGGTTGATGAAGCGGTGGGAGAGGATCTGGATCCCGCTCTCGGCGGCTTTGGTCCTGGAGTCCGTTCTGCTCAGCCAGACCCCCTGGCCTAGAGATCTCACTGCAGTTCAGACCCCAACGGTGCTCGCCGAGCTTCCACCTGGAGCGCTGGCAATTCTTCCCTTCGACAACTCCCCCATCGATGGGCAGACCGAAGTCCCCCGGCGCTACAACCTCTGGCAGCCCGGTTTGAACCGCCCAATCACCGAGAACTACGAAGGAGCTGACGCGGCTCTCTCGATCAGCTCCCTGCTCTCGGCTGCAAATGCTCTGTGCGCTGTGCCTGGCGGAGCGCCGAGCCGAGACCTCTATCCCAAGGAGCTGAGCTCGCCGGACCGCGCCATCGCGGATGGAGGTGCTGGGCTCAAGGAACTGGGGGTTCAATATGTCTCCCTTCACCGGGACCTTTGCCCTGGCTTTACGGACGCCCACGCGTTGATCCAACAGGTCCTTGGGCCGCCGATACTGGAGCAGGACGAGATCGCAGTCTGGGAAGTGGAGTAGGCTCTGCCTATGCCTTTCTTCCTGCTCATCTTGTCGCTGTTTGCCTGTCGAATCGAGGTTGGAAACCAAGCCCGCAATCAGGGCCCCAGCGAGGGCCCTGTAGAGTTCTGGGTCTACACCTCGATGTACCAATCGGTGCTCGACGAGCTGGACCCGATGCTGGCCGAAGAACTTCCGGGTGTTCAGGTCAAGTGGTTCCAGTCGGGTTCCGAGAAGGTGGCTCAGCGCCTGGAGGCGGAGTGGGCTGCTGGTGGCTCAGATGCCTGCGTGCTGATGACCTCGGATCCCTTCTGGTACCAGGCGCTCACCGAGCGTGGATTCCTTCGGCCCTACGTCTCTCCCAAGGCCCTAGCCTTGGACCGACAGTGGGTGAATCCCACCTACACCACCGCACGTCTGTCCACGATGGTTCTAGCGGTGCATAAAGATCTGGTGCCATTAGACGAGCGGCCCACCAGCTTTGAAGACCTGATGAACCCAAGCTTTCAAGGAAAGCTCTCCACGCCGGATCCCCTCAGCAGCGGCACCACCTTCACAACCATGGCCTTTCTCCAAGACGCCTACGGCTGGTCCTACTTTGAGACTCTCCGAGCCCAAGGCACAGTCTCCGCCGGTGGCAACAGCTCTACTTTGCAACGCATCGAGAGCAGTGAGCGGCCGGTGGGCGTCTTGCTCTTGGAGAACCTGCTCAAGGCTGCAGAGAGCGGCTCCCCCGCCATGGCCATTTTCCCAAGCGACGGTGCCGTGGCCATTCCGGGGCCCATCGCCATTACCACTGAGTGCGCGTACCCTCTGCAGGCACAGGAGTTTGTGGACTGGATGCTCTCGGAGAAAGCCCAGGGAGCTATTGTTGGTGGCTATATGCATTCTCCCTTCCCAGGGGCCGCGCCACCGGTCGGTGCACCACCTTTGGAGGAACTGAGTCTCCGTCCCTGGAGCGCTGAGTTCACCCAGAAGACCGCATCCCAGGCCGAGGCCCTCAAGGAGCGCTACGCCGAAATTGTAACCGGCGCAGGTCAGTAGATGCGCGTCTGGCTGGAGCGTGTGGGCTTGGGACGCCTGTTGGTGTTGGGGTGCTCTGGGCTCCTGCTGCTGGTCTTTGTGGGGGGGCCATTGGGTGTCCTGCTCATCGAAGCTATCGGTGCCGGCCCACAGGTCTGGTCGGGTGCTTTGGGGAGCGCTGTAAATCGTCAAGCTGCGGTTCATACCCTGCAGTTGGCCGTGGGAACCTTGGCCTTCACCCTGGTCTTAGGAATTCCGTTGGGCTGGCTCTTTGGTGCCTCAGATCTGCCCAAGCGCGACACTTGGCGGGCGCTGTGTACGCTGCCCTACGTAATCCCTCCGTACATCGGAGCGATTGCCTGGATCCACTTGGCCAACCCCAGCTCGGGGGCGCTCAACAAGGTCT
>JBLHMA010000336.1:0-6413 GCA_047621545.1 Cognaticolwellia sp. | reverse complement strand
TGCTGCTAAATGGCGGCATAAGCCATGAAGGGCGCGCCATGAGTTTCGAGGCATTGGAGTGGAGCGGAGAGGTCCGAAGTGGCGCGATCTCCGTACACGGCGACGAAGGCTGGTACACCTCGACCCTGGGGCCCGCTGGCTGCGGGGCTTGGGTGTTCGAAGACGGGACCGCCGTGGGTTAGGGCTGCGTGGAGCTGGCGCCCGCTCTCCAAGCCTGGCTGGCCGGGGTGGGCCTGTGATGCTCTGGGCCTGGCTGGCTTGCACTCCAGAGCCCGCTCTGGTGCCGCTGGATGACCCACGCCTGCTGCGGCGCCTGTCCCTGGACCTAAGGGGAATGCTGCCGAGCGAGGCGGCGCTAGACGCAGTGGAGAAGGACCCCCAAGCCCTAAACGGCATCCGGGCCGACTACCTGGAAGAACCGGCTTTTGAGGAACGGCTCGTCCACATCTTCGCCGAGAGCTGGCACACCCGTGTGGAGAGCTACTACATCTTCCACACCGAATTCCAGCACTTGGACAGTCCAGAGATGGAGCACCCGTTCGAGGCGTCTATCGGAGAGGAACCCCTGCGGCTCCTAGCCCATGTGGTGGCGCATGACAGGCCCTGGGCCGAGGTCGTTCACGCCGACTACAGCTTCGCAAACCCGCTGCTGGCGAGCATCTGGCCCGTGGCCTGGGAAGACGGAGACACAGGCTGGCAGAAGACCTACTACACCGACGGCCGGCCCACCGCTGGGGTGCTGAGCAGCAACGGTCTTTGGTGGCGCTACCAGACCACCTTAACGGGAAACAACCGGGGTAGAGCCAATGCAATCTCCCGTCTCCTGGTCTGCGACGACTACGCAGCCCGGCAGGTGAACTTTGAGGACCTTCCCCCCCTCTCAGACGAGGCTGCGCTCGAAGCTGCCATCAAGACGGTACCGACCTGTACCAGCTGCCACGCGACTCTGGACCCTATCGCCAGCACTCTGTTCGGCTTTTGGGTCTCGGTGCAGGACAGCGTGACGGAGCTGAGCACCTATCACTTAGAGCGCGAGGCCATGGGGCCGGTGTTGCTCGAGGTAGAGCCCGCGTGGTTCGGAACGCCCGTGCGTGACCTGGAGGGTCTGGGGCACGCGATCTCACTGGACCCCCGCTTCTCTCAGTGCGCGATTGAGCCCATGGCCCAGGCCACCTGGCGCAGGCCGGTTGACCCCATCGAAGACCTACCGCGCATGCAGGCCCTCCAACAGGTCTACGGCGCCCACAACGGGCAGCTCAAGCAAGTGATTCTGGCGCTGACCCAGACTCCTGAGTACCAAGCCGGTGCCTTTGGGGCCGCCGCTACCGACCATCAGCGGGAGACCGAGCGCACCATTCGCATGCTCACCCCTGCACAGCTCAAGGTGAGCGTTGAGGGCCTGACTGGCTTTGTCTGGATGGACGACGGCTTTGACCAAATGGACAACGACAAGGTGGGCTACCGCACCCTGCCTGGCGGGCTGGACGGCAGGAACACAACCGTGCCCCTGCACACGCCCAGTCTGAGCACCACCCTGGTCGCCCAGCGGCTCGCTGAAGGGGCCGCATTCTACGTCATGGCAGGGGAGCCTTTTGCGGTCGGGGGCCTGCTGGACGGCACTGACCTGACCTCGCGGCCGGGAGACCGTGACTTTGATGCGGCGCTGGAGCGCTTGGCGTGGCGCACGCAAGGGATTCGACCGGAGAAGGATCAAGTCCAAGACCTGGGGACGCTCTGGCTGGATCTGGAAGCCTTGGGCGGAACCCCAACCCTCGCGTGGCAAGGCACCCTGTCCGCACTACTACGCGACCCCGCGTTTCTGAGCTACTGATGCTGTCCAGACGCCAACTCCTGGCCGCCGCAAGTGCAGGGTGCATGCTGCCGTTGCTTGGCAACAGCACGGGAACACAGAAGCGCCGACTCCTGGTGCTCTACGCGATGGGCGGATGGGACCCCACCTGGGTGTTCACGGATGTCTTGGGCCACCCGAGCTACTTCTTCGACCCAAGCGCCCAGATGGCCGAGGGGGCCGGGGGGATGCCTTTTGTCGACAGTCCCGATCGACCCGCAGTGCGCACTTTCTTTGAACGATTTGGCGCGAAGACCAGTTTGATCAACGGCATGCGCGTCCGAGGGCTGACTCACCCCTCTGCTCTAAAGCTGCTGATGACGGACAGCAATACACCCACCGCACCCGACTGGGCCAGCATCATCGCATCACACGCCGGCGAGCTTGAGCTCCCCTTGGTGTTCTCCAGTGGGCCCATCTTTCCGGGGCCCTACGGCGCACAGATCACCCGCCTGGGAGACAGCGGACAGCTGGTCAAACTCCTGGACGGGACCGCCTTGCAAGGATCCTCCCTGCCGGCCGAGGCGCTGGACGTGAGCGCATCCGACGCGGTGGACGCCTACCTGGCCGAGCGCGCATCACAGCGGCCTGAGAGCACCTTTGTCCAGGACTACGCACGGGCCATGGAGCGCGTGGCCCAGGTCAGTAGAATGCAGGATCAGATCGACCTGAGCATCGAGTACACCGAGGACCTGTCGGTCGCCGAGCGCTTGCGCCCCGCCCTGGACTGTCTGGAAACCGGTCTGACCCGCGTGGTCGCCGCCGTTCACCTGGGTTTCCGCTCCGGCTGGGACCACCACTCGGGCATTGAGCAGCAGTCCGGCCACTACCAGATCCTGTTCACGGATCTGGTGGACATCCTGGACTCCATGGCGCTTCGGCCTGGGTTGGCGGGATGCAGCCTGCTAGATGAGACCACAGTGCTAGTGCGCAGCGAGATGGGCCGTGCCCCAATCCTAAATGCCGCCGGCGGCAAGGACCATTGGGTGTACACCTCCACCATGCTCATCGGCTCAGGCGTGCAAGGCGGCCAAGTCATCGGAAGTTACAACGCCGACTTTAAGGGAGAGCCGATGGACCTTCGCACCGGGCTTCCCGATACACAGGGCACCATCTTTGACTCCGGGCACTTGGGCGCAACCCTCTGCGAGCTGATGAGCGTCCCCCAGCCCGCACAGCTCAACGGGAAGGCCCCCTTAGAGGCCGTCCTGAGCTGAGTTCCTCTTTAGAGGTCCACAACGGAGGCGCTCGCCAACACACCCGCGCCTGCCGCAATCAGAGTCCCGTCGACCACCTGACACTGGAAGAGGGCGCTGAACTTCGTGTCCAAGTTGGTGGCGACCATGTCCGCGGTCAGATCCGTCCACGAGTCGCCGCCGTCCTTGGAGACGGCCAGCCACCCGTCGTCGGTCTGGCTATCGGCGCCAACGGCCACCACCAGGTTGCCATCACCCCGGCAGACCATGCGGGTCCAGGTGGAGTGTCCCAGACCATCGGGGTCGCCGTACTCAACCACCGTGCCCATGTCGGTCTCGGTCCAGTTCACCGCGTCGTAGGCGCTGGTCTTCCAGTCGCTGCCGATGGTGTAGACCATGCCACGGTCGCCATCCTGGTCCACACAGGCCACGGCCAGTCCGTCATCGTTGCCAGCCACGCCCCAGCACTCCCCGTCCCAGACGCTGAAAGACTCGGAGTTGAGCACCACGGTCTCCCACATCTGGTCGGCGTAGTCGTCGCCATTGCTGTCAGAGCCGAACTCGAAGCTGCGTGGCGGCAGGTAGATGGCGGGTGGGTAGTTGATCGTAGAGCCCACACCGATGATGTCCTGGCCGACCACCGTCATGTCCAGGACCTGGCCATGGTCGCTGTTTCCAGAGTTGTTCCACCAGCCGTAGCTACTGGCCCAACCATCATTCTCGCTGTGTGTGCTCTGCCAGCCGCTGTCGGCGTACTGATTCACCACAATGCCACCGCCTGTCAGCGACTCGGCGACCATGGTGCTGGAGGTGCGCGCGAAGGAGCCAGCAGTGAAGGAGAAGTCCACCTTGGTGCCTACCGTCCAGACGGCATTCAAGGCCCCAGAGGAGGTGTCCAGGCTCACCACGCGGTAGCCACTGTCCCCTTCCCCAGCCACATAGAGCAGACCGTCATCTCCGCGAGAGAGGTGGTCCACGCGCATGGTGGCGAAGTAGCCGCCTGCTTCGTCTTCGGGCGCAGACCAGGAAGCGCCCCCGTCGGTGGTCATGTGCAGCCCGTCGCCTTCCGCGTTCTGGCCGCAGCCCACGTAGCAAGTGGTGGCGTCGTCACAGATCAGAGCGTCGACTCGGCTGCCGCTGCATGGCGTGCTTCCCAGGGTCCATACGTCGCCGCTGACGAGTCCGGAGTCCTGGGAGTCGCCGCCGTCTTTACAGCCAATCAAAGCAACACAAGCAACAGCGGACACAAAGAAGAGATTACGCATGGTTCAAAGCCTTAAGTGAGTGTTCAAGGGCCCTTCAAATGGACCGGGTGACGACAGGGTAGCGGCTTGGCTTGGCCTACGCCCCCCCTTCCGCCAATGCGGAGCGATTCGGTTTCTACAAGCTTGGGTATTGCGATTTCACTTGCCAAGGATCGCGCGTGAACCGAAGGTTGGGAGGTACAGGCACGTAAGGGCTAGCCGAGCGGCGGCGTTGACTCGGAGAAGAAGGAGACGGGGCTGGGATGTCCACGGCACCGATCAGATGGGTGAAGCGATCCTGGAATACAGCGTGCATGTGCCCATGCCGCGCTGAGGGACGCTCGCCCGAGCAACCAGCATGCGGCCAGCTCAGCCTGACGCTCCGCATCGAGCATCTCGCCCCGTGCTTCAGCGTCAAGAAGAATGCACCCGCATCACGCCAGACTCGATTTCCGAAGCTCAACGGGGTTGATGGTCAGGATTTCATTCGGCATGTCGATGCCAGCGCCGCGCAGCGTGACATACAGATCCTCGCGAAGTTTGGCCCGCTCTCCGACGTGGGTCTTCTCGTTGTCCAACCAAGTTCGGAAGCTCAGCTCGACGTTGTAGTCATTGAGCGCCATGACCAGCATCTCCGGAGCCGGCTCCATCATCATGCCCGGGCGGTCCGCGACCAGCTCCAAGAAGAGCGCACGGATGCGTCCCAGATCCTCGTTGCAACCAACGGTGACCTCGAGATCCAAGCGAAGATGTGGGAAGTTTGTGTACGAGGCCACGGTGGCGTTGACGATGGTGCTGTTGGGAATGGCCAACATCTTGCCGTCTGGTGTGACGACTCGGGTAGAGCGCATCGTGATGACGTCTACCCGACCATAGAAGCCGTCGATCTCGACCAGATCCCCAATGATGAAGGGGCGGTCCCAGAAGATGAAGAGGCCGGCGATGACGTTGCCCAGCGTGTCTTTTGCAGCAAAGCCAAGGGTCAGCCCCAAGATCCCCATGCTGGCGACGATGGAGGTGACGTCCACGCCCACTTGGCCAAGCACAGTGACAGTCCCAATGGCCACGATGGCGTAGCGCTCGACGGTCAGGATGAACTGAATCGCGGTCTCGTCCATGTTCGAACGCTGGAGCACAAAGCGCGTGGCCCGGAGGATGGCCCGCAGCGCCACCCAGGACAGGAAGGCGATCAAGAGGGCCACGAGCAAGTTCGGCAGCCAGAGCAAGAAGGAGCTGAACATCTCCTGGGGCTCGAAGCGCTCAACCTAGGCGTTGAAGTATGCCCTCACGGACGACAAAGACTGAAGAAAGCCCCCTCGACCTTCCCGTTTCGGTAGGCCTTGGAGATGATCAAGTCATTGCTCAGGCGCCGGACCACGTCCTTCATGCCCCCGTAGACCAGCTTGTGGGTCCCCGAGCTGTTGCTGGCCAGCTCCGGGAAGCTCTCTGGCGCCGAATCCGCTTGCCACAGGTAGTCGAAGATCAGCTGTTGGCCGTGCTCCTCGCCGCAGATGCGGGTCAGGTAGTGGCCGGGCCCGCCGAACCACGCAGCGATGCCGGTGTTGACGTTGTAGCCCTGGATCCGGTCTTGATGGTTGGCGAAAGCCTTGGCAAAGTCGTTGAACGCCGGAAGGCTGTTGCGGCCGGCCCAGGTGCACTCCCCGCCATCTGGGGTCAAGAAGAACTCGGGGGTGACATCACGCCCCTCCGCCAGCTCATAGAGCCGGGTCATGGTGCTCTTCTTCAGAGTGCGCATCCAAGCCAGACGCTCCGCTGGGCTCGCGGCATCCAGGGCCGTCTCTAGGTCCGCCAAGGTGCAGTCAACTGGGCTGGGAATCATTCGGCCTCCAAGCAATGCCGCTATCATGCACCACAGGAGGCCGCGAACCATGACCTGGACCCTCGCCCTATTGGGAACTCTGCTCGCCACAACGCTGGGCTGCACCAAACAGGCCAACGTTGACGATACAAGCCCCACGGTGAGCGACGACACCCAGGTGGGGGACGACACCGGCGAGGAGCAGGAAGTCCTGCACGGGGAATCGGTTGTCTTCCACAACGGCACCAACTTCGTGGCGTTCGAGAACGTGAACTACGCGATTTCGGAGACGTCCCTGAGCACGC
>JBLHMA010000335.1:0-6416 GCA_047621545.1 Cognaticolwellia sp. | reverse complement strand
CCCAGTGGCAGCTCATACAGGTGACGCCCTCCTGCTGCCAAGCCTGTGAGAAGCTGGGGTTCGCGCTACGCTCTGGGTTGCGCACGTCGCCTGTGGCCACGGTGATCTCAGCCTGCTGATCGGCCGCCGGCGTGTGGCAGTTGAGACAGACCCAGCCCACCTCCGGGTCCTTGTTCAGCTCCTTCTGGAACTGCACGTCGGTCCAGGCGTGGGCGTGTATGGAGACCTGCCACTCCTTGTAGATTTCCTGGTGACACGCGCCACAGTCCGAGGCTTGCAAGCCCGCCAAGCCGCTGGGTGCGGGGGCGCCAGCAGGGACCCGAGGGCTCTCCCACAGGGCTCCCATCAGCAGCAACAGGGTCAAGGAAGAGTGCCTGGGGCGCGCATCAGGTTGCCGTCCAACACCCGCAGCAGCAGCTCCGCGGCGCCGTCACCGTCCAAGTCTGCAGACTGTGCCGGACCATCCAAGTCACGCACGCCGTGCAGGATGATTGGGGGCGCATAGGAACGCTCCAGGCTCCGGTAAATGGCGACGCGCTCCAGCTCCGTGTCGGTCACGGCCACATCCAGGCGACCGTCCCCGTCCCAGTCCAGAGTGCTGACCAAACCGGGCTGGTCGAAGTCCAACTCCACTCCCCAACCAAGGGCCGACGGAGCGCTTCCACCTCGAAGGAGCTCGTCCACCCCGTCACCGTCCAGATCGGCCGCGTGTAGGTTGCAGTCCGGAGCGTCGCAGAACTCCAGGCTGTCCCCATTCCCGGTGGTGTCGGCCATGGCGATGTCCCCTACGGAACTGCCCACATCGCCGCTGTCAACTTCTACTAGGTAAGTATCGTAGCCAACCCAGACGCCCAGCTCATCAGACACGATCGCTGCGATCTCACCGATCTCTCCACAGGCCACGACCGAGCCGCTCACCGCAACCGAAGACACGTTGGTGATCTCACCATTGGCGGCGGTCTCCATGCGGTACAGGTACTGACCACTGTCTTGGACCAAGGTGTAGACCGTGTTCTCGCAGACAGCGATGTCCAGTCCCTCCGCTACGCTGGCGTTGCTGCCACCGTCGACGCTGGACCGGCTCAGAGCAGGCGAAACCAACTTGGGTACCCCATCCTCGAGCTCCCAGGTGAACACCTGAAGAACGGTGCTCCCGTCGAAGAACCTCACTGCAACATGCTCAGGCAGGCCATCCCCGTCCAAGTCAGCGCTGGTCTGACTGCCAACGTCCGAGACCCCGTAAACCGTGAAGTCGTCCTGAACCAAGGCCCAGCGCCCCTCTTCGTCAATTTCGCCGGGGTAGAGCGCCATTACGTTGCTGGTCACCAGGATGTCTGCGGCGCCGTCGCCGTCGACATCGTTGACCCCAATGGGTCCGCCCATAGGCACAGCCACCACTGCATCGTTGAGGAAGTTTCCCTGGTCTGCCTGCCAGGTCAGTACCCGGATCTGGTTGGAGTCGCGCTCGGAGAGCACCACGTCGTCCACGCCGTCTCCAGTCACGTCGCCCAGGGCGATCTCGTAGCCGGCGTACTGGAGCTTGAACTCTGTGGTCGTCCCGCCCTCAAAGCTGTACCAAACCAACGGGCGCTGAGGATCGTCGGTCGGCCCAATCGCGACCAACTCCTCCGTCGCCGGGGTGCCCTTTAGGTCGCTGCAGTCCAACAAGCGACTGCCACGGCCCAGCGGATTGGCCAAGGAACCACCCGCCAAATCGTTGGCGTTGTTCGCCCAGTTTCCGGCGGTATCTGGCCCAAAGCGCAGGACCTTGCCAAGGCTGTTCTCGTCGGCCACCATCAGGGCCACGTCAGGACGCCCGTCGTCGTTGAGCTGACAGAGCGCAACAGACCAGATGTCCTCGGGAACGGACAGGGGTGTCTCAGCCTGGAATGTCCACGCGCCGCTGCCGATCAGCACCTCGAAGCCCCCGGACTCCTCAGTCCCGTAGGCCACCACCATGTCCTGGATTCCGTCCAGGTTCGCGTCGCCGACCCCGACACCGCGAACGGACTGACCTGGCACGGTGTAGCCAGCTCCCCAAGAAAAGCCGCCGTCGTAGCGACCACGCAGGAGAACAACCTCGTCATAGGTCCAGAGAACAGCGTCCTCGACCCCGTCCCGATCAAAGTCAGCAGCAGCCAAGCCCTGCACATCGGTGGGCATCTCCGCGACCAGAACCGGAGGCGAGGTGGGCAGGCCGTCCTGCCAATAGACTTGGCTGCCCTGGGCCAAGATCATTCCCTGGTCCACGGCGTGGAGAAAGTTGGGCTCCAACTCCACAGCCCATGCGGGGTAAAATCCAGTCTCGGGGATGTCCGCAGAGACGATCCAAGAGGTGCCCGTTGCGCCCGCCTGAGCCCCCTCGGGAGCGCTGAGGACCGTGGCCAGCAGAGCCTGGGGCACATCACTGCTTGCGAGCAGGCTGCCGTAGCCCAAGGCGTCGATCTCCACGATCCCATCGCCAGAGTCCACATCACTGCCCGCAACGGCCAGTTGTACTTGCCCGCGATCGGCTGGGACCGCGATGCCATAGGCATTGATCAGGCGCACGCCTATCTCCACCTGGCCAACTCCGAGCGCGGAGTCGATCACCGCGGCCACGGGGGCTCCAGGCTCGATAACCTGGGTGACTTGGGCCGAGCCTTCCTCTTCACTGCAGTTGCCGCAGCCCATCATCGGGATCAACAACAGGAGCCAGTAGCGCTTCATTGGGGGGACCTCCAGAGCGATAGTGTATCCGTCGTACGCCCCCACCGCCCGCTGGGGGGATATGCATGCCCAATGCTGAATCTAGAGACTCACGGCGTCGGCGTACTGCGCAGCGACGGCCCGGTAGACCTTCCACCGGTGCTCTGCTTGCCCGGCATCCTTGGAGATGCCCTTATCTTCGAGCCTCTGGCCGAGCTTCTCAGCTCGCGGCGTAGGGTGTACTTGGCCGATCTGCCGCCAGGCGATCCCTGGCGAGCCGCTGCGCTCATTGCCCGGCGCGTCGAAGCGACCGGCCCCTTTCATGTGCTGACAGGTTCCTTCGGTGGCCTGGTTTGCCACAAGCTGCCGGCGCATTTGGTTCTAAGTGGGGCCCATGTCGCTACATTGCCCAGCCTGGAACAACGCAGTTCGACTCAGGTCCTGAAGGGCAAGATACTGCGCAAGCTCCCGGCCGCGGTCGTTGAGCCTCTCTACGCCCGCCATCTTAGGGACACCCTGAACGAAGAAGGCGTGCCCGCAGATCTCGTGGAGCGCATCCTGGCCAGGCCCCGCAGCAAGGACGAGCTCATTGACCGACTGCGGTGCCTACTGGACGACGAGTTCCCAGAACGTCCTGAGGAGCGTCCTACCCTGTGGGTCTTGGGCGAGAGCGATGAGCAAGCCCCCTGGTCCTCCCCCGAAGTACACGCCCACCACTCCAACGCCCAGGTGGCACGTCTCCCAGGCGGACACCGGCCCTACGCGACCGAGCCCGGCCCACTGCTGACCCGCCTCGAGGAATTCTGGAGCCAAGTAGAGAGCGACGTAGAGAGCGCTTAGGCTCACCAGCCGAACCAGCTCCAGCGCTTGATCCCCAAAGGCTCCTGAAGCGCCAGTATCAGCGGATGCTTGGGCTCTAGTTTGTGGGCCGCGCGAAGCGCATCCTGAGCTTCGCGCCGCTCTCCCTGAGCGTCGAGCATCCAGGCACGGACCGCGGAGAGAGTCGCATCACGCAGCACCCACTCGCCCAGCTCAGCGAGCAAGTGGGCAACCGCCGCATCGTCCCGCTGACGCATCAAGCGTCTTGCGTAGGCCCCAGCCACGCCCAGTCCAACTTTCCTGGCCGTGCTGTCCCCGCTGGAGAGCACTATGAGTGCCTGCTCACGGGCCTGTGCATAGCGTTGGTCATCAAAGAGGTGGCTGGCAAAACGCGCGCGAACCTGACCGTCCTGGGGGGCCAGCAAAAGAGACTGCTCCAAGGCCTCCAAGCCCAGGCCGTGCTTCCCACATGCCATCTGAAGCTCTCCGTACAGCGACCAAGCATGGGGGTCCTGTGCGCCAGGCCCCTGTACCCAAGACCGACACTCAAAGAGCGCCCCTTGGAGCAACTCCAGGTCTTGCAACAAAGAGATGCGCTGCAGACGTGCGATCCCTGGCGCAGAGGAGTCGTAGACAGCGGCCGTCGCAAGCTTCAGGGCAAGCAACCGTCGACCGGACTCCGCCGCCCTTGCGCTGCCTGAAAGCAAGTCTCTGGCGCCGACCAGCGCCAAGAGCTCCTGGTGTACCTGGACATCTTCCTGGGCGCTCAGCCCGCAACGAGCGCAAACGCCGCCGCGCCGCCGGCCGCTGCAGTTGCGACAGCAACCGGGCCCAGTGGGCTCCAACGGCAGATCCCAGTCCTCGTCTGCGCAGAGCGTACCGCAGGTCTCACACACGAGGCGGTCTCGTAGGATCTCGCCCGTATATTCGGTGCTCCAAGAGACGAAAGCGCTCCTACAAATCGGGCAAGAGAGAGGTGGGCTGCTCACACCTGGACCTTTAGCAGACCCAGGACCTTGCTCATGTAGACAGCCAACTCCAAAAGCCCCGCTCCGCAGCCAGGGGCCCATGGCGAAGGGACGCCACCAGCTCTTGGTGAGGCAGAAGGCTATCGGCTTGGTCCAGGACTGCGCGGGCCTCCTCGATGTGTCCATCGCGCCAACGCTGCCAAGCCAACAGAGCGAGCAGCTCGCCGTTGCACATCACGTCTTTGCCCAACGAGTCCAGGAGCTCCCGCATACTGGCAACCTCGCCCAACTCCATGAGGCGGCGCACATACTGAATCATCAGCGACAGCGCCTGCTCGCGTGCCCGGGAGGGCGGGCCGCAGAGTACTCTCACTGCCTCCAAGCGTGCCGCACCGAAGCGATTGTTCGCGTACAGCAGCCGGGCCCGAAGGGCGCGGGCATCGGGCAATTCGTCGTCCATGCTCAGCGCCAAGTCTGCGGCTGCGCGGGCGCCACCACGGCCTTCGCTCTCCAGAGACAAGGCAAGCTCTGCAAAAGCTTGGCCCCATTGAGGCTGGGCGCGACAGAGTTCGCGGGCGTCTTCCACCGCCTCCTCGTTCAGCTCAAGGGCGCGCAACAGTCGCACGCGCAGCACCCACGCCGCCGGGGGACGCGGCCCCATGTGAACCGCAGCAGTGGCCAGCTTCAGCGCCACCAACAAGCGACCAGCTGCACCGGCCTGCTGGGCGCCGTCCAGAAAGTCAGTCCCTCCGTGGGACAGCAGGATCTGTTGATGGAGAGCGAGCGCCGCAGGTGGCGTCAAACCACAGGTAAGACAGATGCCGCTCTTGTAGTGACCGCCACACTGCATGCAGTTGTTGCCAACCGGCGCCGCCGTGGCGATGGTCCATTGGACCCGCTCCTGTTCCGTCTTGCAGGAGCCGCAGCGACTCAGCTCCACCAAACCACGACTTAAAGGCAGAGTCTGCCAGCGCTGATCGGCGCTACTGCAATTGCTGCATGCTTCCACTTCAGGCTCCAGTCCTAGTCTTGAGGTACACAATAGAGCTGCGCACGTTCCCTGCATAAGGAAATCAACGAAGTGAAAGTCTTGCTCACCCATCGGCCAGACCGACTCCTAGCCGCGTCTCAGGGCTCCCGATGCCAGACCGGCGAACGCCTGCTGCGCGCCCACCTGAACTCCCCCACCGCCTCGGTGGACCTTCCACGCGCGTTTAGAGAAGAGCGCGGGCTGGGGAGCAAAGACCGAAAGATCGCCCAGGACGCCATCTATTCGGTCGCCCGACACCAGGAGCGCTTCCTGTTCGCACTGGGCGTGAACGGCCCGATCGACGACCCAATCCCCGGCCTTTGGCAAGCCGCCTTGGTGCACCTGGGGCTGCCTCCGGAGCAAGGTAGCGCCCGTGCTGGGGTCCCTCTGCCCGGTCCAGAGCCGCTTCTGGAGGACCCTTTGGACCAGCTCGCGATGGCGTCTTCACTGCCCAGGTGGTTGCTCAAGCGCGCGGAAGACGCTCAAGCGATGGTGGACGGCGTGGCCTCAAGGGCGCCAACCTGCCTGCGGGTGAACACCGCAAAGACCACGCGAGAGCAGCTGCAGCGGGGCTTAGAGGAGGAAGGGATCCAGACCCACATAGGGCAGTGGTCTCCCCTGGCTCTGGTGCTAGAAGGCCGCGCCAACCTGCTCGGAAGCCGCCTCTACAACCAAGGCCATTTCGAGCTTCAAGACGAAGGCAGCCAGCTCTTGGCCGCCCTGGTACACCCCATCGGCCGCAGCATTGACTGGTGTGCGGGCGCCGGCGGCAAGACCCTGGCCCTGCTCCCGGAGCTACCCGAAGGGGGCACCCTGGTGGCCATGGACACCAGAATCGGCGCCCTTCATCAAGCTCAGAAACGGGCCCAGCGAGCGGGCTTTACCTTGGCGATCCGAAAACACGGGCAGCC
>JBLHMA010000334.1:0-6425 GCA_047621545.1 Cognaticolwellia sp. | reverse complement strand
GAACAGCTCCAAGTTCCGCCGTGTGGCGGTGTCGAGGACCATAAAGCCGGTGACCGAATAGGGCCGGATGCGGCGAAGGTGGGGTAGGTCCCCTCGCAGGTTGCTGGAGGCGTAGTCCAACACGGCAACCGCGGCGGCGAGTGCCGGTCCCAGATCCTCCGCCCCAAAGCCCGACAGGTCGCGCACGCTGAGACGACGGGAGAGCTCTTGACGTGCGGCCCCCACATCAAATCGGGTGTCGTGAACCGGACTCTGATGAACGCCGCGAAGTGCTTCGAGCAGCTCTGGGTCCTGGGACAAAGACTCAGGTAGTACCACCTCGCGAGGACTGATGCGTCCCAACTCCTCGATGACCTGGGCCTTGGTGCCCGGCTCAGTGACCCGCAGATCGCCGGTAGTCACATCCAAGAGGGCCAAGCCCCAGCTGGGCTCGTGCAGAATACCCACCAACCAGCAGGCCTCGCGCGCTGCACCGGACTCTGGATCCAAGGCCACCCCGGGGCTGACTACCCGAACGATGTCCCGTTTGACCAAGCCCTTGGCCAGCTTTGGGTCCTCTACCTGGTCAGCGATAGCGACCTTGTAGCCCTTCTCCACCAGGGCCTGGATGTATCCGCGCGCGGCATGGTGCGGCACCCCAGCCATGGGGATGGGGTCTGCTGCACCCTTGTTGCGACTGGTAAGGGTGAGCTCAAGCAGCTCCGAGGCGATGCGGGCATCGTCGAAGAAGAGCTCGTAGAAATCCCCCATCCGGAAGAAGAGAATCGCGTCCGGCACCTGCTCTCGCAGGGTCATGTATTGCCGAAACATGGGAGTGTCGCGGCCGCCGCTCATGCTTGGAGCACTAAGCGAGCCGCGTAGAAGGCGTCTTCGTGGGAAAGCGGAGGCGTGGTCTCCAGCTCCTCGTCCAAGCGCCACTCTGGGCGCCGAGACAGGAACTCTTGCACTACGTCCTTGCCCTCTTCGGGCTCGGGGCTGCAGACTGCGTAGACCAAGCGTCCTCCGGGTCGAATACGCTCGGACACATTGGCCAGAATCACGCTCTGAAGCAGGCTCTGCGCCATGGGGTCACTGGACTTGCGGGACCAGCGAATCTCTGGGTGGCGCCGGGTAGTGCCCAGGCCCGTGCATGGCGCGTCGACCAAGGCGCAGTCGAAGCTGCCCAGCTTGGCCTGTGCACCGCTCCAGTCCGCTTCGTGGAGGGTTGCCTTTAGGCCCGTACGCTCCAGGGACTCCGTGATGAGCGCCATCCGATCCTTGCTGCGGTCGGTTGCGACCACCTCTCCCCCTTGGGAGGCCAAACGCAGGGTTTTGCCACCGGGAGCCGCACAAGCGTCGAGCACGCGCTCACCCGCCTTGAGCTGCAACAGGTCCGCGGCGGCGGCTGCGGCCGGATCCATGATCCACCAGCCTCCCTCGGCAAAACCGGGCAGCTCTTCGATTCGCCCCTTGGCCTGCACCCAGCGGACTCCAGGAATCTCTACCCCGCTGGCGGTGGCCGGCTCACCCTCTGGTGCCTCGGAGTCCGCTTTGGCCAAGCAGACCGACAGGGGCGCTGGTTCCGCCATGCGAGCACACCAGTCCTGCACCGCTTCGGCGCCATAGCGCTCGGTCCAACGGCGGATCATCCAGTTCGGGTGGTCCACGGTGGAGTCCTCGGCCAAGTAGCCGTCGCCTCCCTTGCGAAGCACGGCATTCACAAAGCCGGCCGCTCGGGGACGGCGCAGGACCCGGACCAACTGCACGGCCTGGTCGACCGCAGCATGGGGCGGGGTGCGCATGCAGTGCAGCTCATACAGACCGATGCGGGCTGCCACGCGCACGTTGGGGTCCAGCTTGTGCACAGGATCACGTGCGAAAGCGCCCAAGAGCTTGTCCAAGGCACCCCGTCGGCGAAGCACGCCAAAGGTCAGGGCCCGAGCCAAGCCCATGTCCTTGCTGCCAGGCTCGAGGGCCGCCAGCAACGCTTCGTCCGCGTGGTAGCCCTTCTCTGCCTTCATGAGGGCGCGGGCAGCAGCCAGCCGGCCAGGATTCAAGGTAGGCATCAGGGAGTCATCTCCAGCGCGACCAAACGGGCAAGCTGTTCGGGTTGGGGTACGCCGCGCATTCGCCAGCCGTTGACAAAGAAGCAAGGAAGACCGCGAACACCAACTTTCTGGCCAGCGTTCACGTGACTCTGCGCGCGGTCTCTAAGGGGCGAATCGACCAAACCAGCACGAAATGCCGCCATGTCCAGCCCGAGACTCTCTGCCATGACGATTAAGCTCATCCGGTCCAGCGCGGCACCCGGAGCCAGGAGCAGAGCATTGAACTCAGAGAACTTGCCCTGTGCTTCTGCAGCCATTGCCGATCGGGCTGCGATGCTCGCACTCTGATGGCGATCCGGATGCCAGAACAGTGGACGAATGTTGAGCTCGGGATGCTGCGTCTGCATGTCGAGCGCTGCCTGCCAGGAGTCTGCAGCGAAAGGGCTCTCGTAGTCCATGACCACCCATAGGGTCACGGGGGATCCCTTGTGATCCTTGCCTTGCACCACAGGCCCAAGCAGCTCAGGGAACTCGACCCAGCCTTGCTTGAAGTTGAAGCTGTTGAGCACAATCTCGTCCGGGGCGCCTTGAGCCAGGAGCTGGCCGGCGAGCCCGCTCACCTTCGGTTGTACCGGACATTCCGCGTAGCAATCTGCCGCCGACAGGCCCTCGTCGATGCACGAGGCGCATGCGCCATAGCTCTGATTGCTGATCGTGAGCATGGTCTGGTGGAGGCTGGGGTCTAGGTCCGCCTTCAGCGCCGCTGGAAGCTCAGTGACCTTGCCAACTTTCAATGGGAGTCGGCCATCCGCCAGACGGCGTTGCTGCGGGCCAACCGCTACAGCCGCGTCTGAACCGATACGCGTGGTGTTTGAGGGCTCGATAATAGTCGCCTCTGCCGGCTCATGGGTGCAAGCCAGCAGGGATATAAATATGAGCATGAGGCTGACTCAGGTCCAGGGGTCGGACTGCGCGCCGCCGATAGGTACCGGTGCGGCGGGGGTGCGGCTGCGGAGCACCAAGGTCACGATGACCCCAGCAAGCAGGCCCACAGCGAAGGTGATGGCCATCAACGCTGGAACGGCCACCGGCTCCGCAAGCTCGAAGGCAAACAAGCCTCCGTTCAAGGAAAGCCCAGTCATGCGACCGGAATTCTGGAAGGCGAAGAGGGCCGTTGGCAGGCCGCCGAGGACCAGCAAAACAGCCGCGACGATGAGCTTGATCTTGATGTTCACTAGGGCTCCTGCGGGCTGACTATCACGGTGGCCCGCATCCTTCATGGCCTGTTGCTGGGAAGAGTGGCCCAAACGCAAGAGAGGCAAGGGATTGCTCCCTTGCCTCTCTTGTTCATCTCAGTGAGCTTTGGAACCAAAGCTCACTGGACGGGCTCGTATTTGACTCAGTCGTTGGCCGGAGCTTCGACGGGAGCCTCGACGCTCTCTTCAGCAGCAGCCTCGATGGGGGCCTCGGTGCTCTCTTCAGCAGCAGCCTCGGCGGGTGCCTCGACAGGTGCCTCGGAACCGTCATCCTGCATCTTGAGGTCCAAGTGGCCCATCAGGTCGCCCAAGCTTGCGCCTGGAGTGCCCTGCTTGGCGATGAGCTTCTTAACGTCGCGCACCTCGGTGCCATCGCTGACCTCTTCATTGGAACCCGCCTGGGATAGGCTGATCTTGCGATCGTGGGAGTCAATGTTCAGGATGCTAATCGCCAGCTTGGTACCTACAGCGTAGGTGCCCTGCCAGTCGCCATCGCTGTGGGACAGCTCGGAGACGTGGACCAGACCTTCAACGCCGTCTTCCAACTCCACGAACACACCAAAGTCAGCGACGTGAACGATGGGGCCTTCCAGGACCTGGCCGAGGAAGTAGCGACCCTGAGCGGAGAGCCAAGGATCCTCGGTCAGCTGCTTGATGCCCAAGGAGAATCGCTCGCCGTAGCGATCGATGTTCAACACGCGTGCCTCAACCTCGTCGCCCTTCTGGAAGCGGTCGGAGGGGTGACGGAGGCGCTGGCCCCAGGACAGGTCACTGATGTGAACCAAGCCGTCGATGCCATCTTCGATGCCGACAAAGATGCCGAAGTCGGTGATGTTCCGGACCTTGCCCTTGACGATGATGCCAACGGGGTAGCGATCCTCGATTCGATCCCAAGGGTTCTCTTCGAGCTGACGCATGCCCAAGGAGATGCGCTTGTTCTCCATGTCGATGCCCAGAACCTGAGCCTCGACCACGTCTGCAATAGCGACGAGCTTGGAGGGGTGCTTGACGCGCTTGTTCCAGGTCATCTCGGAGATGTGGACCAAGCCCTCGATGCCGTCCTCGAGCTCGATGAATGCACCGTAGTCGGGGATGGAGACCACCTTGCCGCGAACAATGGAACCGACGGGGTACTTGTAGTCCACCTCGTCCCATGGGTCCGGACGCATCTGCTTGTAGCCCAAGGAGACGCGCTGGCTGTCGCTGTCGAACTTGAGAACCTTGACCTCGATGGTCTGGCCCACTTCGAACATCTCGGAGGGATGGTTGATGCGGCCGTAGCTCATGTCGGTGATGTGCAGCAGTCCATCGATTCCGCCCAGGTCCACGAAGGCGCCGTAGTCGGTGATGTTCTTGATGACGCCGTTCATAATGGCGCCAACACGCAGGCGACCAACGGTCTCCATACGCTTGGACTCGCGTTCTTCCTCAAGCAGAACTCGGCGGGACAACACGATGTTGCCGCGGCGCTTGTTGAACTTGATGATGCGGAAGTCGAAGGCCTCGCCAATCAGCTTGTCGAGGTTCTTGACGGGACGCAGGTCTACTTGGCTGCCTGGCAGGAATGCCTTGACGCCGATGTTGACGGACAAGCCACCCTTGACGCGAGCAACCACGACACCGTTGACGGTCTCGTTGGCCTCGACCGCCTTGGCGACCTCGTCCCAGGCCTTCATCAGGTCAGCCTTTTCCTTGGAGAGCTGCAGCTCTCCGTCTTCCTCGGACATGTTGCCCAGGAATACATCGACCTTGTCGCCAACAGCGATGGTCGCGATGCCGTTCTCGTCCTTGAACTGGTGGAGAGGGATACGGCCTTCGGCCTTGTAGCCCACGTCCACGGTCACCCAGTCGCCTTCGACTGCGATCACGTTGCCCTTGACGACTGACTGCTCCTTGATGTTGGAGGTGTCGAGGTAGTCATCAAAGTAGGACTTGAAGTCCTCGCTGGAGAGGTCCGCGAGGTTGGCGTCGAGATCAATTGTCGTCATTTAGTTCCTGCCCTTCTGTGCCGGAATTGGCCGAAAAAAGGGGTTGAGGTTGGGTTTTTGGTTCATCGCCGACCTTGGTCGGCACTTCCATCGGAGGTGATGGACACTGGCGCAGGTAAGAAGTCCCCTGCCAGGGGCGCGCAAGCTTATCGGCCCGGCATAGCCACGTCAACCGTCGACGGCGCCCCTCTCACGGGCCAAAGCGACGATCTTGCACGCTACGGTCTCCGGCGTCAGGGAGGTGGTGTCCAGGTACACCGCGTCCTCTGCTTGCCTGAGCGGCGCAATGGCACGGCTGGAGTCTTGGTGGTCCCGAGCCGCCAGCTCCCCCTGTACCTGGGAGACAGTCTTCTCGACTCCCCGTGCAATCAACTCGGTGTGCCGGCGCTGGGCCCGCACCACAAGCTCGGCGTCCATGAACACCTTTAGGGGCGCATCTGGCAGCACCACGGTCCCAATGTCCCGCCCATCTAGAACCACCCCTTCTCGCTGGGCCAAGCCACGCTGTACGCCAAGCAGCGCAGTGCGCACCATGGGTTGCACCGCCACGGCAGAAGCGCCCTGGCCAACGACCTCTGTTCGAATTCTCTGGGAGAGGTCCTCTCCGTTGACGACCACCTTAAAGGCGCCGTCTCGGAAGCTGAACTGGAAGTCCAAGCTCTCCGCGAGCTCCGCCAGAGTCTCCTCATCCTCCCAAGGGATTCCTTGCCGGCGGGCCAGCAGCGCTACAGATCGGTACATAGAGCCGGTGTCGATGTAGGCGTACGCCAGCTCTTTGGCCACCAAGCGGGCGACGGTCCCCTTGCCCGAGCTGGCCGGGCCGTCGATGGCAATGGCAAATCCAGTGAGGGCTTGGGTGTTAGGCACGGGCTTGTTCCAGGAGCATGGGGAATTCGGGGAAGCTCGTGGCCACATTTGCCGTGTCACGCACCAAAATGGGGGCCGCAGCGGCACAGGCCGCCACACAGAAAGCCATCGCAATTCGGTGGTCCCCAAAGGAGTCCACCTCACCGCCGCTCAGCCCACCAGCCGGGCCGCCACCTTGGACCACCATGCCGTCGGGCGACTCCTCCACAGTCCCGCCTAATGCCTTTAGGCCGGCTGCTGTGGCGGCCAGACGGTCGCTCTCCTTTACCCGAAGCTCCGCGCACTCG
>JBLHMA010000333.1:0-6447 GCA_047621545.1 Cognaticolwellia sp. | reverse complement strand
TGTCTGGTGGCCTGATCCAAGGTGCGGCGATTCGAGCCAAGGCTTGGGCTTACGGCTTGGAGCGTCCCCTTGATACCCCGCTGTTGTTGGCGAGCTTGGCGAGAGAGCTCGACAAGAACGACCGCAGTACCCTGGAAGTGTTGGTCGAGCCGTACCGTAGCGAAGTTCGGTCCTTGCTCGATGGGCTAACCACGGACACATAGCGGCCACTTCAAAACATAAACGGCGCTCCGAGAGGAGCGCCGCCTTTGTTTGAGCCCGCTCTGCGGGACTCAGTTGGAGTCAGCCGAGCCATCTGCTGAACCATTGACCTTGGCCATGTGTGAGACAGCACGAAGAGCAGCCTGTGCGCTGTCCTCCATGCTGCGCTCTGACGGCCAGGGACAGCCTGCGGTGGGCGTCGGCTCTATCTTGAGTTCGCCGTTGGCCACCTTCACGATATCTGGCAGGATGGGTTGACCCGGTTCTGCAGGGCCGGAGAAGTTGAGCTGTTCCATGACCAAGCTCTGCGCACACTGCTCCGCGGAGGTGTTCATGACACCACCGACTGGGGACGACATCTTGTTGTACTGGTCCCAGACAGTAAGCATCCAGAGGTGTGCCTGGCCAGGGGCAACCGCAGGTCGGTCACCGGTTGGGGCGGTGAGGACGCCCTCTTGGACGGCACGAAGACCCTGAGTGTAGGCATTGGCCGACCACCGATCCCGCATCCGGGGATCAGAAAGCAAGTTCGAGATGCCGTCACCAGGCGTATCAGGACTGGAGGTTGCTTCTTCCTGCACCCCAAACTCGCGGGCAGCACGGTCAGAGAGCGCCCATCGTCCCATGGCTGCTATGCCATTCTCGACAGTGGCGTACTCGGTCGGGCAGACCAGCTTTGTGTCTGGGTGCCAGAGCAACACATAGCGGGGCAGGTCGTTTCCAAGCTGTTCATCTTGCTGAAGGCAGAATGTGGCTGTCTTGGCCTCCCCGCGTAGCGAGCTGATCACAGCGACCACTTTCTCCTTCATGTCGTCGATACGGTCGAACCCGATGGCTTCCTCGCTGGAGTATCGACCACCGCCCTTTTCTGCGGCGAGAATACGTGTCGCAGTCAAGGCCAAGGCAGCCTCGGCCAGCAGCTCTCGCTCCTTCTGGACATCGCCCAATGCCTCAACCAAGTCACGGCGCTCTACCAAGCACTGGGCCTCGGCTTGGAGTGCAGAGTCTCTTGCGTCTGCTGCGGACTCCATGTCTGCTATTGCAGCTGCCGTCTCCTCCTCTGCGTCTTTGGACTTCATGTAAGACCAGCCGGCGACCGCAATGGAACTGCCGAGGGTAAAGAGCACTGCGACGAGGCTACCGATCATCCAAGGGGAGAGCCCCAGCTTCTGGGCCTGAGCGGTCAGCCACTTGAGGACAGCCATCTGAGGGACACGGAGCGTCGCCACGATCGAGGGGATCATGTAGGAGCTGCTGCCACCGACAGCTAGGGCTGAGCTGCGTCTAGTTCCACCGCCACCCACCATAGACTTTGCACCCTTGCCGCCAGACGCTGAGGGGGCCTCTAGTGTAAAAGAGATGGTGCGCAAGTCCCCGAAGTTGATCTCGAAGCGCGACGGGGAGGGAATCTCGATGTTGGAAGTCACACGGCTTCGTGCATCTGGTCGGATCATCTCCACCGTGATTTGGCTGTTGACCAGGACGGTCCGGATCGCGGAATTGCCCCCCGTCCCGACCAAAGTGGCTTCGAACAAGAGCAGGGATCCAGGCGGTGGGGTGTTGGTTCCTTTTCTCAAGATCGTGGCACGAAGGATGCTCCCGGCAGGATCAGCATCTTCAATGACATAGATACTGAAATTCTCGCCGGATTCCAACTCGACCGACGCAATCAGAGGACGTCCACCGGGCTCGGTACAGAGGATGCTTTGGCTCACGACGGTACCTCACGGTCTGCAGAGCGGCCGCTCGGCCCGCCGAGTGGGTCGCCCGCGGAGAAGCGTGGGGCCACACTCGGCTTCAGATCGACAGCAGCGCCTAAAGGCATGCGTACAGCAAGGTTCAAGGCAGGCTGTAGCGGACGCTGTAGCGCCTGCATTAGGTTGGCAAAGTCCATGTTGGTCAGGTCATGAACGGGGACGACCTGAACGGACATCGTGTTCTCTCCCTGAAGGGAGTCAGCGCTCTCTCTGATCTTATCTGCCAGCTCTCCGCCAACGCTTAGTGCGTATGCTTCGCACATAGTCCAGAGGGCCGGGTCCACAGGTAGTGGAGGGAGACGCGCGCTGAAGGTCTTCTCCAAGTGCAGGCCTGCAGCGATGACACTCAGCCCTGGAAGGGCAATCGGAGCGTCCATGGAACTGCGCTCGGACGTTCCGCGTCCGCCGTCGTTGGCCACAGCCATGTAGTGCGTGGTCATTGTGAAAGCTGGGCGCCACCAGAGCGAAGGGAGGCGGGCCAAGGTCTCCTTGCCTTTGGGAGTGGTCCAGCTATCAACTCCATTTTCGGGCTGAGCCTTGTACCACTTTGCCAGGGGCTTGGGCAGCAGGGAGATTGTCGGTGCGGGGTGCGGACGGGGGTAGCCTTTGCTCGCGCCAACAACGGGGAAGGTGAGCTTCATCGCCTCGGCGAGGTTGCGGCCCAGTTCGGCCCAGTGCCACGGCACACCAGAGCCCTTCTCCGGGATGGCTCGCCTGGGCCCCAGGAGAGACATCCCCTGAGAGGTTTCGACCACCTTTGGAGCAGGTCCCAGACGGTAGGGGAAGAGTACGACGTAGCTGGAAGTCGTCCCCTCAGGCGGGAACTGGCCGTAGACCTCCAACGTCTCCAATCCTGCCGCGCGGAGGATGCCCTTAGACCAACCGACGAGTTGATCGTGGACCTCGCTGACGACATGGGCGACGTGTGTGTAGCGCTCACTCATTAGGGCAGCTCCGTAGGGACTTCAGGCTCTGTGGATCCGCCTTTGAGGCGGTATTGTCCACGCAGGCCGATGAGAACAGTGTGGCTCTTGTCTAGGTCGTAGTAGCGGTCGCTATCTGCACCACCCGCGTCGGTCACGCCGCTGAGGAGCGCACCTCGCTGATACCGTACGTAGGGACCCAGTACAAAGTTGGGATGGTAGGGCGTAAAGCTGGCCACATCACTGGTCTTTCGACGGATGCTCCAGGCCATCCAGGCCTCGGCACTCAAGGTGTATTCCATGCCGTTGTAGGCAGGTCCCACCAGGAAACCACCGCGTAAGCCGTATTGGGCTCGGCTCAAGTCGCTGCTGCCGTCGGCACGCTCGGCTCCCCAGGGGTAGCCCAGCGCCAAGCTACGACGAAGGGGCCGCGGGTCCGGGGCGTGTCGAAGGCCAACCACCATGCCGATTTGCGGTCGGAGAGACCAGGCGAAGTTCGGGTTGTTCTCGTCACAGTCGTCGATAAACCGACCACAGCCGAAGGTGCTGCCTGGCGTCACGGCGTCCAGGCGAATCTCGGGTCCAGTCTCGATAGCGAGCCGGAGGTCCTTCTGGAACCAGACGGTCGCGTAGACGGCGAAGTCCATGCTGACGCCATCGGAGTACAAGTCCGGTAGTGCCTTACCTGGGAGGCAGGGAGCAACCACATCCAAGTCCAGGACGTTGGGGTTGCAGAAATAGCTTACTTGCCTGTACGGGAAGTAGCCTAGACCGCCAACCAAGTTCACATCTGTGGTCTTTGGACGGCGCCAGCGAGGTGCCTTCGCGCCCGCCTCAACGGACTCGGTGGCCGTATAGGCCGGAGAGACCTGTCTGCCTAACCGATTCTCGGCGGCGGTTCCCTTGACGTACCAAGCCCAGGCTGAAGTGCGAATTATTCCCACTCCCATGGCTCTGGATTGGGTCCGGGCGTAGGCCGTGCGAGGCCTTCGGTCCATTAGTGGAGTCCACTTGGACGGGGCCCCGTTGTCGACAACCACCAGGACCATACCGGCTCGCTCCTGCTTGGAAGCGATCTCCCGCATTCGCCGTCGGGTTAGTTCTGCCAAGTAGCTGTAGGTCGCTGAAGTGACCTTTTCGGGAGGCTCGTCGCTGAACTTTTTCGGAACGATACGTTTCGCAAGCTGAGCGATGATTGGCGGGTAGGCCGTCAATCGGTCCTGTAGTTCCAGATCCTTCCGGCGCACATGGTCCGTGTGGGCAAACTCACCGTCTAAGAGCGCAGCTCGGACCACGGTTGGAACGATGTCCCTGGGCGCCAAAACTGTGTCCTCACAGATGGCCGCCGTGCGGAAGGAAAGTCGGACGCCGCTGGGCATGTCGTCGACGGCTGGCATCTCTTCAATAGCCCAAAGGATGTGCCAGCCAGACCAGATCCGCCAGCGGATGCGGTAGAGGGCTTGCTCGCCAGGTAGTCCGACCAAGCGCTCTACGACCGGCTCGGTGACAAAGGGGTTGTCCAGCATTGAGAAGGGAACTTGAGCGCGGCTCTCCCAGAGAACGCGGTCTCGCCCGATTCCCGTCTTTCGGTCGACTGAATCTGGGGCCTCGACCAAGACGTCCAAGTTGACTGCCCCAAAGCTCTTCTGCTTTAGGGCCTCGGTTCCGTTCGCCTGGGAGCAAACGGCGGTAGGGTCGACTGCGCCCAAGCCCTGGGGGATCGGGGCTGCGGCGTATCGATGAGTCGCCAAGGTTCCGGCCCAAGCGCCTGCGGTGGTTTCGACCACGTCCCCAGGGGCGGCGAACACCCCTTCAGTATCGTCGAAGGTAGTTGCCATAGACTGGGAGGCGTGGTCGAGTAGTAGCCAAGTTTCGCGTTGATCACGCTCATCGGGAGCAAGCTCTCTCATCAGAGTGGCGAGCACGATTCGCTTCACTCGGTTCTTGACGACATCGTGCTTCGAGCCATCGAAGTTCTGTTCAGACCATGACTCGATCTCCCATAGGTCGACGCTGGCTAAGGCGGGCACACCTGGTCGCATGAGCTCAACCAAGGACTCGTAGATACGGTCGTTGATCTCGAGCATCAGTTCATCGGTGATGCGTACCCCGTAAAGGGTAGTGAGATCGCTGACGTACTTTTCGACTAGGCGCGTCGGAATGGCTTCGTAGGTGAGATCGAATCCTCCTTCGACTGAATAGAAGGCGTTCTTGGTCCGGGCGGCGATCTCCTCAGCCGTATCGGTCTCGCCCTGAGAGCCTGCATTCAGTCGCCGGCTTGAGCGGCTTCCAATGTCATCTGCACCCGGTGGGTAGATCATCGCAGAGAGGGCGGTCAGAGCGCGCATCTGGTTAACCGTGAATTCTTCCATCGCGAACTGGGCGATCTGCACTTGGAGGAGGCGAGAGAACGCAACAAACTCGGCGGATGCGTAGGCTTCAACCTCGATGAAGGCTGGGGTGCCAAGAATCTCGATGCTTGGACGCCGCTCCTTGAGGTCGACCAGCTCGGTACGGCTGGTGTTCCCGCCGCTGCTGTCGGTGAGCAACGGGCTTGTCAGCATGCCTTCGATTCCGGCCGAGGCGAAGGTACCAGGGCTCTCGTATGGGTACATCTGCTCAAAGAAGGGCCCCGAAGATTTGGGGTCTCCTTGGAAGATGTCGTAGGCTCGAAGTTGTCCGCGATAGCCCAGGCGGTCGGCGAAGCGCCCTTGGATAAGTACCAGCTGGGGCGCGTCCTCCAAGGACACACTCGAGCTCTCCGCGAAGTATCTGAGGTCCGGGTAGAGGCCTGGCTTGTCGTTGCCACTGTCCATCCAGAAGTCTGGGGTTAACCAGGTTTCTTGGTCGGGAAGGGCGTACTGTCCCCCCCGGGTCCGGACCGAGGCGTCCCACTCGTCGTTGGTGGCCGGGAGAGCGGTGAAGCCTTCGCGCTCGAAGGCCTTGCCCAGCTCGTCCTTCGGCCAGCGGTAGGCGATGTCTTCCCAGACCTGGGCGTAGAGCTCGCCTGTGTTTTTCCAATGGGTTCGGGTCGCGTAGGCTTCGTCCACACGCTCTGGCAAGTCGCCCTGGGTCTCGGGATTCGCCTCCGCTGTCTTTCGAGCTTCCCGGTGGCCGATCTCAAAGCTCCGTTGTGTCTCCCAGGCGCTGTCGGTGTCCATGAAGTCCACGCGCTCTATGCAGAGCCCGTATCGGGCTTCTGTGGCGGGGCAGTCATTCACCGCGTCGGAGTCTTGGGATCCGACAACGCGCACAGTCGGCGCTATATTGGGATTCTTGTCTGGATCCTCTAAGGACGGTCCGTCCATGCCGCCGGCGGACTCTCGGCCCGCTTTGATGCGGTCCAATGCCTGTGCGTTCGCTGGGTTGCTCTGCAGGCTTACGGCCAACAGTGCGGATGTAACCAAGCAGACGCTCAGCCAATGGGGACGGGGACGCATCAGAATTTCCTCATGATGTCCAAGGCTTGGAGGCGCTCTACCTCCTCCAAGATCTCTTCTAGGAGCTCGCTGGCTTGTGGGCTGCTCGTGGTCAGCATCTTGAGTACATCCACCATCTGTTCTTCT
>JBLHMA010000332.1:0-6449 GCA_047621545.1 Cognaticolwellia sp. | reverse complement strand
AACTCCCACCGGAGACCGACAGCCTCCCAGTCTGGCAAGGCAGCTGGCAGCTCGAAGGCGGCCAGACCCTGAGCCAAGACGAGACCGGCTTGTGGCTGGACCAGCGGCATCTGGCCGAAGAGCCCATCGGGACCCCGTCCCTGAGCGCCGACAACAGCCGCTTCGTATTCACGCGCAGGGACCCAGTCCCCGTCGCGCAAGGCCAGCTCGTGGCGTGCCAAGCTCCAGCATGGCAGTGCTCGGTCATCGCCCACGGGGACCGCGCCGCCATCTCCCAGGACGGGGAGCAGATCGCCTGGGTGGATGTCGAGACTGGACTGGCCTCGGTCTGGATTGGATCCTTCGATGGGGAAGAGCAACACCAGCTCACGAATGTGGGAATCGTCTCCAGCGGGACCGGCTCCCCTCCTCCAGACTTCGTCCCCCCTCCGCATCAGGGACCGCTCTCCTTCGACCAAGACAAGCTGACCTGGCACAGTCCCGACGGCCCACAGTCCGTGGTGATTCCATGATCTGGCTGCTCGCCACGGCCGCCATGGCCGGAGACTTGCGCGCCCCCTTCGGCGACGCCGACTACGGCTACTTCTACCCCACCGCCTACAAAGACCAGTCCGGTGTCGACTGGGCTTGCGGCTCGATTCGCTACTCCGGCCACGGCGGCAGCGACTTTGGCGGCGGCTCCTGGAGTGGCATGAGCGCGGGACGGGACATCGTGTCCGCACGCGAAGGCACGGTCATCGTCACCAACGACGGCGAGTTCGACGAGTGCTCCACCGCCGACTGCGCAGGCGGCTACGGATATGGCAACTACGTCAAGATTCAGCACCCCGACGGCAGCACGACCACCTACGGACACCTTGCCAAGTGGTCCGTGTCCGTCTCTGTGGGACAGGGCGTAGACTGTGGCACCTACCTGGGGTTGATGGGCAGCTCCGGCTACTCCACCGGACCCCACCTGCACTTCGAGCCCCGCTACTCCGACGGCACCAAGCGCGACCCCTTCGACGGCTCCTGCCACAGCGCGGCCACCTGGTGGATCTCCCAAGGCGCTTACGGTGGCCTGCCAGGCAAGTCCTGTCCGGTGAACGACGCGGACGGAGACGGATACAACGCCGATCAAGACTGTGACGACGGCAACCGAAACGTCAATCCCGGCGCCACAGAAGTCTGCGACGACGGGCTAGACAACGACTGTACTGGGGGGGACGCCAAGGGCCGCACTCTGTATCAAGACAGCGACGGCGACGGCTATGGCGCAGCGTCTGTGTGGGTTTGTGGATCTGCGTCCTCCTCACAGGTCTCCACACCCGGCGACTGTGACGACTCAGCAGCGGCCGTGAACCCGGGCGCAGCCGAGGTCTGTGATGGTCTGGACAACAACTGCAACACAGAGATCGACGAGGGCAACCCACCCTTGGCCTCCGGCTCGACCGCCCCCTTCGCAGCCGCGCTTGTAGATCGCGGTGGTCCTGGTGTGCTCGAACCCGAGTCCGCTGGCCAGAGCTGGTTTGTGTTCCAGAACGTGGGGACCGAGACCTGGCCCCAAGGCGGGATGTGGCTGCGCAGCGGCTTGGAGAGTGAAGAGAGCGCACTGCGCGACAGCTCCTGGCCCGCATGGGACGTGGCCGCCGTCTCACCCCAGGAGGTGGCCCCGGGCCAGCGCGCCTCCTTCGTGGTTTCCTGGCTGGCGCCAGAGGAGACTGGCCCAGTCTCAGAGCGTTTCTATCTCTCACAGTCCAACGGCAGCCCAGTGCGCTGTCCCGGCGGCGAGCTGATGGTGGACCTGGATGTACGCAATGGACCCAGCACTCTGAGCGCGGACCCCGAAGCCTTTGCCAACCTGGGCTGCGCAACGGGCCCTGGTGGCGGCCTGCTCATGGCCCTGCTCGCACTACTCGCGTGCAAGGGACGCGCCGGCGAAGAAGAAGAAGAAGAAGACACCTCCCCCATCGAAGATCTACGCTTCGTGGACCAGGGACAGTCTGTGTTCGACGCCCCCCCGGCGTCCCGCTTGGCGGTGCTGAGCGTGGACCTGGACGGCCCAGCCATCCTGGAGACCAGCACTCTGGGCATCTTCGCTCTGCGCGAGGGCGAAGATCCCCGGCGCCTCAGTGACGTACGCGATGCCAGACAGATCGAGGAGCTCTCAGACGGTGTGTTCTTGGTCCTGGCCAACACCGCTCTGTACCGCATAGAAGTAGACGGTGACGACATCACACAGAGCACCCTGGCCGAGGGCGCCCCACGAGAGATGGTGGTCGGTGACGTAGACGGAGACGGCATCGCCGATGTCATTCTGCGACACGCTGGCTGGGGCGAGGAGCAGCTCGACGCCGGACTGTTGGTCTTTCTGGCCGACGAAGATGGAAACCTGAGTGCCTTGGAGAGCGGCTTGCCCGCCACACTGGTCGGCATCGGCGGCTTGGGCTTGGGACAGCTCTCCGGCGATGACGCCTTAGACCTGTTTGTGTCGGGCGACAACATCCCTGACCGACTGTATCAAGGCGACGGCGAGGGACGCTTTTTGCTGGCTGCACCGGACATGCTGCCGGACCTGGAGTCCCCCGGCAGCCGCCGTCCGGTCTTGGCTGACTTGGACGACGACGGAGACACCGACCTGTTCATTCCCACCACTGGCCAGGACCGGCTGCTTCTCAAGCAGGGCGGGGTGTTTGTAGAAGACACCGCATACGCCCTGGTGCAACAGGTGCGCTCCGGGAGCCGGGCCGCAGCAGGGGACATCGATCGAGACGGAAACATCGACCTGATTGTCGCATATACAGACGGACTGGGCATCTACAAGGGAGACGGCCAAGGCCGGTGGTTCGACTACTCCAGTGCCTACCCCGGCTCGAACCTGCTCAGCTACCACGTGGAGTTGCAGGACATCGATGACGACGACGACCTAGACATTCTGGTAGCGCGCGGTGACCGGCAACCGCTCGGTGTGTTGGTCAACTGGCACCCTTGGGCCTGGGATGATGAAGACCAAGATGGCGTGCCCGATGGGGAAGACATCTGCCCCGAGGATCCGGACTCGGCCCAATCCAACACGGATACATGGGCCTATGGCTGCATCGGCAGCGCCGCCTGCGAGACCCGCCACGGCTGCAAGCTCCTGGACGGCGGCGGCCTCCTGGCCTGCTCCGATGCCCGAAGCTGGGTGAGCGCCCGAGAGCGCTGTCAGGGTTTGGGTGGGGACCTGGTCGTACCAGGAACCCGAGGCGAGCAAAACGTCTTGGCAGCCGGCTACGCTGGCTGGATTGGATTGAGTGACTCCACCACCGAGGGCAGCTGGACCTGGGTGAGCGGCTCCGCCTTGGGCAGCGCCCAGTGGGCCGAAGGCGAACCCAACGACTCCGGCGGTGTGGAGGACTGCGCTGAACTGAGCACCGACGGCCTGTGGAACGACCGAGACTGTGCATCAGCTCTGGCCTACATCTGCGAGGTCATACCTCCTGACTCCCCGGACCCTGGAGATGCTTGTGATGTGTGCCCGACTGTGCACGACCCCGAGCAGCTGGACAGCGACGGCGACGGTGTGGGGGATGCATGTCCCTGATTTTGATGCTGGCCTGTTCCGGCGAAGTCCTCAGCGTGGACCCAGACGAAGGTTCTGCGCGAGGCGGCCAGGAGGTCCGGGTGACCGGCAAGCGCCTGGACGCTTCTACGTCGCTTTACTTTGGCGAGGTCCAGGCCCAGCTAAAGGCAGATGGCAGAGACGTGTTGGCGATCGTTCCACCTGGATTCGACGGCCTGGTAGATGTGACACCAACCGGCGGAATGGGCCTGGAGGATGGCTACAGGTACCAAGCCCTGGAGCTCAGCTTCGTGCAGGTCGCCCCCCACTACCTCCCCGCACCCGCAGCCATATTGACTGGCGTAGTCGCTGAGCTCAACGATGACAGCGCCCAAGACGTGGCCATGCTCTTGGCCGACGGACGCGTGCAGCTCTGGATGGCTTCAGGAACAGGGGCCCTCAGCGCGGAAGACCCCACCGTGGGCACCAGCACTGCCATTCATGCGACAGACCTGAACGGCGATGGCATCGACGAGGTCATTGTCGGTGCCAACACAGGCGAGTCGCCCAGAGTGGTCAACGGCTTGGCGCTGCCATGGGCCGGTGGCTCCGTGTCTGCCATTGGCAGCGCGGATCTAGACCAAGACGGTCTACCCGAGCTCCTGTTCATCGAGCCCGGGGTCGGACTGCGGGTGCTGTGGAACGCCAGCCAGGACGACGAGATCCGCATGCGAGTCGTGCGCCCCGAGGCGGAGGTTCTGCCAGGGACCTGTCCCACTGTTTCTCCAGCTGCTGAGTCCACCGCATCCTGCACCATCATTGAGAAGGACAGCGGCTTTGCCGGACAAGTCTCGATTCTTGGCTCAGGCGCGACGGTGTCGGTGGCTCTGCCGGTTGTGGGTCGGATCCCCGCACAGATCCAGTGGACACAGCAGCGCCTGGATGGTGGCGCACAGATCACGGCAAGCCTGGTCGACGCCGCCGGCGTGAGGGTCAGCGGCGCCCCGGTTCCAATAGACAGCCAGGACTGGGACAGCGTCGCGCTGAACGCCAGCGGCTGGGAGGGCTGGGACACACTGGTCGAACCACTCACCCTGGAGCTGAGCATCTCCGTGGTGGACAGCGCCGAGATTGGTCTGGACACCCTGCAGGTGGACTACGCCGACGGTGGCGCCAGCGGTCTGAGTCGCTTTGAGCAGTGGCCGGCTCTGTACGCCATCACCGCCAGCGCTGGCCAACCTCAGCCGGCGGACATGGATGGCGACGGAGACCTGGATCTGGCCATCGCGACCTTGGGCGGGCTGCTGGTTCTAGAGACTGTGGGGGAGACCGAGTGGCAGGCGCTGGACCCGGGCCGCGTACCGGAGAGCTGCATTCCTGCTGACCTGAGCTGGGTGGGCACGGATCTGGCCCTGAGCTGTGCGGGCCAGGACAGCTTCCTGCGCAATGACGGTGCTGGATACTTTTTCGACGATACAGCAGCGTCAATGCCAGTGGACAACGCGACAGGCGCCGCGATTTCAGCCACCGACCTGGACCGAAACGGAGACCTGGATCTGTTGGTCGCTACCAACTCCGTGGACCGGCTGTATCTTGGTACTGGGACCGGCTTTGTAGACGAGAGTCCGCTGCTGGGATTGGAGTCTGGAGCGACCCGGGACTTGTTGGCGTTAGATGTAGACGGCGATGGGGATCTGGATGTGTTGGCGCTCGGAGCAGCTGGGGCACAGCTCTTTGTGTCCGTCGACCAAGAGTGATTCGTCCAGTGCTGTAGGGCATCTTGCCTGACCGAGGGTGTACTCAGGCATCTACAACCGGAACCGTAGGTCTTGAACCGGCCCAGAGAAGTGCACCAAACATCGACGCGTACATGAACACAAGCCCAGGCACCACAGTTCCCGAGAGCGCCTCGATGGGTGCGATCCCCGTCAACTCGGTGATCGACAGATCGGCAGAGGGGAACAATGCCAACAAGCCGCCGCCGAACACCACCGCCCACACTGTCAAGGTGCTGCGGCTTCGCCGCACCCCAGCCGCAGCATCCGCACGAAAGACCAGTGCCAACATGCCGATGATAAACACGCCCTCGATGATCAGCGCCAGATAGGGCGCTGTCGCATACAGCCCCAGACCAAGTGCCTGGCTGTCCGGCCCAAAGAGGTAATGGGTGTGGCCGCTCACGGCATCACACAGTCCGTGAACCAGGACCAGCAGCCCAGCGACAAGGCCGGGCCGCCAGCCACCAAAGAGCGCCCGCCCGGCCAGCATGACCAAGGCAATCCAACCCAATGTTGGCAGCAGATCGTGGCTGTAGGTCATGTCGGCCTGCATGTTGTCCAGGCTCATCGCCATGGGGTTGAGCGGCAGCGTCGGCTCCACGCCAAGAAAGTGAAAGCCGTGCCAGAGCAGATCTGGAAACTGGGCGACGGCCAAGTAGAAGGCCAGCGCGCCCTTGGGGGCCTGCTGCTTGGCGACCAGGGCCGTTACGAAGTGTCCAGCGACCATGGGGCCTCCAGTAGGGGTACACACCAGCGAAGGACGCTGAGTGGAGAGCAATATTTTTTACGTACCGAACGGTACATCAATGTAATAACGAGCTTGAACACACCGTCAACCACTTTATGTACCGGTTGGTTTATTTATCAAAGCCACCCGGCCAAGACCCAGAGAAAACCTCGCCAGTACCGCGGCCGGCGCTTACTCATAAACTGGAGAGAGTCCACTCAACGGTACAGAGGATGAGCACCGATTTCAATGACCACCGATCCGATGAGCACCGATCCGATGAGCACCGATCAGGACAAACCGCGACGCGGTCGCCCCAGCACCTTCGACCGACACCGAGCCGTTGAGCTGGCGATGGAGAACTATTGGCGAGAAGGGGTCCACGCCCTCTCACTGAACGAGATGTGCCGACGCGCGCAGATCT
>JBLHMA010000331.1:0-6468 GCA_047621545.1 Cognaticolwellia sp. | reverse complement strand
GAGCGACATGAGGAGGAAGGCGGTAGCGATGCGCATGACCCGCATTTGAACAGGCGAGATCTTGTCGAAAGGCATGGCGGGTCCAGGGCTATTTTTTGGGACGAGTCCGGGGTGATTTCTGCCCAGGCTCTCCGGGCGTGACCGTAACCAATCGTTCGATTGGCTATAAGACGATTTCTAATCGATGGATTGGATTGGTTGGCTGGGTCACGCTAAGGTAGTTCCCGACACCTGGGGGAGGCCCATGGGGCGGCGGAAGACCTACGAGAGGGAAGAGGTCCTTCAGAGGGCCATGCGGCTGTTCTGGGAGCGTGGATTTCACGCGACTACCACGCGTGACCTCACGGACGCCATGGGTGTCAATATCTACAGCCTCTACGCCGAGTTCGGAAGTAAGGAAGGCCTGTTTGATGCGGTCTTAGATCACTATGATCGCACCGTTGTCGACGGATACTTCAGCCAGTTGGAGGCTGCGACATCGGGCCTGGAGACTGTCCGAGAGGTGGTGCGGTTCTTCGCGGAGGCTGCCGACCAGGGCAATCCGCTGCTTGGCTGTTTGACAGCCAACGCCATGACCGAGCAGGCCCCTAATGGCAACGCCAGCAGACAACGCGGTACCGCCTACACAGCGCGGCTGACCACGGCTTTCAAGAACGCCTTGGAGAACGCGAAGGCGGCCGGAGATCTCCGCCTCGACGCTCCCGTACTCGAACTGGCGCACTTCGTCTCGGTCTCGCTCATGGGTATGTTCGTGATGCTTCGAGCCGGCGGCGAGCTGGCCGTCATGCAACACACTGCATCCCACATCATCGCGCGGGTGGAGTCGTATTCGACTGGAAAGAGCAGAATCCCTGGGTAGCGCCTGTTCTTTGGGTGGCAGCAGGCAAAGACGATTGGAGGCTGTCAGTCGCTATTAGGGCCTAAGTATTGAACGTGGGCGAGCTGCGAATCTTAGTCGCTGAATCCGTCAACGGGTGCCCCACCACTTCTCAAGTTCTGCATCCACGGAGGTCGACCATACCGGTTCTTCCGCCACGCTTGCGGCCGGTGCATCTGGCCACCACTTCGGCGTTGAACCCACATCCGAGAGCTCAACGGACCCTCCAGGCATGGGACTCAGGACGGGGACACCTTGGCGCGCCGCTGCAGAAATCACCCGCTCGGCGGGCTCGGTCCAGCCGTGGTTGGCTAGGTCGAACATTCCCCAGTGCACCGGGAGCAGGACTCCGCCCTGGACCATCTGATGTGCGATGACCGCCTGCTCGGGTCCAAGGTGGACGTCGGTCCAGCTGCTGTCATAGGCGCCGGCTTCAATCATCGTCAGGTCGAAGGGGCCGAGTCGTTCTCCTATGTCCTCGAGTTCAGGGAACAATGAGGTGTCGCCGCTATAAAAGACTGCGTGATTCGAGCCACGCAGGGCCCAGCCGGCCCACAGCGTCGAAGCCATTCGGTCCAGCCATCGCCCAGAGAAGTGGCGCGAGGGGGTGGCCGTGAGGGTCAGGCCGTTGACCTGGGTGTCTTCCCACCAGTCCAGCTCGGTGATTCTATCTGGTAAAACGCCCCAATACTCCAGGTGGGCGCCTACGCCGAGTGGAACGACCCACTGCAGATCTTGGTCAGCCATCGCTTGGACCACGGAGACATCGAGGTGGTCGTAGTGGTCGTGGGAGATGATGATGACGTCGACCGGCGGCAGGTCTTCGAGTGCCATGGGCGGATCTGCGAAGCGGGTGGGCCCAATCTTGGTCCAGGGTGCTGTCCGCTCACTCCAAACAGGGTCGATGAGCACCCGCACGCCATCGATGTCGACGAGCATGGTCGAGTGGCCAAACCAGGTCACACGAAGGCCCGACTCCGGGAGCTCATCCAGAGCCCCCTGCGGGATCTGATGCACGGTCAAGGGGTCGGTCGGTCGCTGGGCTGGAACGCTAGCGAACTGCTTGCGAAACATCTCCGATGCCGGGCCTCCCACTTGTGTCAGTCTGTTGGTGAAGGCTTCGCCGTTCCATTGACTGGAGGTGTCGATCCGCTCCAGCCGAGCTCCCGAAGGGACGGCTCCGATGTCTGGCGTGGCCGTCCACCAGGCCAAGCTTAGGCCACCCACTGGGAGGGTGATGAGCAGGCCGAGGGCTTGTAAAAGACGTTTCAAGGCAGCGCTCCATGGCCGAGGTGCGGCGCCATTTTGGTCTCCGCTGCGGTCAGTTTATGCGCCGAGTAGACCTCAAGCATTCGCAGTACGCGCCAAGTTGCCCTGGGTGTCCGTTGCGCGTGATAGAAGCGGCCTTGGCCAAATCGACCCTTAGGCGGATCTTCATGGGCTTGGTGGTCTCCGGCGCGGTGCCTCCTAGTAGAGGGGGGCGTCCGGATCGTCATGCTGGAGGACATCCTCCCGCAGACCCCGCAGGACGAATCCATGCAGACGAGCTGCTCGTGTGGAGCCCAAAGCCGGGAGAGCGGCTTATGTTTGGGGTTCCCCAGCGCACGACCATCAACACCCTCGGCACCCGAAACCCCAAGGTTACGCCGAAGGCTGAGGATGAGCTGCGGCTTCTGACCCTGGGTGACTCGACGGTGCTCGGGGTGCTGGTCAGCGACGACCAGGTCTTCTCCAGTGTGGCCGCCCGGTACCTCAGATAGAAGCAAGGCCGCACGTTCACCGCGTTCAACGGTGGCGTTCCAGGCTACTCCTCCGAGCAGGCTCGCAGGATGCTGCAGCATCGGCTCGCGGCGGTCGACTTCGACTTTCTGGTCATCGCGACCCTTTGGAGCGACAGCCAACCTGACGGAACCCCGGATGCCATGAAGTTCCTGGAACGGCTCTCTTTCGCTCAGAAATCGACGTACAACCTCGTAACCTGTCGGGCGCTCTACGGCCTGCTTCGGGGCTGGAAGCCAGGGGCCGCCTCGACCCGCCTACAGGGCTCTGATGGCCCAGGTTGCATCGGAACAAGACGCGCTCCTGGTCGACGGCGCCACACCGTTCAACGGGTAGTCTCCACGCACAATGGCCGACGACGTTCACCCCGCTGGTCAGGGGCACCGCTTGCTGGGGGAGACCATATGGGCTGCGATGCCGACCCATATGGTGGAATACGTCCACCATATGGGGTGCCGAACCCTTCGGGGAGCTGCTGGCCCGCGCCGTGGCGACCCGGCCGGAGTCTAGGGTGTGCTGCCCTCGCTCATGGACCCGCCAGGCTGGGTTGAGAGGGCACCCTGGTTGGTGTAGGTCGCCGGCAGGTGCATGAACTTGGAGTAGGTTCGGATGTCCCAGGAGACCGGGCCGCGGAAGAAGTAGCACTCGGGAGCCGCAATGCGGTCCAGCTCCTTCTTGAAGCGGGCGGCCGTGCCGCGGGTAAGGTGGAAGCGCAACTCTGCGGTGTCCCGGAAGGCTTCGTGTACGATGAGGGCGTCCTCTCCGGGCACGCGGTAGACCTCGAAGCGCAGCAGGCCCTCTCGGGGCGGGCGACCTGGAGGAGGGCCCCCATGTGCCGGGTAGCGGTGTCCGAGAAATAGTGAAGCACGGCATCCGCGTCTCGGAAGACGTGGTGGACCAGCACGGCGTCTTCACCGACGGCGTAGTTGATCTCGGTGGACAGAACCCCGGGGTCCGCGGCGGCATCCGTGTGGATGTCACGCCACTCCTGCCTCATCTCGGCGGAGTCGGCAGACTTGCGGAACCAGGTGCCCGTCGTCGCGGGGACCCACTTGCACGTGACGCTGATCTCGCCGCCGAGGCGGGAGTCTTCGGCGAGGAACGGTGGCAGTGCGGCTCGGGTGATGGTCATCGGAGCCCTCCGGGGCGGCTGAAATGGGGTGTGCACTGGGAACATGGCGCCTAAGGTTGATAAAATCAACCTTGAAGTAGAGAAAATATACCGATAGGGTACAGGATGAACTCAGATCGCAAGTGCTACGGGCAGCGCTGCCCTATGGCTACAGCGCTCGATGTTGTCGGAGAGCGCTGGACCCTCCTCATCCTGCGTGAGCTCCTGGGAGGCGCGGCTCGGTACAACCAGCTCCTCGAGGGGCTGCCAGGCATCGCTCGGAACCTGCTGAGCGCTCGACTGCGCCGCCTGGAAGGGGATGGCATCGTGCAGCGAGTAGAGATTGGGGGCGCCTCCGCCTACGCCCTGACCGAGCTCGGAGCTGGGATACGCCCGACCCTGGAGGCCCTGGGCTTCTGGGGAGCGAAGCTGGAGCGAATCGGTCCCGCCGAGCATGACCGCAGCATCCGGGCCATCGCCATGACCCTCCAGGCCATCCTAGTTCACGGAGGAGGACCGCTCCCCGACGAACCGGTCCTTGTCGAGCTGACCATCGGGGGTGAGAACCTCGAGATCGTTCTCGGGCCGAAGCCGCAGGTGGTCGGCCGAGCGAGTCCCCACGCCGCAGCTCGAGTGGAGCTGCCTCGGGCGACGATGTCCGGCTACTTGTCTGGCGAAACGACCGTGCACGGTGGCTTCGTCCACGTCTCAGGCGATCCCGCCGTGACAGCGGCCTTGGGCATGGCGTTGAGGATTCCCGTGGCGGGTTGACCTGGACCGAGCGGGCCGACTTAGGTCGGGAGGTCGAGGTGGGCCTGACGTGTGAGGTCACGCAGCAGGACTCGGGGTGAGCGGGTCCGCCGCCCCTCCGGTGCGAAGCGATGCGTCGTGGCCCTACCGTGCTCAAAGACCTGCGCGCCGCACACCACCGTGTCCCACAGCAACGGACCGTCTATAGATGCCACGGCCGACGCGTCTACTTCCCAGTCCACTCGAGCGCGGCTCCACTCAATACGGTCATATTGTCCGACTCCAAATACGCCTTCGCAACCTCATCGTCTCGAAGCTTTGCATCAAAAAACGCGAGCGCCGCGGAGCGAATCCAGAGACGATACGTGTTGCAACGAGCAGGGAACTCGGAACCAAGACCGTTGTCGCGGGCATATCCCTCACACCCCTCGGTCTCGTAGTTGAAGGTTGTGTGCTGAGCCGCTGGCTCAGTAATATAGCCAAGGTAACGATCTCCTGTCGGCGCGAGGTCAAAGCTAAGCCGACGGTTTTCGCCCGCATCTTCCCCACCGTCTCCGACGCTCGTCAGCGTCAAGTGAGGGCGGCTAAAACAGGATGCGCGCTCATCGGGGGCGGCCAGCTCCTCACAGCGTTCGCGTGTAAATGAGGTGGTCGTGAACCCGGCATCATCGGGGCCTTGTGGAGAACACGACATGAAGGCGACTGGCCGTGTATCTAGGAGGAGTTCGTCCCCCGAGGTGTCACGATATCGCCGCGCCGCGCCCGCAACCATCATGGTCGACCCTGCACCCGCAGAGTGTCCCGCATAAGCGATGCGGCTTGGGTCCACGACCCCATCGAGCATGCCAGCAGACGCCTGTTCCTCAACCCAATCAAGCACCGCCCTGAAATCATTGGGCCGATCCCAATGGAGGTTCTTGATGTACCGACAGTACCCGCCGAATTCTGGGTCAGAGTCGCACGTACCGAACTCCTCCTCTGCCCCTTCACCCCGGATACAGGCATCCCCCTTATCACAGGAAATAAGCTCACAATCCCCCAGATCAAGTGCAAGACAAAGGTCCCGACTCCCCTCAGCACCACGGTCTTCGTGCGCTATTGCAATAAATACATATCCAGCCCCGTTGAATATCTCTCCCCAATCCCGGCCGACGTTGATCGCGGTGTCCCTTGCGCTTCCGCCGTGGGACCAGACAATCAGTGGGGCAGGCTCAGGAGCCCCCGCCGGCCGCCTGAGTTCGAACCGCACGGTCCGCTCCGACCCTGTGACATCGGTGTAGGTCAGCATCTGCGTCGCGTCGCCGCCCAGGCTATACAACTGAGCAGGGGTATAGGCACAAGATACAGGGTCAGCGGCATCACAGTCCCCAACCAGACTAGAGCCACCTGTATCTTCATCAAGCTCGTTGTCGGTGGGCTCCGGGGTTGAAGAACACCCCAACAATATCGCCAAAGGAATACTACCCAGATAGTTTTTCATTCATACATTCAAGCACATGCCCAGCACCCTCCACAAACATCGCCCTCTCCACAGGTGCGATGGGCATCCCCGGACGGGGCCTTCCATTACGGGCCTCCTGTGATAGGTTTCACCATTAACAGCGGGCCCTATGCAGCTGTCCTTTGAGCCATGGCCCTCCAGGCCATCCTAATTCACGGAGGAGGAACGAACGGGGCATGATCAGCCCGGGTGTGTTTGGAATTCAGCCCTAGCTGGCACGCTGGCACCCTCACCCGATTCGCACGGCCAGAACAAAGGTGAGCAGCGCTTCCGCCGACGTGGGCACACTTTCCGCCGAGATGGTCCCAGGGCCACCCGGACCCGGGATAAGCCTGCTGTGGGTCGACGCTTGTATTCCACCGCGCCCAGCGCGAGCAGCGCCGCCAACAAGGCCTCTTTGGGGGAACGCTCGCCCGTTCCACAGCCCCCGCACCCGGGCTGCCACTCCGT
>JBLHMA010000330.1:0-6486 GCA_047621545.1 Cognaticolwellia sp. | reverse complement strand
CGTCGTCCATGAACATGTAGGAGCGGTCGGCGGCGACAGTGAGCTCGAAGAGCACGCCGGCAAAGCAGTGGCCCTCCTCGATCAGGGCAAACATGCTGCGGGACATGTTGTCCACGCGCTGAAGGGTGCGGCGCTGGAAGCCCACGGTCTGGCGGGCAAGCCAGTGGTTCTGGTTGTTTGCCAAGAAAGCGTCCCAGGCCAGGACCTTCTCGGAGTCTCCCTGGGTCTTGATCAGGATCATGCCGACGGTCGCGTGGTTGAACCGAAGCTCGAAGATGGCCTGCTCCAGCTCACGGAAGACGGCGATGCTCCATGCACTTGCGCCCATGGACTGGAAGTCGGCCGTGGAGGAGGGCGGTCCGCTCTGTGGGCCCTTGATGGTCAGGGTCGCCGTGCGCTGCTCGGCGTCCAGGTCCAGGCTCAGGTGCTCCCAGGCAAAGCCCGTCTCGGTCTGGGTCGGTGCCATAGGCGTCCAGGAGATTCCCGTGTCCTTTGGGGCGCCACCCAGCTTCTGTACTGCGGCCAGGGAGAGCGTTTCGATGCTCGCCTCCCACTTGCTGCGCGGGAAGGAATCGTCGATGAAACGTCCCTTCTTGGCAGGCTTGGCTCGGAAGCCTTCCGCCTTGGTGCAGAACACATCGGCCAGGTCGCGGCGCACGCGGCGTTTGTCGGTCAATCGGGTCAGGCCACCGGTTCCTGGCAGCACGCCGAGCAGTGGAACCTCTGGGAGGGAAACAGCAGAGCTGCCGTCGTCCACCAGGTAGATTTCATCGCAGGCCATGGCGAGCTCGTAGCCTCCGCCGGCGCAGGCGCCGTTGAGCGCGGCGATGAAGTGTGGGCTCTCGGGCTCCTCCATCGAGCAGCGCGTCTCATTGGTGACCTTGCAGAAGTTCACTTTGAAGGGATGGGAGGAGCTGGCCAGCATGTAGATGTTGGCGCCGGAGCAGAACACCCGGTCAACCGCGCTGGTCAACGTGACTACGCTGACCTCGGGGTGCTCGAATCGCAGGTGTTGGAGCACGTCGTAGAACTCGATGTCCACGCCCATGTCGTAGCTGTTCAGCTTGAGCTCGTAGCCGGGACGCAGGCCGCCATCTTCCTGAATGTTCATCTTCAGGGTGGCTCGCGCACCATCCAATTCCAGCAGCCAGTGGGTCCAGGCGTAGGGTTGGGTGGCGAAAGAGACGGTGGGCTCGTGGGTCACATCGGCCATGTAGCTGTCCTCACTGGCGTTGGTGAGCATTATAGTGCGCCTGCTCAGCCTTTCAACACTTCTCTTTATGCACTATAGTGCGGGCATGCCCACGCCTGCTCAAGTTCTCGGCCGTCGACTCCGTCGCCTGCGCACAGCCCGGGGTTGGTCTCAGAAGGTGCTCTGCGAGCGTGCTGGCCTCTCCGCGCGCTTTCTTGTTCAGCTTGAGCGGGGCCAGGCCAACCCCTCCCTTCAGCGCCTGCTGGAGCTTGCGGGGGCGTTAGAGATGCCTCTCTCCGAGCTGGTGGCTGACCTGAGTTCTCCAGCGAAGGTGGCCTTGATCGGTCTGCGGGGGGCCGGAAAATCCACCATTGGGCGTCTGCTGGCCAGCCAACTGGGTTGCTCTTTCCTTTCCCTAGACGAGGTCATTGAGGCGCAAGCGGGCATGCGCTTGGGGGACCTGTTCGAGTTTCAGGGGCCCGAGGGCTATCGGGCCTTCGCCAAGGCCGCGGTGGACTCTGTGCTCGCTCAGCCTGGATCTGCTGTCTTGGAAGTCGGAGGCAGCTTGGTCATGGAGGACAGCGCTTACTCGGCGCTTCGCATGGGCTGTGAGGTGGTGTGGTTGAAAGCGAGTCCCGAGGTGCACTTGGAGCGTGTGCGCCAACAAGGCGACCTGCGCCCCATGGCTGGGTGGGCGGACCCCCTTGCAGAGCTCCAAGCCATTTTGGAGCGCAGAGAGCCACTGTATGGCCTTGCTCATCGTCAGATCGACACCGAAGATCTCGGGGTGCAAGGGGCCGTTAGGGAGATCGCCCGCGCTGTCGAGTAAGTTGGTGCAATGCACCTTGGCCCCTACGTACTGATCTCCCGGTTGGGGGCAGGCTCCAGCGCGGTGGTCTGGCGGGCCCGAGAGCCAGACACGGGTCACGTGGTGGCTATCAAAGTGCTCACAGGGGACATTCGAGCCGAGCCTGACCGCTTGTCCAGCTTTCGGGTCGAGGCCCGTGCGGCTGCCCGTCTGAGCCATCGGAACGTTGTTCGCCTGCTGGACCAGGGCGAAGTCAAGACTGGCCATCGCCTAGGAGGCGAGGTGTGCGCCGGCGCCCCCTACTTGGTCATGGAGTACATGCCGCGGGGCTCGCTGGCGCGTCTGCGCGGCCGACTGGGTGGCGAGGAACTCATCCAGGTCTGCCAAGACGTACTTGCAGCTTTGGCCCACGCCCACGCCCGCGCCCTCATCCACCGGGACGTCAAGCCGGCCAACCTGATGCGGGACGCGCAGGGTCGGGTGTGTTTGGCCGACTTTGGTTTGGCATGGCGCCCCAACAGCCTGCTGGCAGGCGGCCCTTTGGCAGGCACCCCCAACTACATGCCGCCGGAGCAGATCCTCGAGAACGAGGTGCTTGGGCCCTACACCGATCTCTACGCATTCGGCTGCACCATTTGGGCCTTGGTGACCGGCCAACCTCCCTTCGCCGGGCGCGGTGTGCGGGCAGTGCTGCGGGCCCACTTGCGTGAGGCACCCGGCGACTTTCGGCCCCTGGTGGACACTCCTGTTGGCTTTGAGGCCTGGCTGCGCATCCTAATGGCCAAGGAACCCAAGGATCGCTTTCAACGTGCCGCCGACGCCGCCGCCTCTTTAGGGGAGGTCTGTGCAGGCCACCGCCCCCGCGCGGGCACCGTTCCCGTCTTTGTAGGCACCGGGTGGCGCGAGAAGGAGGCGACCTCCCTGCCTCCCGGGGCGGGTTTGGGAGTCCTGCGCATACGCCAAGTACCCTTGGTGGGCCGTGAAGAGACCCAGCGCACTCTCTGGGCTGAGCTCGGACGGGTACACCGGGAAGGTGAGCCTCGCTTGGTCCTGCTGGAGGGGGGCGAGGGCCTTGGCCGGGAGCGCCTGGGTGAGTGGATCGCTCAGCGTGCCGAGGAGCTGGGTTTGGGCCTGTCCCTGCGACTGCGGCATGCGCCCGAGTTGGCCAGAAATCATGGATTCTCCGGAGCCATTGCGCGGCTTCTCGGGCTCTTGCCCCTGGCTCGCGATGAGCGGGAGCCACGCCTGGAGCAGGCCCTGGCCGATCTGGGTCTGGAGAAGGAGAGCGATGGTGTACATCGCTTGCTCGGCAGCGCTTGGGTAGGCCGCGAGGTCAACACAGCCACCCCTGAGGAGCGCGCTGTAGTGCTGCTTCGGGTGCTCCAGTCCCTCTGCGCGGTGCGGCCGGTCCTGCTCCTCGTCGACGAGGTGCAGTGGGCCGGAGCTAGCCTGGGGCTCTTGCAGCGGGTCTTGGCGCTCTCCAATACGCTCCCGTTGCTGATCATTGGCACCCTCCGGCCGGATCTGGTGCCTTCCCGGCCCACCGAGGCCGCCTTGGTGCAGGAGATCTGCGCTCAGCTCAGCTGTCGCCGTGTCGGCGTGGCTCCCCTCTCCGATTCGGCGATGACAGAGTTCTTGGACCAGCTCGTTGGTCTGGAGCCTCCCCTGGTGCGCCAGGTGGTGGCACGCTGCGACGGACACCCTGTCTTCGCTTTTGCCATTGTGGGTGACTGGGCCGCTGCTGGAAGTCTGGAACCTGGACCCCAAGGTCTGCGCCTCCGCCGCGGCACCCTGGTCGAGATCCCGGACTCGGTGCACGTGGTCTTTTCTCGTCGTCTGCGCGACCTGCTTCAGAGTCCGAGTGGCGTTGGTTTGATGGCTGGCGCCGTTCTTGGTCACCAGGTCAGTCAGCGGGAGTTGGACAAGGTTTGCTCCAGCCTGCACGTGCATATGGCCCCAGGGTGGATGGGGGTGCTCGTAGAGCGTGACCTAGTGCACCCAGATCCCAGCGCTGGGGGCCGCAGATGGCGTTGGAGCCACAAACTGGTGTGCGAGAGCCTGCTGAGAAGCGCCCGTGAGGCGGGCCAGTGGGCGGTCCTAAACCGCGCCTGCGCTGAGATGTTGGAACCCCATACCGGTGTCTCCGCCCGCGAGCGTCGGGCCAACCACCTGCGAGAGTGCGGTGACTTGGACCAAGCAATCGTTCAGTGGGTGAACCTGAGCAAGCACTACCTGCATTTCGGAGATCGCATCGCCGCCGAGCGACTGATCCATCGTCTGGAGGCCTTGCGTGTCGGAAGAAAGGACAGCCAAGTCTGGATGCGCCACGACCTTCATCGGGCTTGCCTGGCCTGGGAGATGGGTCACGCCAACGCCTCGCCTTTGGTGCGCTCCGCAGAGCGGCGCATTCGGGCCTTGGACAACCCGGCTCTTCTGGCAGAGCTGCTGCTCGCCGATCTGCCGCGACGCATGGAAGTCGCCTCGGCTGGAGTGCCCGCGATCTTGGAAGAGACGCTGGACCTGACCCGTCAGCTGGGCCGACCGGATCTCAAGCTGCGGCACGCCGCTCGGGTTGCGGTTTGGCTGGGCCGCCAGGGGGCCCATCAGGCTGCCGTCATGCAGGCCCGAAAGAGCCTGGCAAAAACGCCGGCGAAGCTCTCTGACGAGGTCGAAGAGGAGCGCCTCTACCTCCAGCGGATCCTGGCTTGGAGCCTCACCCACCTGGGGTTGACCCGCCAAGCCCGAGAGGTGCTGATGGGGCAGCTCACCCGGTACCGGGAGCGGGGCCACCGCATGATGATCGCCCAGTGCCTCAACGCGCTCGGCGAGGCCTCTAAGGCGGAAGGCGATGTCAACGGGGCACGCCGCTGGTACTTGCAGGCCCTGGCAGCGGGACAAGAGGCTGGCTTGGAGCGCCTGATCGCCTATCCCGAGCTGAACCTTGGATTCTTGGAGACCCAGCAGGGACAGCACGCGCTGGCCAAGCGGCACCTCGAGCGCGCCGGGCAGCTCTTTCGTCGCCTGAATAGCCCGGGTCCTCTGCTCACTGTTGCGCTGTGCGAGGGGCTGGCCGCGGCCAAGGCCAAGGACCTGAACACCTTGGTCCGGCGTCTTCATCTGGCCAAGCAGACTCTGCCGCGCATGAGTGAGTCGGACCCAGATGTGGGATGGGCGGTCGCCTCGCTGGTGCGGGAGTGTTGGCTGGCTGGCTGGCCGGCCCAAACGGACGAAGCGTTGGAGTTGGCCCAGGTGGTGCTCAGCGATCTGGGTGAGATGGATGCACTCAAGGAGCTGCGCTTTTTAGTGCATATCGGCTAAACTCTTGGGCATGACCATTTCAAGTTCCCTGTTCACTCTCCTGGTTCTTTCCTCCTTTTTTGGCTGTGAGGGCGAGCCTGGGGAAGAGCCCCCAACCACCGACCTGAGCTACCATCAGGACATCGCTCCGCTGCTCTCCCGGTCTTGCGTGGGGTGTCACGACTCCGCCTCCACCCTGGGGGCCATGGACTTGAGTTCCTACGCACAGACGCAGCTCTGGGGACCGGTCATCGCCACCGAGGTCGATGCGGGTACCATGCCCCCTTGGCGCGCGAGCACGGACTGCAACAGCTACCAGGACACCTTGGCGCTGAGCGAGGACGAGAAGGCAGACATCGTCGATTGGATCGCCGGGGGGATGCCAGCGGGAGACCCGGACGTCGCCGCTGAGCTGCCCGAGCCGCGCAGGCCCGCGACCCTGGACCGAGTCGACTTGAAGCTCACCATGCCAGTGGCCTTCACGCCCAGTGAGAGCCCGGACGACTACCGGTGCTTCCTGATGGAGTGGCCCTCCGAGGAGGACGTCTGGGTCACCGGTTTTGAGATCACACCAGGCAACCTGGAGACGGTCCACCACGTCATTCCCTACCTGATCAACCCAGATGACGCCGACGACTACCGCGCCATGGACGAAGCGGACGAAGGCGAAGGCTACCGCTGCTATGGGGGACCGGGCGGTGACGTGACCACCCTGATCAACACGCGCTGGCTGGGCTCGTGGGCGCCAGGTGGTGGTGCCAGCACCTTCCCAGAAGGGACAGGCCTAAGGGTTGAGCCCGGCAGCTTGGTGGCCTTTCAGGTGCATTACTATGTCGAGGCGGGGACCGTCCCTGGCTCCGACCAGAGCAGCATTCAGCTCAAAATTGAGGAGCAAGCTCAAGGCTGGGGAGACGTGCAGCCCTGGACGGACGTAAACTGGGTTTTGGGCACGGGTATGGAGGTCCCGCCAAAGACCAACGGCACAACGCACACCTTCAGCTACGAGCTTGGGGAGAGCGACCGGTTTGCCATGCACTCGCTGGCTTTGCACATGCACACCCTGGGTCGCAGCGGACGCATGGTGATCAAGCACTCCGACGGCAGCGAGACTTGTCTGATCGACGTGCCCGCCTACGACTTCAATTGGCAGCGCTCCTACATCCTCGAGGAGCCCTACGTGGCCGAGCCT
>JBLHMA010000329.1:0-6496 GCA_047621545.1 Cognaticolwellia sp. | reverse complement strand
GCTCAGCCGCCCGGGCAGCTAGGTCGGGAAGCGAATCGAGAAAGTAGCTCCGTGACCAGGGTTGCTGCGCACACTGACCTTGGCGCCGGTGGCCAGGCAGAGATGCTTGACCAATGCAAGGCCCAAGCCCGTACCGCCCACGTCTCGCGAGCGCCCCTTGTCCACCCTATAAAAGCGCTCAAAGATGCGGCTGTGGTGGGCTGGGTCGATGCCTGGGCCCTGGTCCTCTACTTCGACCACCACCCGTGAACCGGTCATACGGGCACGGATGCCGATTTTGCCTTTGTTGGGGCTGTACTTGATGGCGTTGGCCACCAGGTTGCCTACGATGCGATCGAAGGCTTGGATGTGCACCCGAGCCACCAGGGGCTGGTCGGGCAGCTCCACCAACAAGTCAATGCGACGCAGGTCGGCCGTCTCGGTCCAGGTCCTGGCCAAGTCCAGAATCATTGGACGCAGGTCCACATCGTCCAAGGCCATCTCCTGCAGCCTGGCCTCGATTCGGGCGAGATCCAGCAGCTCGTCAAAGATGCGGGTCAGCCGGTTGGCGTTGCGGTCGATGGCCTGTAGCATCAACAGCGTGTCCGCATCCAGTCCCTCGGGTCGCGCCAGCAGGGTCTCGGAGTAGCCCAAGATGCAGGTCACCGGGGTGCGAAGCTCGTGGCTGACGTTGCTCACAAAGTCCGATCGAGCCCGAGCCGCCTGCTGGATTGAACTCACATCCGCGATGACTGCAATGGCGCCGCCATCTTCCAGGGCCTCAGCCCGAATCAGGAGATCAAAGCGGCCGGCCACACACTCGCGGGTCTGTCGCTCGCCCCGCTTCATGGCCAAGAGAATGACCTCAACCAGGGGCTTGAATGGCACACCGCCAGAGAGCTGCCGACCGATGGGGTTGGGCACTACTGGAAGCACCGCGTGCACGCCGGAATTCAGCACTCGAATTCGCAGATCCGAGCCCACCATGACCAGACCACCCGGGGCGTGCTCGAAGAAGTTGGCTTGTAGGCGCTCGTTGCGATCCAGGTGCCGCTGGGCACGCTGTTTTGCATCGGTCAGCCCATGGAGTAGCTCCTCGACCGAGGTCTGGCTGGGGTCCCTCCCAAGGGAGACGCACCCCCGCTCAAAGGCTGTCTGAAGCCCATCTTCCCTGGTGCTCATTCCTCGACGAAGCGGTAACCCACGCCACGCACGGTCTCGACGCGGTCTGCAGCCGTTCCCAGCTTCTCTCGCAGGCGCTTGATGTGGGTGTCTACCGTACGGGTGTTCAGGTCTGGGGGCATCTCCCATACATCCTGGAGAAGCTGACCGCGGCTCTGAACCCGCCCGGTGCGGGAGACCAGAGTCACCAAGAGCTTGAACTCGGTGGCTGTGAGGGCCAGCTCTTGCTCACTGACCCAAACCCGGTGGGCGGAGACATCGATGCGAATCGAGCCAGTCTCCATCACTGGGTCCTGGGCCTCGTCCACTGGGCTGGGGGCCCGCCGCAGAATGGCGCGAACACGCAGCACCAATTCGCGCACGGAGAAAGGCTTGACCACGTAGTCGTCGGCCCCCACCTCAAAGCCGACCACCCGGTCGATCTCCTCGTCCCGTGCGGTGAGCATCAGGACGGGCACCTCGGCGGTTCCGGGCTCAGCGCGCAAACGGCGGCAGACCTCGGTCCCTTGAATGTCAGGCAGCATCAGATCCAGGATGACCAGGGAGATGTCGTTGCTGCGTGCCAGCTCCAACCCTTCCGTGCCGTCGGCGGCCGTCAGGACCTCGAAGCCCTCGCGGCGAAGGTTGATCGCCACTAAGTTGCGGATGTCCGCCTCGTCGTCAACGATCAGTACCGGTCCACGAACTTCGTCCACTGAGCCCTCCTGCAAGAGTCAACAATAACGGATTCTCAGCCGACTTGCGCGCCGATGCCGCGGAGCCTTGCTCGTTGGTGCACTGGGGCCTTGCTCTATCTGGCCTTCCCGCTCAAGCGAACGGTGAACCGCAGCTCATCCTTATTCTTCAGAGCCCCCATCATCGCGGAGAAGGGCTCCAAGCCGTAGTCGCTGCCGTTGACCATGAAGCCGCCCTTTGCCGAGAAGCTGTCTGCGTCGGCATCCAGCGTCATTCGCAGGCTGACGGGCTTGGAGTTGCCCTTGATCGTCAGCTCTCCCCTCACATCCACTTTCCCCTCCGACGCCACCTTGCAGCGGGTCGCGCTGAAGGAAATCTCGCCGTACTTGGAGCTGTTGAGCTGGTCCTTGCTGAGCATGTTGTTGCGCACGTCCCCACGCTGTCCGTCGCTCAGGGTCGAGTCATAGCCCACCGCCTCGCGCAGCTTGGAGGGGTCCACCACCAGCTTATCGACGGGCACGCTGATGTCGATCTTGCAGTTCTCAGGGTTCGTCGGGTCCCAAGTGGCAGTGCCGGTCCAGCCGCTCGCCCGCATCACGTGGTCATGAGAGATGCCCGATGCCGCTGTGGTGGTGTCCTTGAAGACCTGGACGTAGAGGCTCGAACTGCCTGTCTGCAGGACATAGTTGACCGGCCCAGTGGCCACTGCTCGAGCCGCTTCGGGTAGAGCGCCTTCGGCCGTAGCCGAAGCGGCTGCCCCCTCACGCACGGCATATGGAGGGACGGCCTCGTCAGTAGCGGGCTCCTCAAGAACGGCCTCATCCGGCGCCTGGGCGACGACGGGCTCAGCGCTCGCATCTGTCTCGCTGGCAATCGGCGTGGTGGCCTGCGCATCGGTGATCGCCTGAGCTTCTTCCAGGGCCTCCGTTGAGTCCTCTTCTGAGGTTGCCTCCTCCTCCGCTTCTACGAGCACGTCTGCTTCCACCAGCACCTCGGGCTCCTCGATGGGCTCCGGTGCCATGGCCTGAAGAGAGGGCTCCGGCTCAACCGCGGCGGGCGGCTCAGGGTCGGTCGAGCAGGCCATCATCAAGGTCAACAGCAACATCGAAGGCTCCGGGCGTGGCAGTTTCGCGCAAGGATGCCGTTGCCGTGTCCAGGATTCAAGCCTGTATGCACGCAAGGCCACGTTCCCCGCGATAGAGAACTGCGGTGACCTCGAGCGACGTTCGACATGGCAGCCTGGAGGTGTGGATCGATGACCCGGTCCACGCCGAACCTCTGCCTTTAAATGGGCCCTGGTCCAGAGTGAATGGGCCCGGTGGGAGCGTAGAGCTACCCCCGGAGTTGCACGGTCGCCTGCTCGAAGAGCTGGAGTCGGTCATCGCCAGCGGGTCCATGAATCAAGTGGAAGAAGGCGGGTTTGAGATAGATTCACTCTACGCCCGCACCCGCTTGGCGCCCATGAAACCCCACTGTCTGGAGTGTACGACCCCCCTCCCAGACCAGGCGATCGAGCAGGACCGGACCATCCGTTGTACAAGCTGTGGCGCGGCGTCCAACGTCATGCCGGTGCCTTGGTGGTTGAGCACCCGAGTGCCCAGCGCTGCTCAGATCATCGGATCTCAGCGGGTCCCGTCCAGCTACGGCCAGCCGGCGATCCGATGGTTCGTTCGATTTGAGGGAGAGCCCGCCTCACCAGAGCTGCAGTTGGAGCCCCAGACCGAGGAGGAGGCCTTGGCCCAGCTCGGAATCATCGAGGACCCCAAGGAGCTGCACCGGGCCATGCGCTTTGCCACCGACGGCGGCCGCAAGCAGGACCTAGAGCGCCAGCTTGATGTGCTGGCCCAGAGAGCCCGTGTCTTTGAGACACAAGCCGCCGAAAAGGCCCGACCCTGGGCTATGTTTGCCGCCATGCTCTCCGGGGTCGCCGCACCGGTTGCACTCTTCCCCGGATTGGTCTTTGGCATGGAGCGAAGCGGAAACCTGCCCCTCCAGGGCGATCCCACCCTGATCCTCGAGGCGGTCAGCCTCCTGGCACTAATCGTCGTGATCCCGGGGCTAGTAGTGGCGCAAAATGCCCTTCGCATCTGGGGTGGAATCTCCAAGCGCGAGGCCTTCAACCAGGTCGGCTTTTACGCAGTGCTCGCGCTGATCCCTGCCTTGGGCTTGCTGGTGGCTCTGGCCCGCGCCGTGCCCCTGATGCAAGGCCGCTTGCCCCACGCCAGCGTCAAGGACAGCCGAGACCGCTTGATGCGACCATGGCCTGTGCACGATTGGGTACCCGTGGGCTGGGCCGGCATCCCAACTGCAGTGATCCTGCTGGCCTGGGGACTGGGCGTACAGCTGATGTGGGCCGGGCTCTTTCTCTAACGGCCCGGTTCTTGAAGACTCGGTCCTCTAAGACCCGACTCTCTAAGAGTTCGTCTTCTCGAACACCAACGTGAAGTTGTTGGCCGGCATCGCCACCTTCTCGACCAAGGCCAAGCCGTTCTCCAACGCGATCTTCATTAGTTCATCGGCGTCACGCACACCAAAGTCAGGGTCCATGGACTCGAGCAAACCCTGGAAGCGCACGTTGGACTGCGAGGTGTGCACGCCCCCAAAGGTGTAGGGGCCATAGGTGAACAATCGGCCTCCCTTAGGCAGCACCTGACCCGCCCCTTGGAAGAGCGCCGCGGTGCAAGCCCAGGGAGAGATGTGAATCACGTTGAAGCAGAGCACAGCATCCGCGTGTTTCACCGGCCACGGCTTGAGCAGATCCAACTTCTTGGCCGGCAAGAGGCCAGCGGAGGGCTGCAGATCCTGCCAAGCGGTGATGCTCCGCAGATGATCCGGATCCAGATCGGTGGGCTGCCAATTCAGATGCGGAAGCGCAGTCCCGAAATGCACGTGATGCTGACCACTCCCTGACCCGATCTCGAGCACCACGCCGCTGGCTGGCAGGCGCGACTTGAGCACCTCCAAAAGGACCTCCCGGTTGCGGTGGGTGGCAGCAAAGTCCAAAGCAGGCATAGGCGGCCTCCAAGAATGGCGGATAATCACAGGCGGATGCTCACCCTAACTCTGCTCATGTCCTGCATGGCCCCCTCTCCCGGGGTGGATCGCCAAAGGCACGCCGAGGCGATCGCCCTCGTCTTGACCTCGCCAGACAAGGCTGCTCCTCTCTGTCGCCAGATAGGTGATCCGGCTCTGCGCGCGGACTGCGTGTGGGCGGTGGTAGAAGTGCTGGCATCCTCCGACCCTAAGACCAGCGCCGCGCTCTGCGCCCAGACCCCGGACCGCGGCGGCGAGGAATGTTGGTTTCTGCTGGGGGAGCACGGCCAAGATCCCGGAGCCTGCGCCAACGCCGGGACCTTGGCCGATGACTGCCGCATGCACGTGTTCTCCGATCGGGTGCACAACGGGCTCCCCAAAGGCGCCAAGCCTGGCCAGGTCGAGCGGCTTGTGCGTCCTTGGGTGATCTGGGCTGGTTTCTCCCCCGAAGATGAGCGGCCCTGGTCCGCCACCTATCGACAGCTCCTGGTCCGCAACAGCCCCCTGGATCCAGGAAGCTGTGCCGCCATCTCTGATCCGACCTTGACTGAGATCTGTACCAACACGGCCATCCCGGTCTTTCACGACCTACTGAACATGCACCGGGATCGAAGTGCCCAGCTCTGCACGGGAGAGTTGCCCTTTCCGGTGGTGCTGACCCCCGCTCTGGAGATGGAGTTGGCTGACCGCAGGGCCCAAGAGCTCTGCTTAGAGGACCTCCTTATCGTGCCATCCATTCGTGAGATGACACCGTGATCCTTCTCTTCTCTATGCTGTCCTGCGCACCAGATCAGAGCCTGAGGTGGGCGGAGCAGTGGGAGCTCTTGGTGTTGGATCCTGGCCGAATGACACTGGACCTACGCATCACAAGCTCCAACAGCGGCTGGCTCAAGGGCAGCACCACTGTTCGTGGGGCGGCGATCTCCAAGGCCGAAGGAACACTTCTCTTTGGTCTGGACGGGGTACCGGGCGACGTGGAGACTCTAGAATCGGGCATTCGTGTAGGCCCCGATCTTCTGCGAGGTCACAGCGGCGGATGGGAACTGCAGCTCCAAGAGGGCGGTGACCAGGGCGACCCACGCAACTTGCGTCTGAACATCGAGACTGCCGGTGAACCCACCAACAGCCTGGAGCTACAGGACTGGAGCGTGCGCCCACTCGAGCTGATCGGCCGTACCAGCGGCTACCTGTCCACCACCGGACGCAACCAGCTCGTCAGCGGCAAAGCCCTGCTTCTGCACCGCAGCGGATCGCGCCCCCCAAGCTGGAATGGAGTCGGCCATACCACCGTTTTCGTCACCGCAGCCAACATCAGTATTGGCATTGACCAGACCGGCACGCAGGCACTGGCTTGGGCGAGCATCGACGGCACCTTGGCGTGGGCAGACGCCGTGCTCAGTGGAGACTTTGAGGCCGGTTGGCGCCTGGACTTCACCCCCGAGCTGCCCTTGGTGGTTGAAATCCGCACCCGCGGCCAGGGCCACGTGAGCTCCCCCTATGCCCACCTCTCCGTCCCCGAGGCCGCACTGCTAAAGAGCACCAAGGGCACTCTGCGTCGTGAGCTGCGCACTGGACGGGCCAAAATCCAAGTCGGAGATCAGGTTGTACAAGGAAGCGCGGTGGTCGT
>JBLHMA010000328.1:0-6508 GCA_047621545.1 Cognaticolwellia sp. | reverse complement strand
GAGATCGCTGGCTTCTTGCCTCCTCCAGTCAAGCCCAAAGAAGCGACCCCATCCAAGCCCCCGCAGAAGAGTGCGCCCGCGCCAAACAATGCGGCCAAACGCGCACCACCCACCATCCTCACGCCAACGCCTCTGCAAGCCTCATTGCCAACGGAGGAGGCTGCTCCACCACGGCGAGGCCCGCCTCCCAAGCCAGAAGGCATTGGCGGGCGTACCTTAGGCTTGGGCAAAACCCGTCGGCCGCGCCGCGCAACCCCGCGTTTGGCAGTCGCCTCTCCCGAGGTCGTCTCATTGGCCCTTGGGCGCAAGCCCGAGAGCTTCAGCGTTGTGGTCAAGAACATCGGCGATGGGCGCATGGCTGGCCGCGTCACCGTGGACAAGGACTGGCTCGAGCTTTCCCGCAGCCGCTTGGATCCCGACGTGGAGCAGCAAGAGATCGACCTGACCATCAATCCAAGCGAGCTGAGCTCACGGCGCGAGACGGCTCTCCTGACCATCGTAACCGAGCACGGTGAACGAAAGACCATCACCATCAATGCCGAACGAAAGGGCCTCTCTCCAGCCATCATCCTGGGTGGCGTGGTCGGGCTCTTAGGGGCGGTCGTCGTCACGCTGATGATCATGAACGGCAAGCCGGAGCCCACCAGCCTCGTGGTTTTGGTCGAGCCCATGGCGGATGTTGTGGAGATCAACGGTCAGCGCGTCGGCGACGGCGCCATGGTCGAGCTGGACGAAGGCTTCCCCATCGGAGAGTCCTTCGTGCTCTCCGCCCGCCTGCAAGGCTTCTCCTCGGATGAGCGCCAAGTGGTCGCGACCGAGGGCGAGCGCAACGAACTGCGCGTCGTACTCAATCCAGAGCCCAAGCGCCGCCCAGAAGCGGAGCCGGACGCCGAAATGAACACCGAGGCACTGAACAGCGCCATTGAGCGCCGCAGTGCCAGTCTCGGAGACTGCTTGCCTCCTGGCGACCCCGTCGTCGCAACGGGCGACATAGCCTTGGGCGCAACAGGCGATCTCCTCTACCTCAAGGTGGATCCTGCATCCCTGCCGAACGCAGAGGCAGCAGCCTGTGTCGAGCGCCAGCTCCACCTGGTGGACTACCCAGGCCACGGTGGCAGCTTGGCCATCGTAGAAGCGCACCCCATCAAGATCACGCCTGGTGCTGGGTGAGCAGACCACCGCAGCTGGTAAAGCTCCTAGCGGAGGCAGAGGATGCCCTCGCCGAAGGACGGCTCGAGCAGGCGGAGTCCCTGTGCCGAGCGGCTATCTTGGCCGGAGAGCAGCTGGCCGAGGCCCACTTCTTGCTGGGTGAAGCGCTGAGAGATCAAGGACGCTTGGACGAAGCCGAGGGCGCGTTTCGGTCGGTCATCCTGAGCTTTGACGGTCCTGTTGCCGCGGACGCATGGGCTGCTCTGGCAACGGTCCTGCTTCAAGAGTTGCGTTGGGAGGAGTGCCGAAAGGCCAGCAACCGGGCTCTACGTGAAGCGCCCGACAATCCTGAGGCAGCATGGGTACGGGGAATCCTCCGGGAACGCCGCGGTGACAACCATGGTGCCCTTCGGGATTTCTCTCGGGCGTGGCGCATTGACCCCACCTCCTTTCCCATGCCCGTCCCGTTGAGCGATGAACTTGTGGACGAGGTGGTCAGCGAGTGCCTGAGCGAGTTGCATCCCACTCTGCGCGACTACCTCTCCAACGTTCCAGTGTTGTTGGAAGAGTTCCCAAGCGAAGCCCTTCTGCGCCAATACGAACCGCCCATCGGACCGACCCAGATTCTGGGCTACTTCTCGGGAACAAGCATCGCGGAGCGCAGCTTGGAGAACCCCTGGTCCAGCCTACCTGCGGCGATCGTGATCTTTCGGACCAACTTGCAGCGCTTCAGTCGGGACCGGAAAGAGCTCGTAGAAGAGCTGCGCATCACGCTCTTCCACGAGGTCGGCCACTTCCTGGGCTTGAGCGAAGCAGACCTGGAAGATCGGGGCATGGACTGAGCTGAGGCTTGCCCTGTCACCCCAGGTTGTGGTTCACCCGGCGGATGGGAACCCCCAAGGTATTGAGCTGCGTGACCAAGTCTAGTGGCGGCTGGTCAATGCGGGCACGAATGACCTCGCCTGCGGAATAGGCGACAACGGTGGAGAAACGCACCACGCCTACATGAACGCCCTGATTGACCAAGGCAGGACGGATCTCCTTCACCTCTTGTAGAGCCACTCCGCGGACCCCTTTCTCTCGGCAAGCAGCAAGAAAGTCGGCGAGAGTCGCATGGACGTGGGTAATCATTGGCTGCCCTCCAGGGCTTTGGCGATGGGATCGACCCTGTAGAAGATCCAGCCGTAACCAGACTCCTGCTGCAAGGGAACCAAGCGCACGATTCCCAGATCGTGCACCACAGGAGAGGCCAAGTAGGGCGCGACGCGAGGGGCCTGGGTCCAGTCCTCCTGGAACCAGAGCACGTAGGACACACGTTCGCTTCTGAGCCAGTTGGCCATTTCGCCCCGGTTCCCAGGGGCCACAGGGACATCGAACCAACTGGTGAGCTCGCGCTCATGCGCTCGCCGGTCCAGCCAGACTCCAGGAATATTGTCCACCAGGAGGTGCCCCTGGGGCGGCGTATTGGACTCCAACCAACGGGCCAACTCCAACTGCGGTTTATAGAGCGCCTGGGATAGCTGGACCTGGCGGCGCATCTCTCCCAGCATGGCCCAAGTCCCCTGCCCCAACGCCAAACAAAGAGCGACCACCAGGACGGGCTTGCCTCCGATCCGGCTCAAGCGGGGCGCCAAGCTGGCCAAGCCCATCACCGAAATCAAGATGAAGGGCGGGAGCACCCCATAGAGCCACTTCCAATATAGGTTGTGTGTTGGCGCATGTTGGGCGCTCATCCCGATGCCAAGCCAGAAACCGAGTAGCAATAGCGCTGCCAGAGCGACGCTCCGCTGCGCGCTATGGCTTCTCCAAGGGACAAGTAGAAGCCCGAGCGGGAAGCCGAGAACCAGGGCCCAGCCAACATGAGCGCTCAGGGTCTGGCCCAAGAGTCCCAGCACCACACCTAAGCCAGAGAGCAGGGTCTTGTCCTGACCGCCGGTCTCCAGGTTCACCGCCGTTGCATGTCCCCAAAACTGCCAAGTCTCGAACATCTGCCAGCAATAGAGGGACCAGCCTGCAACGAGCAAGAAGAGGGGAAGCAGTGCTTTGAGCAACCGGAGTGCGCGCTTGGGCCGCCCCAGGGCGTGCACCGCCAACACCGGCCCCAGGACCAGCACTGCGTCCATACGGGTGAGAAAGGCCAGCCCTGCAAACAGTGAGGCCCACGCCAAGCGCTCACGAGTCAGCGCGAGCAGGCAGGAAAGCACCAATGCAGCGTACAGGGGCTCACGTAGAGAGCTGGCCGAGTACAAGGCAAGCTCCGGCTGCAGAACCGCAATGAGTCCGACCACCCAAGCCAAGGTCTGACCACCAATGCGGTCCGCCAGCACTACGCTGAGGGCAACCGTGAGCAGTCCGCACACAAAGGCCACGCCCACGGCCGCCAGTACCGCATCGCCGGTCACCGCCATTACGGCAGCCGAGACCCCGTAGTACAGGGGCAGGTGACTCATGTCGTAGTGGACAAATCCCGACTCGAGAACACCACGCACCATCGCCAGGTTGCCGTAGTCACTCTCTTCCCAGCCGTAGTAGGGTCCCATCAGCGCGGCACGCAGCAAGGCGGCGAGCAGCACAAGCCCGACCAGCAGCAGGCCCCGACGAGTGGGTCTCACCAGGGCATGCTACCTCAGAGCCTCAAAGGTCGTAGAAGAGCGGCGTCTGCTCGACGGCGTCCAGGGCACCGCCCAGGATGTCCTCTTGGTCGGGGTGGAGGTTCACGAACTGGACCCCGCAGCCGGTTGGCTCCCCCGATTCCGAGAGCCGGTGCCAACGCACAACCCCTTGAACGAGCAGCGCTGGGCAGCCCTCCAAGTCCACCGACAGATCCACCCGCTCTCCGATCGCTGGTGGGCAGAAGGTCGAGACGAATACGCCGCCCTCGCTCAGGTTTTCGGAGAAGCCTACGAAGAAGCTGTCTGCGCTGGAGCCAGAGATGGCCGCCTGCATGCCCACCCGAGGCGAAGATCGTAGGTTTGCCTCCCACTCTCGCCGCTTGGCCTCATCGGAGAGTGCATCTCGCATCTCCTGTGCTTCGGTGTCTGATGCCACCTTGAATGCTGGTTGTCCCATAGTTTTCCTCTCTTGCGCCGCGAAGTCCCCGCTTGGCGCTTTTGACAGTGCGGGTTCAGCCATGAGATCGGTCATGCAGACAAAGCACGTTAGGGGACCGGCCAAGAGGGCCTCAAAAAGAATGTCTGAGATCCGAAGCGGCTTCTGCCAGACGGACGACGGCCACCACCTGTTTTGGCAGGCCGCCGGTTCAGGGCCCGACACCCTGATCTGCTGCAACGGCGTAGGCGTCTCCACATTCTTCTGGAAGTACGTCGTCCAGCACTTCTCCTCCACCCACCAGGTGGTCGTCTGGGACTACCGCGGCCACGGTCGCTCCGACCGGCCAAGCGACCCAACGGGCTTGGACTTGAGCATCCCGACCACTGCGCGGGACCTGGGACTAGTCATGAAGGCCGTTGGCTGCGACAAGGCCGTGCTGTTCGGCCATTCCATGGGCTGTCAGGTCGCCCTGGAGCGTACTCTGCAGGCACCGGAAACCGTCCTGGGCCTCGTGTTGATGCAAGGCAGCGCAGGCCGCGTGCTGGAAACTTTCTACGATAGCCAGTACAGCCGCGGCACCATCACAGCTATCGCCCGCATCGCGAACCGCTTGGGCGACCGGGTCAACCGCATCGCGCGACCTCTGGTGCGCAGTCCCATCGCATGGGACGTGACCCGCAGGATTCGCGCGGTAGACCCCTTCTACACCAGCCGCGAGGACTTTGAACCCTACCTGGAGCACCTCGCCGACCTAGACCTGCGCTTGTTCCTGGCGATGGTTCAAGAAGCAGACAAGCACGACGCCTTTCCTCGCCTGGGTGATATCCAGGCCCCCTGCTTGGTCATCGCAGCGGAGCGAGACGACTTCACACCTCTCTGGCTCTCTGAGAAAATGGCCCGGGAGTTGCCCAACGCCGAGCTTCTGGTTCTGGCCGACGGCTCTCATGCTGCCTTGATCGAGCAGCCCGAGACCATCAACCACCGGGTTGATCGTTTCTTCCAGCAGCGCGTCATCTGGCCTGGCTCGGGGAAGCAGGCCCCCAAGGGCTGGTCAAAGCGGTAGGCTGTGGTCCATGGCTTGGTACAAACCCATCGGCGACGAGATTGCCCTGTTCGAGACCGCCGCTACGCGGAATCTCCCCGTGCTCATCAAAGGCCCCACCGGATGCGGCAAGACCCGTTTCGTCCGCCATATGGCCGAGCGTCTAGGCCGGCCGCTGATCACGGTGGCCTGTCAGGAGGACCTCTCCGCGGCCGACCTGACCGGACGCTACGTCCTGGAGGGTGGCGATACGATCTGGCGTGACGGGCCGCTCACCCGCGCTGCTCGAGAAGGGGCCATCTGCTACCTGGACGAAGTGGTCGAGGCGCGTGCGGACGTGCTTACGGTGCTGCATCCTCTCACCGACGATCGACGAATCCTGCCCCTGGAGCGCTTGGGTCAGGAGGTCGAAGCCCAGGAAGGCTTCCAAGTCGTGATCTCCTACAACCCGGGCTACCAGTCCATGCGCAAGGAGCTCAAGGAGTCCACCCGCCAGCGCTTCGTGAGCTTGTCATTCGACTACCCCACGCCTGAGATCGAGCGTGAGATCGTCGTACACGAGAGCGGATGCGATGACAAGACCGCCGCGCAGCTGGTCCAGCTCGGGGTCCGCAGTCGTAAGCTGAAGGAGCATGGCTTGGCCGAGGGGGCAAGCACCCGCTTGCTGATCTATGCGGCGACCCTGGTCGAAGCAGGCTTGTCCCTGGAGTCCGCCTGCGAGGCCACGTTGGTCGGCTCTTTGACTGACGACGCCGAGCTCACCGCTGCACTGCGCGAGCTGCTCCGCGCCGTCTTGGGCTAATGGCAGCCCCCACCTGGACACCGGAGGACGAGGAGCAAGATGACCTCGACCGCAGCGAGAAGCTGCTACTTGAGCGCTTCTTGTTCAGCGATCCTGTACTCTTGGACGGCACTGGGCGCGCTTTAGGGACTCCTCTCCGAGCCCTTCAAGGCACCCTGGAACCCTGGCTACGCATGATCACCGGCCTGCCGGTCATCATCGGTCAAGCCGACCCGCCATGTACCGACCTGGAGCGTCTCTACTTGCCCCTGGCAGCTCCCGAGCCGCCCCAGAAGATCGACGCTCTGCTCTACCGGACGCTCTCCTTGGTGCAGCTGGGGTTTTGGCAGCACGGTCTGTTGGACAGCCACGCCACCCTCAAGGCACTGTACAAAGACTGGGTGCTGAGAAGCTGCTGGCACCTGCTCGCAGCACGGTGGATTTTAGCGGAGTACGGCCGCGAGTTCCCTGGCATCGCCTCCGAT
>JBLHMA010000327.1:0-6514 GCA_047621545.1 Cognaticolwellia sp. | reverse complement strand
TCTCGATGTCCCCAGCACAGAAGGCATTGAAGACGAGCAGGTAGCGCATCCAAAAGTCCTCCAGAATGGCGGGGGTTCCGGCGAGGAGATCCTTGGCCTCGCCGTGACGTCCCGAGCGCTCCAGAGCACAAGCCAGCTCAGAGACCACCGCCTTCTTGCCAGGAACGCCGGCGTTCAATCGCTGCAGAACGGGGACCGCCACTTTGGGCAGGCCGAGCTCGATGAGCTGGTAGCCCAGATCGTAGAGCGCTTGTGGTGAACCGGAGAGCGCTGCCTGTGCCTTCTGCTCCAGATCCGCCATCTGCATCTGCCCAGCGATTCCCGCAACCGAGGTCAACAGCGCAAAGAAGGCGTCCGCGTCCCCCTGAAGGTCCGGATCCTGGCTGGCAGAGCGCAGCCAACGGGCCGCACCCTGGGGATCTTGCTCGGCCAAGGCTTGGGCAGCTTGGCTCAGGTACTCGGGTGTCTTCTCGCGCATCACAGTCCGTTCCGCTCGCAGTCAAAGGTCAGCGGCACTTCTTGCCCAAGCTCCAGCAGCTCGAAGTCCTGCGGCTCGATGCCCACCAGTGCATGGGTGAAGTCCTCCAGCATGTCCTCCCACTTCGCCTCGCTGTAGCGGTCGCTCTCGCCCATCAGAGTGATGTTGCCGCCGTCCGCCAGCAGCATGCCGTACTCCTGCAGCGCCACGGCGATGACGCGGGCATCGGGGTCCGAGATGCGCTCCATGTCAAAGTCGGCCTTGAGACGAAGCCGGCTGCCGTAGGGGATGGGCCCGCTGTCCTGGGCGTTGGTGCCGTGCGATGCCGGGTGGTGGTAAACGCCGTTGGTGATTCGGTCGTTGGGCAGCGCGAAGCGAATGGCGTGCTCGATGCGTCCGGAGGCCAGCTCGTCGGCTGTGAAGAGCAGAGGCGTGATGGGGTAGCCGGCAGCATCTGCGCTGGTGCACTGCTCTCCGCGACCCTCTCCGGGGTAGACCCGGGTCATGTCCCAAGCGATGGAGCAGCTCGCCTCCAGTCCCGACTCGGTCAGATTGCCTCGGTAGACCTCGTAGAGCAGCCCGGCGTCGCGGTCCGCGACCAAGATGTGACAGTCGCCGTCCTGGGTGCAGGCGTAGTCGGTCTCCCCCTCGGTGTTGCCCACGACAGGCAGAGGCACGTCCATCAGCTCGCAGTCGGGCTCATAGAAAGACACGGGAACAACCGTGTGCACGGGGGTCTCGGAGTCAGCCTCCAGGATCTCCAGGGAGAAGTCCATCTGGAAGCGGCCAAAGCCCCAGCCCATGGTTTGCAGAGCCGCGATCTTCTCTGGGCTGGCGGGGTCCACGGCTGCGGTGTCCACCCGCTGGTACCAGGGGGCATCGTCAGGGAAGAAGCGCCCTGGGGAAGGCACTGGGGCGGCGGTGTCCTGGGCGGAGTCCTGCCCGGAATCGTCCGCGCTGTCGACGCTGGGAGTGTCTGTGGTGGAGCCGGTACAGGCCCAGAGCGAGAGCAGAGTGGAAAGCATGCGACACCGTATCCTGCGGGGGGTGTGCGTCAGGCTTTCAACAGGCTGGGGTCCGGGTCCAGCCAAAACGGAGGCGTCAGCCCTCCGTGCACGAGCAGTCCATAGGACGGGCGCATCCCCGGAGTCTGGCCTGGTCAACAAACACCCCGCAGCGCCGCCCATAGCGGCCGAAAGGCTGCGCGACAGACTTCGTACGCAGGGCGAAGCCCGAGGCTCGCAAGCTGGCGCGCAGGTCGCTCCGCGACCCGCCAGGAAGGTGGGTAGTCCCGCAGGGACGAGGAGGAAACCTGGGTTTCCTCCTATGGGGGGTGCTGCTCAGCTTTGCTGAGCATGCAAGGGGGGCCAAGGCCCCCCTCCAAACAACACAGCCAGACGCTTCTCCCAGCCACTCCAGCCCCACTAGGCCACTCGCCCGAGCCAGCTCAACCAGGTCTACAGAGCGCCGCGCATCCCCGAGCTCACTCACCCCAGCAACCGCTGCACCCGCTCCGCCAAGGCTTCCCGCTGGGCCGCCAACAGACCCGCACCCAGCACCTCCAGGGCTTCCTCTTGGGCCTGATCCCAGCCCATCTTGGGGTCCACCGCGTGCAGCACAGCACAAGCGAGGGCCTGGTCAGGGCAGCGCCTTCGGGCCAACCCTTCAACGACCTGGCGCTCCGCGCTCAGGCCATAGTGAAGGGAGACCAGTGCACCCAGCTCACGGCTGCGCCGGGAGGGCGCCTCCTGCCACGGAACCCGGTCGAGAATCTCCTCGGCCAAGGCGGGGTCCCGTGCCCAGAGCGCCAACTCCAAGGCACCCAGAATGGCAGTGGCCTGCTCACCGGCGTCCAAGGCGGCATCCAAGGCGTCCTGGGCTCGCAGAACTTCCCTCGACCCCTCTTCACCCTTGCCCCCTTCGACCAGAGCGCAGTGTTGATTGAGCTTAGAGATCAGCTCCCGGCGAGAGTTGCCGGCGTCTCGGTGGGCCTTGCACGCACGCTCCGACCACCCCGCACTCTCCTCCCAACGACCACAGACGCGCTCCAGCTCAGCGCGCATGTCCAGCGCCAGTCCAACCACACGGGCATTGCCCACCGCCACAGCAGCATCCATGGCCAGCTTGGCCCCGACCCGGGCCTCGCCCAGCTGTCCGCCGGAGAGCAAGGACTCCACACGGTTGGACAAACAGAGCGCCCCCAGCAGCGGCAAGCCCACCTGCTCTGCGAGCTGCGCGGCCTCCCCAAAGCGCTTGGCAGACAGAGCGTACTGCCCCAAGCGGTGCAAATCCCCACCCAGGTTGTTCAGGGCCCGGGCGGCCACATCGAAAGCTTTGGCCTCGCGGGCGAGACGCAGCGCTTGCCGGTGGTGGGCCACAGACCCCTCCAAGTCACCGGACATGCCGTGCAATGCGCCGAGACCCATGTGCGCCAGACGATGCTCCGCAGGCCCCCCTCGGCTCAGGACCCCCTCAAAGTGCGGACGGGCCTCTTCCAGTCGGCCAGCCAGCAGCAGGCCTTGCCCCAGCAGGATGTGCGCGCGCACCACCAGCACCTCCAAGCCATGGCCTTGGGCCGTCTCCAGTGCATCTTGAGCCGCGAACAAGCCGTCCTCGAGCTCTCCAGCCCGCAGCTGCTGACGCACCCGAGCCAATGCGCCAAAGCCCACGATCTCCGGATCCTGGGTTCGGGTACCCAAGCCTTCCAGAAAGACCACGGCCTCCTCGGCTTGGTTGCTCCGTGCAGCACCTGAGCTGCCTTCCCAAGACAAGGCCAAACGTAGCTTTAGAGCCGGGTCTCGGGCAGCACTGGCCGCCCTTCCCAGCTCCCCGGCTTGCTCGAGAGCCAAAGCACCCTGGTCCGGGTCTCCCGCTTCAATGAACAGCGCGGCGGCTTGCTGTAGATCGCTGCGCTGCCAGACCCGCGCGATCTGACAGCGCAGTGCGTCCTGCTGGAGCCTGGGCAGTTCAGGGGACGAGGGCAGCCCTTCCGCCAAGAGATCTTGCACCCGCCCGGGCCCGCAGTCCAAGACACCCGCCAGCACCGACATCGGCGCCGAGGACAGGCCAATGAGCTGCGCGAGCCGCTCACGAAGAGGCCCCTCTGCCCGCTGCTCCAAGGCCGCCTGCACTTGGGTGCTGTGGGCGCCGATCAAGTCGTCGACCGCCAAGGTGGTGCCCCGCAGCTCCGCACAGAGCGTCCCGCGAATTGGAACGTCCTTGCCTGCGATGAGCTCCTGCACGTCAGTCTCAGCGAGCAGCCGCACATGCTGGTCGCCAACCTCCAGCCACTCCTCAGCGCCGGGCAGCGCCTTGAGCTGGTAGAGCGCTTGCCGCAGGTTGCGTAGCTTGCCCGGCCCCCAGAGCAGCTCGGCGAGCTCTTCTCGCAGGACCGGGCGGCCTCGCAAGGCGAGCACAACGATCAAACAGAGGGCCTTGCGCGAGCTTGGGCGCAGCTCCTCTCCCATGTAGGAGAGTTGCACCGGTCCCAAGAGTGAGGCACGCAATGGCATGCCCGATGGCTATCCCACCGAGCCGGCCACGGTGAACCCAGACACACCCAGCGAGACCCTCAGTCGTCGCGCTGATCCACAAGGTCGCCACCAGCGTTGCCCGAGTAGGTCACGTTCTCGGTCAGCAAGGTCACCGAGTCGGCGATGTAGTCGTCCAGAACAATGCCGGCATCGGCGCTGTCGGCGATCTCAACGTCTTGGAGGGAGAGGTAGGCCGTATAGAAGCCGACGGTCAGGTTCGCCTTGACTGGCTCATTGGTGTGCTCCACGCCGCCACCGTTCTCGATGCGCACGTGCTCCATTCGGTTCGCCGGGCTCGAGGTGCCAACGAACACACCTCCCCACGCTCCTGGCTGGTCCAGGCGTCCCCGCAGAACGATGGGTGCCTCCTCAGTACCGATGAACGCAGCGCTGGGGTTTGCACCTGCGGCGTAGACGATCAAGCTGTTGCCAGCCCGGAAACGCAGCTCAGTCCCCGCCTCTACACGAAAGTCGGCCCACACAGGCAGGTCGGTCTCCATCAGCACCGGCAGGGGCAGGTTGGCCCAGGTGGCCTCCTTCTCCAAACGGTTGGTAAAGGCAGCGATGGTGGGCTCACCAAGCTCCGAGTCCTCAAAGCCCGCCCAGTCCAGAGTCTCCATGTGGTCCGCGTTCAAACGCACCGGGTGCCCAGCGATGTCGGTGAAACTCAGTCCTGGGCCGTAGACGCCTGGGAATTGCTCATAGTTGGCAAGGATGCTCAGGCCGTCGCCACCGCTGTGCTCAATGCTCAGGTTGGAGACCTTCAAGTAGCCCTCACCCCAGCTCGCAACCGCGCTTGGCTCGTCCAGGTAGATCATCACGCCAGCCCCTGCCCCGGAGACCGTCACGTAGTCAAAGACGTTATCCTGGTTGGCCGAGTAGACCTGAATGCCCTGCCAGGAGGGAGTCTCCGAGGAGCCCTGGAACACGATGGGCAGCTCGGCGGTACCGACTGCGTTCAAGGAGCCGTCATAGGAGACGGAGATGTACTGGCCATCGTTCATCTGGATGGTGACGCCAGGCTCCAGGACCACGTTGACCCCAAGCAGCGACCAGTAACGGCAGTCGTCTTCGAAGACGTAGTCCACGCCATCGCCCAGATCAGCGTAGACCTCGTCACCTTCGGGATCACAGGTGATGATCTCAGCGTCTTCAACGCCGCCACCGCCGCCGGTACCCAGGCAGGCGACGAGAGGAAGAAGCAGGAAGGGGATGGGGAGCAGTTGGCGCATGACAGACCTCTGGGTTGGGTGGCAGACAGCTTGCGTCTCAACCCCATGTCACCGGCTGCCGTCATTGCAGCGTCAAAGTGCCATGACGCCGGCGCCAGCCGAGGACTTTGATGCCAAATGCAACAAAGTAAAGACACAAGGCGTATGATGTCTGAACAGGAGCCAACATGACCTCGCTTTCGGACACGCTCTCCCTGGATTCCCCCCGGCCGGCGCTCTGGACCGACCGCTACAAACTCCTCATGGCCGAGGCCGGATTTCCTCTACGAGAAGAGTCCTTCGTCCTGTCGTTTCGACGTGGCGGTCCCTTCTACGTTCCCATGGATCTCAAGGCTTGGATCCACAGCCTGCGTCCGGCTCCCGCCAGCACCGAAGACCTGGAGTGGGTGGCCCAATCCAACGGCTTGAACCTGGGTCAGGGCTACCGTCACGCCCTGCGAGAGGGGACGATCCAAGTGGACTGCTTGCCCCAAGGCAGCTGGTTTCGTGGGCAGGAGCCGCTGGCTGTAGTCACCGGCCCATCCGCACTGGTCTCCACGATGGAGGCCACGGTGATCGGCGAGACCGTCTTTAGAATCCAGGTGGCGACGCTGGCCAAGAAGCACCAAATGGGCCTGATCACCGCCGTTGAACTGCAGTCCCGTTTGGGCCGGGTCACTTGTCAGCAGGAAGCGGAGATCATTGGCCAGACCCTGAACCAGGTGGGTGTGGCCCAGTTTCCTATTGCCATTGAGACGGAGGCCTTCCAAGCCTACGTGCGCAGCCGGTGCACGGGGATCCTGACCCTGCTGCAGGGAGATGCATCTCGCATCGCCGAGGGCGGACTGCGCTCGGCCACCTGCCCCCAGAACCACACCCTGGCAGTGCAAGCCGCACAACAAGCCGGCTGGAAGGCCACCTCCAACGTGTGGCTGGCCAAAGAGCTGGACATGAAAGCGGTGGGCACCACAGGCCACGAGCACACCCAGCGTCACGGCTCCGACCTGGCAGCTTTCGAGGCGGCTACCGACCGGGTTCCCGGCGACGTGACCCTGCTTCTGGACACCTACAGCACCCGCCACTCAGGGATTCCACGGGCCATCCAGGTCATGAAACGCTGGCATCCCCGCCTGCTCTCGGCCCGACCCGACTGCGAGCCCACCCAGGAAGGCGACGTGCACATGATGCTGGCTAGTCTCAAGGAGGCCGGCTTGGACGGCGGCATCTCCCTGAGCGGTGGATTCGACGCGGAGCGCACAGCACGCTTTGAGGAGATCCGGAGATTCCACGAC
>JBLHMA010000326.1:0-6523 GCA_047621545.1 Cognaticolwellia sp. | reverse complement strand
ATACAGCGATGAGCAGCCTGGGCGGCTTGGCCATCGCGACGGGCATCGGCTTGGGTGGAGCCACCTTGTTCCTACGCTTTCCCTGGCTGGAGCGTGCACTCTACCCCTACGCACTCTTTATGCAGACCGTGCCGATCATCGCCATCGCCCCCCTGCTCGTCGTGTGGCTTGGATACGGGTCTTCGGTCGCTCTGTGCACGGCAGCCATCGTTTGCTTCTTCCCAATCCTGACCAGCGCCAACGCCGGGTTGAGCAGCCCTTCCCGTAGCGAGGTCGAGCTGCTCCAGCTCTATGGCGCCTCTTGGCCGCAGACCTTGATCAAGCTGCGCCTACCGCGCGCACTTCCCACGGTGTTGGCGGGCTACCGAAGCGCTGTGGGGCTGAGCGTGATCGGCGCCATCGTCGGCGAGTTTGTCGGGGCCACGGGCGACCCGGTCTCCTTGGGCTACCTGGTGATCAGCTCCTCCCGATCGGCCGATACAGCAACCACCTTCGCCGCGGTTTTTGCCAGCGCCGCCCTAGCTGGGACACTCTTCGCTATCGTACGGGCCATCGAAGGCTGGGCCATCGGCGCCTGGCATGGACACTCCTGAGAGAGACTGCTGATGCTGATGTGGCTGCTGGCGTGCACAAGCGCCCCCGAGACTGCGAGCGAGCCGGGCTTGCAAAAAGTGACCCTGGCCCTGAATTGGCTGCCGGAGCCCGAGTTCGGCGGATTTTACGAGGGTGTATTGGGGGGACACTACGAACAGGCCGGATTCCGGGTCGAGATCATGGCAGGCGGTCCTGGCGCGCCCAGCCTGGAGCTGCTCCAGAGCGGCAAAGCCCAGGCGGCCATCTCCGCTGGCGACGACCTGCTGCTCAAGCGCGCCAAAGGCATCCAAGCCATCGGCGTCTGGCCGGCCTTTCAAGACGCGCCAAGCGGCCTAATGGTGCGCGACCCTGGGCCTACATCCTTCTCGGAGATCCCGGAGGGCAGCCAGGTAGCCATTGAGCTCGGCTCCCCCTTCCAGACCTTCCTCTGGCAAAAGCAAGGGTGGGAGGGGAAGGTCAGGGCGGTCCCCTACACTGGCGGCGTGGGCCAGTTCCTAGCGGATCCGGCGATGATCCAACAGGCCTACATCACCAGCGAGGTCTGCGTAGCCCAGTCCAAGGGGACATCGGTGCGCTTCCTGAAGGCCAGCGAGGGCGGTTGGAACCCCTACGGCACGCTCTTAGCGCTGCCCGACCCTCTTCCTGTATGGGCCCCAGCCTTTGTCGCAGCGACCGAGAAGGCTTGGCAGGCCTATCAAGCGGACCCCAGCCGAGCGAACGCGGAGATCAACCGACTCAATCCAGCGTTGACCCCAGAGATCTTGGACTGCGTCACCAAAGCCCAGGCGCCCTACTTGGTAGGCAGCGACGGCTTGGGCGAGATGTCCGCCGAACGCTGGTCAGCGATGGCGGAGACCCTGGTGGGCTTGGAGCTGCTTCCACAGGGCAGCAGCTCCAAGGGCGCTTGGCAGGCCCTCTAGGGCCATTGGCTCCCGCCCCTCTACAGCACGGACAGTACAACCTCGATCAGGCAGACTGACCACATGCGAGGCTTGCGCTCGCACGTCTCCGCCGCGTTTCGCGGATCATCTGGCCTGACCGAGGGTGTATCGCGGGCCCTATTCCTCTTCTTCGTCGTCGTGGGCCTCGCACTCACCGTGGTCCTCTTCGCCGTCGTGCATGTGGCACTCCAGACCTTCGGCGCAGTCTGCATCGGCGGTGCACTCCTCGCCTTCAGCCGCGCCTTCGGCACAGGCACAGAGGGCAAAGAGGAAAGCAAAAACCGACAGTCGGGTGATCTTCATAGGGTCTCCAAGGTGTGAGGGCGCCAGCTCTCTGGGCGCACTTGGATCACTATTCCGTCCTGTTCTTTTTAGCAATTCAGTTGCTTTAAAGTCTTTCGAACAATACTCACCACTCAGGAGGTCCGATGTCCGAAAGAACTAAATCCGCTGCCGACGCGTTCGGGGCTCTCATTGGCCTGAGTTGCGCTCTGCACTGTGCTGCAGTGGCAGCCCTGCCCGCACTTCTGGTGTGGGGCGGGCTGGCTTGGGCCCAGTCCGAGAGCGTCGAGTGGGGGTTGACCGCGGCCAGCGTTTCGTTCTCTTCGGTGCTGGCGGCGCTTGGCTACAAGAAACACGCCAGCAATTCCACGCTCGCCCTCTTCGCTTTGGGCCTAGGCGCACTCCTCGTCGGGCGCTTGGTTGAGAGCGGCGGGCTCCCCCTCTCGCCCGTATTCAGCATCGGCGGTGGACTGCTGCTCCTCGGCGCTCACCTTCGAAACACACAGATGCGCAGGGCGGCTCAGTGCGCGTGCCCATCCCCAGCATGATGCCCATCTTCCATCTCCTCTCCCCCAAACTCAATGACCCGGGCCACACCCAACCCAGCCGCGAAGCGGTAGGGCAAGACATCAGCGCTGGTCCAAACGGGTACGCGAAGCTGTGCGTTCAAGCTCCAGAACTCGTTGACGTTGTAGACGCTTCCAGCGACCAACGAGAGCTCGCCGAACTCTCCACTGCCGCGGCTGTCATTGCTTGAGCCCACAGCCGAGAGCCCCACCCAAGGCACAGCTTTGTCGCTGACCCGCCTTGCACCACGAACTCCTGCGCTGCCAAAGGTGCCTTGGCGACGCTCGTCGGGGCCCTCGTAGACCGGTACGCGAGCGTCCAAGCTCAGGGACACCAGCCAGGTACCTCCGTACACGACATCGCCGCCCAGACGGGGGTCTACGCTCTTGGATGCGCCGGGCAGCACACCTATGCCTTGTGGGGATGTGCCAGTTGGCAGAGACAAACCGGGCCTGAGACGGACCACCAAGTTGGACCGATTCACGGCCAAATAGGTGCCCGAGAGAGACGCGTCCCTGAGGCGGGGCCCCAAGTCGCTGTCCCACTGCACGCCGATGTTTGCGCCCACCGACCAAGCAGCGCCAAGCGCGTATCGCGCACCGCCGACAAGGAACGTTTCGTTTCGTGCGCCGCCCATCGCCTGGAGAGACGACAAGTCGGTCACCAAGCGTCGTTCGTCCAGAGGCGCATCAAATTCCGATCTCCCGACCGGGAGCTTGGGTTCACCTCACAAGCCTCATTGGGCTTGGGCCGGGATCGAGGCAAAGAGGAAGAGCAAGGCGGATACAGGGATCATGGGCTGTAAGTAGCCCATTCCAACCCGGGCTGTGTCGTGCTATTGGTTGGGTCTATGTCTTCGGACTTTGGAGTTTGTGATGCGCGTGATGGTCAGCTACCCGCCTCTGCGAGGCAAGGGCAGTCCAATGCTCACTCAGAACCGCCAGTTTCAGTGGTTTCACGAGCCGAGCTACCTGTACCCCTGCGTTCCAGCATCCGCGGCTACGCTGTTGGCGTCCGAGGGCCACGATGTGCTCTGGAACGACTGCATCGCGGAGCAGAAGAACCAGTCCCAGTTCGAGCGCCTGCTGCGCGACTTTAAGCCCGAAGTTCTGGCCATGGAGACCAAGTCTCCCGTGGTGCGCCAGCACTGGGAGATCGTCAACCGCATCAAGGAGATCGCCCCGGACTGCAAGGTGGTGTTCTATGGCGACCACATCTCCGGAAACCCCGGGGAGACTCTCGATAGCTCCGAGGTGGACTTCTGCATCACCGGCGGTGACTACGACTTCTCCCTGCGCAGCATCGTCAACACCCTGGAGAAGGGCGATGCCCCTGAGACCGGGATCTGGTGGAAAGGCGAAGACGGCTCAGTGACCAACTCTGGTCCCTACAAAGCGGAGCACCAGCTGGTCGACCTGCCTTGGATGGACCGGGACCTGACCAACGCCCACCTCTACTTTGAAAAGTGGAAGAAGCGCCTGCCGTTCATGTGGACCATGGCCGGCCGCGACTGCCCCTACGGCAAGTGCACCTTCTGCAGCTGGACCGTGTCCTACCCCACCTTCTCGGTCGTGCCGCCAGAGCACCTGGCCAGCGAGATGGAGATGCTGGTCGACCGCTACGGCGCCAAGGAGATCTTCGACGACACTGGCGCGCTGCCCGGTGGACATTGGCTCAACCGCCTATGTCATGAGATGATCGACCGGAAGCTCAACGAAAAGATAATTTTCGACTGCAATTTCCGCTTTGACTACTTCACTGAGAAGAACGTCCACCTCATGAAGAAAGCCGGCTTTCGCAAGCTGATCTTGGGCATCGAGAGCGCCAGCGAGCGCACCATCGACATCCTGGACAAGAGCCTGACCAAGGAACGCATCATCGAGGGCTGCAAGATGGCCTCGATGGCGGGACTCCAGCCCCACCTGACCCTGATGGTCGGCTACCCCTGGGAGACGCGCGAGGACGCTTACGAGACCCTCAAGATGGCTCGTGAGCTCATGCTCAGTGGCTACGCGCACATGCTGCAGGCCACCGTGGTAATGCCCTACCCGGGCACCCCCCTATTCGAGCTGTGCAACCGCAACGGTTGGATTCGCTTCAACGAGACGGACTACGAGCGCTACGACATGACCGAGCCCGTCTGCGAGCTCACGGACATGAACCAGGAAGAGGTCGTGCAGATGGCCGGCCAGTTCTACAAGCTCTACCTGCACCCACGCTTCTTGATGCACCAGCTCAAGCACATGCGCGGCCCAGAAGACCTGGACTACATGGCCCGTGGGGTCAAGGCGATCTACGGTCACCTCAAGGACTTTGCTGGGATTCGAGGAGAGGAGTCCTACGCGGCCAAGTAGGCCAGGTTCGTTGGGGGAGAGTTGCTGTTTTTCAGCCTGCTGTCGGCTTGTTCCGCGCCCGAGGTCACTGTCCCCCAAGACACGAACCCCGCGGCGCAGGACACGGGCTCGGCCATGGCTGCTTCTGGCGAAGACTGCACGGACGGGGTGGACAACAACAACAATGGCTTGGTGGACTGCGCGGATCCCCGTTGCTTCACCGGGGCTTGCGTTGAAGACTGCAGCGACGGGGTAGACAACGACGGGGACAGCGTCGTGGACTGCGATGACCCGGATTGCTTCTGGGGCGACTGGGCTGACAGGCCCAGAGAAGAGTGGGAGGTGTGCTGGGCTGACTGCGCTCTTGAAGATGCATCGTGGCCCCACGTGCAGAACCCCGAGCTCCCTTTCTGTGAGGGGCTCCCAAGCGCTGAGGACTGCTTCGACACCTTCGACAACGACTGGGACCGGCTAGTCGACGGAGAAGATCCAGACTGTGAGGCCCTGCCGCGCGTGGAGAACTGCTACGACTCCGAAGACAACGACAGCGACGGCAGGGTGGACTGTGAGGACGGCGATTGCGCAGAGCAGTGCCAGGAGATCTGCGATGACGGCTTAGACAATGACAACAACCTCGTGGCCGACTGCGATGACCTGGCGTGCGTGGGCTTTTACGGGTGTCAGGAGCTGACCGTGGAGGCGGCCGTGATTCTCGGTGGGAAGCAGCACCTGCTCTACACACACTACGACCGCTACAGCAGCACCCGGGGCTACCAAGAGAGCCAAGCCTGGACCCTGCAGTCCATGGCCGGCACCCTCCAAGCCGGTCCTTTGACCTGCCGCTTCGACGCCCAGAGTGTGAGCTGGTCGACTCCCCCAAGCATCGGCGCGAAGGAGACCATAGGCCACACCAAGCTGACTTTGAGTTCCGACTGCCCAATGCCCAGCGTCTACTGGCGCTCCCCAAGCCTTGGCGAGACGGAAGGGCTCTCGGAGATCCGGACCGAGCATGTCTTTGATGGGGGAGACCAGAGGGTAGACATGCTGTGGGGGCCTGGGAGGGCCCTTCCCGGCAAAGTCTGGGGAAGGCTCATCTTTCCACCCATCACGGAAGAGTGATCTAGTGCCACTCTACCGGGACCTCCCTAAAGGCCATGGCTTGGATCTCAACCCTGTCCCCCACCCCATTCCTGAGTCAGGTAGCTGATCAGCTCAAAGCTCTGGTCCACGCCCACAAGGTGACCTGAGACCCAAGTGCTGTCCGGGTCGCTCTCGACCAATTCGACATGGCCATTGGGCCCATCCAAGATGCTGCCGCCCTGCTCCACGTCCTGATCGAGGTCGTCAAGCCCAGCCTGTCCCGAGCCACAGTGGTCTTGGGGCTGGGGTGAGGCTGTTGGTCGAGGGCTGACACGCCGTTAGGCCGCAGGCGAGGACCGAGAGAGCAAGGGCGCGCTTCATAGATGTACTCCTGTATCTTCCTTTCTGCTTCCTAAGCCGCCCCCTTCTCTTCGCTGTCCACCTGCTCCGGCGCGCCCTCCTCCACGTCCCAGACCAAGCGGCCGCCCTGGTCCCACCACAGCCAGGCCCAGGCCCACTTGGCCAGGACGCTGGTCCGGCTGCGGAAGTTGATCAGGGTGACCAGGTGCACCCCCACCCAAGCCAGCCAGGCAACACGCCCAGACATGCGCACGCGTCCGGCCTCCAAGATGGCCTTGTTTCGGCCGATAGTCGCCATGCTGCCCTTGTCAAAGTAGCTGAAGGTGGGACGCTCCTTGCTGGCCAGGTCGGCGGCGATGGCCTTGG
>JBLHMA010000325.1:0-6523 GCA_047621545.1 Cognaticolwellia sp. | reverse complement strand
CGGTGCGGCCCAACCCCGAGTATGCGTTGGCCATGCAGGCCTATATGAAATCGGAGATGCCCTTCTGGGGCATCAAGAAGCCGCTTCTCAAGCAGACCCTCCGCAGTGTCCTGTTGTATTAAGCCCAACATCCACCGAAAGGAGTCCTGGCAGCGCAAAGCCATTGGCTGGGCGCTGCGGGAACAGGGCCGCAGTCATCCGGAGCGGGTGATTGGGTTTGTAGAAGGGCATCCGGAGTTGAGCGGGCTGTCGAGACGAGAGGCGATGAAGCACTTGGGGAAGTGAGATCCGTGCATACCTTGTTCGCCCATGCGCATTCTCCACTCCTCCGACCTGCACGGCCGCTACAAACTGCTCTTGAACGGTGAGCAAGACTTTGATCTGTGGTTGGACACCGGTGATTTCATGGACAACAAGGGTAGAAAATGCAGCACCGGATTCAAGATAGAACCCGCCCTGGAGCGGGTCTACCAAGCCAAGCTCATTCGTTGGAAGAAGCTTGCTCAGCGCTTTGCGGAGTGGCTGGATGGACGGCCGGCAATCTTGGTACCGGGCAACCACGACTTTGCCTCCTTTGGCCGCTATCTGCAGGCCCTCGGTTGCCCCAATGTACATCTTATCGAACCCAAAGGTGTAGAGGTGCTCGGCCTACGTTGGGCGGGATTCCGCGAGATCCCCTGGATGGCCGGGGAGTGGGTTGGAGAGCGAAAGCAGGAGGACTTTGAGGATCTCGTGCGAGAGACTTGGGCTGCGGACCCCGACGTACTGGTCACCCACGCGCCCGCTTTCGGACGCTTGGACCTGAATAGCTCTCGCGAGAACGAGGGCATTGTGTCCCTGGGGCAGGCGCTGGAAGAACCCGGCGGGATTCGTACGCACTTTCACGGGCACACGCACTTCTCGGGGGGAAAGGTGATGGAGCAGGGTGGGGTGCGCACGGTGAATGGCGCGCAGGGTGCGCAGGTGTGGGAACTCTGAGAGGCTGAACCCACCCATCGAGCGGTAGGCAACGCCGGCAGGGGGTCTGGGGCAAGTGAGAAGTGGAAGCTACACCCTCGGTCAGCTGTGTGGTTGGATACGCCGGTAGGCCTTCAAGGCCCTCTTCCCGTGCCCGCGCTACCTCTGATTTGAGGTTCATAAACTGTACTTGTTCACGGGTATAGCCAGGTGGGTCCTCCGGAAAGCTTGGCGGAGGCGGTAGCAGCGTGCGGGCGTGAGCGGCAACGGACGCGTCTGCCGAGTGCTGCAGGCACCCAACAAGAAAGCGTCGTTGCGTAGCGTCCTGCGTCTCCTCCGCTGCTTTGAGCAGAAGCTGCCGGGCCCAGGAGTCGTCTACCCATGACAGATACGCTGCGATGCGTTCGAAGGAGCTTGGCGTTCTGGAACGGAGGGCTTGCGCGACGAGTGCTGTTGCGTGCTCTGGGAAGAACTCCAGGGCCAAGAGTGCGTATTCGGAGTCAAAGGGATTGCCGTGGAATCCAGGGCTCTTTCGCTGTTCTGAGAAGCGTCGAACCAGCTCTCGTGCGACTGCGGTCTCCACTCCAGTCTCCAGATACCACCGTGCCAGCCGGCAGGCGGAGAAGGGATTGTGCTCCGCGGGAACCATCCGTAGCGCCAGCGCCAAGGCTTCAGGCCCCGGGACCGCGCCCGCAGCGTTCAGGGCTTCGATCGCCCGTCCAGTCGCCGCATCTATTGGCCCTTCCAACACGCTCAGAGCCGCCGAAACCAGGGCTGCTGTCTCTACGATGCCGACCAAGTCCTTCAACAAACCCGCGTTTTTGCGCTCCGTCATCTGGCTCAGGGCCCGAGCCTGGAAACGATGGGAGTGTTCCGGCATGGCTGGATTCAACCAGTCACCGAAGCGCTGTGCCCAGTCTTCGACAACCTCCGGCACCTCGAAGCGAATACTTGAAACAGCCTCACAGATCTCGGCCAGGTCCGGCCCCAAGACGAAGACGTGCCTGGAGTCCTTGCGGTGCTGGATCAGTCCACGTGTCTTGAGCTCGTTCAATGCTGCAATGAGCAGCGGTGTGCTGCCACAGAACCAATCTTGTACAGCCGCTTCTGGAAGGTCGGCCGGGGACAGAGACAAGACGCGGTGTACGAAGAAGTAGGGCGTCGATCGACGCCCCGTCCAGGTCGCCGTGCTGAAAGTCCACGTCCAGGTACTCGGAGTTGGGCCCGCTCAGGAGCAGACCACTTCCATGGTACCTAAAGCTCCAGTCAGGGTGCCCTGGGACTGTCCACCCTCGATCAGGCAGACTGACCGCATGCGAGGCTTGCGCTCGCACGCCTCCGCTGCGTTCTTCGCCCTTGAAATGCTTGCGCATTCCTTCGTCCTCACGCCTTGTGGAGTCGCACTCCGCTGGCGCCTCCCACGGATCATCTTGCCTGACCGAGGGTGTACCGTCTTCGTCGTCGTCGAAGAGCACATCGCGGTGTAGGGCGAGCAGCCAGCGCTGGCGCAGCCGCTGTCTACAAAGCGTGACCGCCAGCCATCCCAACCATGGACTGGAGAGGGGTTCAGCGGGCAGGCCAGCCAGCGCAGCCCTTAGGGCTGGAACAATATGAGCTGCCTCTGGGAGGCTCGAAGCTACAGCCCCACCACAAAGTCATAGAAACTATCAATCCCAACATCCTCGACATAGGTACAGGTATGGGGATCGTAGTCGTCGGTGCTCGGCGTACAGACGATGGTCTCCGACTCCGGCAGAGCGTCCTGCAACCACTCCGTGGTCACATTTGGAACCTGCAGATCGCCTACACCCAACACAATGGTCTCGGGCACAACCTGTACAGGGGCCAGCGCCAGCGGGTCACTGGGGTCCATGATGATCTGGAACAGGCTCATCACCGGATGGAAGCGGTCCATGTGCTCCCAGCCGCTCTCGGGCACACCCACCAGGGCCGCGATGAGCTCGGAGGCCTCTGCGCTGGCCAAGGTGTCCTCGTCTACGCCAATCAATGGGGCGATGAGCCCCACAACGTCGTTGTTGGTGCCCAGCAGTCCGGTCTCCAGGATGTAGTAGGTGAAGTAGCCACCCGTTCCTGAGACCAGCGCCGCCGACGCGCCTGTGCCCTGTTGGCCGGCCAGACCGATGTGTACCGTTACGCTGCCCAGACTGTGTCCAAAGGCGCCGATGCGCTCGGGATCTGTGTCGAATAGCCCTGGAAGTTGCTCCTCACAGAAGCGCTGCAAGACCCTGTGGTCCACGCCTGCCTGACGCTGGTTGTCGCGAAAAGCAGGCAGGTTGCCGATGTTGTAGAAACCCAAGGATGCATCAAAGCCCTGGTCGATCAGAGGGTAGCGGGCGCCATAGAGCGGCTGGTCCCGGCTCACCACCACGGCACCCGCGTCGGCCAGCGACTGTGAGACCTCTTCAGCCTTGGAGCCGCTGACTGCGCGGCGCACGGCGTTGTATGCGTGTCCTCCGGTGCCGTGGTCCCAGGTCATCACCGGACGGTCTGTGGCGCTGTCCTTGGGGACCTGAATCACGATGCGCATGGTCTCGGGGACTGGGTCACGGACCAGGTTGCCGTCCGCATCAAAGTCGATCCAACCATCGCCGCTGCGGTTGAAGTCGGAGATCAGACCCACGCCAGGCTTGGCATAGGGCTGCTCGCTCAGGTCCTGAAAAGCCAGGGTCTGGATCTCCGCCTGGTAGACGGCCATCGGCCAGTCCTGCAGGTCCAGAGACTGCTCTTGCAGGTCCACGTAGTTGTCCAGGTAGGTCAGCTCCGTGTCCCCGTTCTCGAAGGTGACTGTCACGACCGTGGCCTCTTTCCCGGAAGGGGTCTCACCGATGCTGTAGTCCAAGCCCGTGACCCGACGCAGGGAGACCGCCTCCAAGAGGGAGGGATCGGCATCCAGAGCCGCATCTGTGGCCGCCATCAGAGCCTCGAGCTGACCCAGGCTGTCTTGTACGGGGAAGAGGGTCGCCACCACCGCCTGCTGTGGCGCCTCTTCCGGCAGCGTGTAGCCATCCGGTGACTGGGCCAGGCTCTTGTCCACAAAGGCCATGTAGCGCTCCCCTGAGCGCAGCGGCGTGGTGGGATCCGGGGCGATGAACAGGGTGTTGTCGCGCAGGAAGGGATCGCCCTTGGCGTCTTCGACAAACTTCACCCAGATGGGGTGTCGCTCGCCCGAGTCCAGACTGATGAGCTGGATGGGGTCGTCCTCCAGGCCCTCGTAGCGATCCTCCAGGCCTTCGATCGCGCCCTCAAAGCGGAAGCTGACAGCGCCTAAGTGAGAGAAACCATGGCTCGTCTCACCGGCCATGCGCGCCCAGCCTTGGGTCATCGTGGTGCCCAGCTCAGTGCCCGATTCCGGGAACGAGGACAGGTCGATGGTGCCGTCGGCGTCCATCAGCTCCTCGCTGGGAAAGGGGCGGTCCAGGAGGTGCTCGGAGCGGTCGGGAGCGACCAGAGCAGCGGGGCCGTTTGCGCAGGCCAGGGCAAGTAGAAGCGTCATAGGCGCCACGGTAGCCGACCGCGGGTCACCCCGTACTTTGGCGGTTCTCGGACACGGTTCCTAGATGGTGTAGACCCGTCCCTCCGCCGCAGCCTGCACGGGCAACTCCGGGGTGTTCAGGCGGGCCACCAAGGCGTCCAGGTCATCGTCGCTACGGCAGGGCTCGTGGCTGTCCAAGACCAGGCGTTTTGCGCCGACTTTCCGGGCGTAGTCCACCGCTAGCTCCGGGGTGCAGTGTCCCCAGCCGACCCGGATTTGGTACTCCGCGTGGGTGTATTGGGAGTCGTGGATGAGCACATCGGCGTTCTGGGCCAGTGCTGCGCCGCTTAGCCAGCGACCGTTCGGGAGGCCATTCGGGCAGCCCAGCTGGGGCTCGTGGTCGGGTAGGAAGGCCACCACCTTGCCGGCCGCCTCGATGCGGAAACCCAAGGTAGGTCCCGGATGGGTGATGAGCTGGGCGTTGACCGCAAAGGGCCCGATCTCCCAGCGGTCCCAGCTCGCGTCGTGGCAGATCACTTTGGCTGGCAGCTCGTTGAAGCGCACGGGAAACAGGGGAGGGGACAGGTAGCGGCCCAGACGCTTGCGGAGGCTGTGGGTGGTGCTGGGGGGGCCCCAGATGTGCACCTCACGCCCAGGGTGGAAGAGCGGTCCGAAGAAACCCAGTCCTTGGACGTGGTCCATGTGCAGATGGGTGAGGAGGATGTCGATGCGCTCGGTGGGACCGGCTTCGATCTCCCCGGCGCGCACGATGCCTGTGCCTGCATCCAGAAAGAGCAGACGCCCCTCGTGGCGCAAGATGGCCGAGGAGGTGTTGCCGCCGTAGCGCACAAAGTCCTGGCCCGGGCTTGGAAACGAGCCACGCACCCCGTAAAAAGTCAGGTCCACTCAGCGCACCTCATGGAGCAGGGCCATGACTCCGAGCTTGGTCTGGCTGAGACTCCCCAGGGGGACCGAGGTCACCTGCAGAGTGCGCAGCTGCCCGTCCATGCCACGCAGAGCGATCTGCGCTTGGGCAGGCTCCCCTTCGTCCAAGGCGCGCGCCAGTGGATTGTCGCCGTGACTCAGGGGCTCCCCCATGCTGTCTTCCATGCGGAAGGCCGCTTGCCACTCGGGGCGGGTCATTCCGCCGGACTCGCCATAGGTGCGGCCCAACAGCGCCGCTGCGGCCTCGTTGAAGTACACCAGCGTCCCATCGGGCTCAAAGAGGAGTACCGGCGTGGTCAGCAGCGCGCACCACTGGCGCGCAAGGATCAACTCCACAGGGCGCGGCACTCAACCTCCAAGACGGGCACCCAGTCTACACGGTGCCCGAAGCCCCCGTTTCGGGCCGGGGCCCCCTCTCTCGGCTCAGCGTGCTAAGACCCGGCATCAAAGGAGCCCCACCATGATGTTGCTTGTAACCTTCTCCTTCGCCAACGGCGAGAACCCCGAGTTCGAAGCCGAGCTCAAGTCCTTGGGCAACTGGTCCAACCGGATTCCCGGTGCCTGGTTGCTGGAGAGCCCACTGGGCCCTCGCAAGGTGCGTGACCTGCTCGGCGAGAAGATGAAAGACGGAGACAAGGTCTTCGTCGCACGCGTCTCTCGCAACTGGGCTGGCCGCGGAATGGGCAACGGCTTCCCCGACTGGCTGACCCGCCGCGAGTTCGGCAAGTTCACCGAGAACAGCTAGGTCGGAAGGCCCTTGGGCCTGCGCGTTGACAGAGGCAGTCCATCAGGGCTGCCTTTGTTGTTTTTGGGTTTGATCCACGACAGGACTCAGCCCTTGGCGATCTCGCCACCAATACCGGTCCAGCTCGGCAACCCACCTGCCAGCGAGGTCGCGTTGATGCAGCCCTTGGTGCGTAGCAACTCTGCAGCGCGCAGGGAGCGCATGCCAGCGGCGCAGTAGCAGACGATCTCGTTGGCGTCTTCCACTTCCTTCCAGCGTGCTTCCATCTGCTGAAGAGGGATGTGGATGGCGCCGGGCAGCATGCCGCCTGCGACTTCGCCGTCCGTGCGTACATCCACGATGACGATTTCTTCCCCAGCTTCCAAGCGCTCTTTGAGCTCTTG
>JBLHMA010000324.1:0-6526 GCA_047621545.1 Cognaticolwellia sp. | reverse complement strand
CGCCACCGTGTTTTGAGCAGGGGCTGCACGCCAAACCCAAGTGCAGCGGCGGGTCAAGGTGAGACCAGAAGCCGTCCTGAGGATGGGTGGGTCCAAACAAGGCCAGCGTAGGCACACCACAGGCTGCCGCCAGATGCATCAGCCCGGTGTCTCCGCCGATGACCAGATCACAGTCTTGCAGAGCCAAGAGAGTCTGGGCCACACCGGCCTCGTGCACGCGCAGATCCTTGGGATTGGCCAGCTGGTCGATGCGCTGGGCATCGTCCGGGCCCCCCAGCCAGGTCACCTCCTCCTCCAAAGCCTCCCGCAGACCCGCAAAGTGGGGCCAACGCTTGGTAGCGTGGGCTGCTCCTGGGACCAGCGCCAGTCGCCCGCCACCACGGGGAATGGTGATCCAGGGCAGAGGCATCGGTGCGACACCGGCGGCCTGGGCATAGCGAGACAACACCGTTGGCACCGGCCTCTGCGCCTTGAGCCACACCCGGCCCAAGCGCTGGACACGCTGGGCATCGACCCGTGTCGGCCCGGTGCCTGAAAGCAGCTTGCGGGAGCGCAGGGAGCGCTGCAGGTCCACCACTTGGTCCACTTTGGGCAGGGGGTCGCCGGGCTCCAAGACGTTGACCACTCCCGGAAAGGTCTGGACCAAGCTGTGCCAGCGCTTCTGGGTAAGAAAGTGCACATCACCCAAAGCGCCTGTGACTCCGGCAGCCAAGACCACGTCCCCAAAACTGGAGAGACGGCACAGAAGTGTGCTCACTCAACCGCCAGTAAAGCTGCTTGTACCTGCTCTACGGAAATATCCAGACACGGCACGCCGGGCACCTCGCAGTGCTTGGCGTAACAGGGTGCGCAAGGTGGGCGTTCTCTGGCAAGCACAGGCAGGCTGCCCATGGCGCCGGTCCTAGTCGGCAGGGTGCTCCCATGAACCACCACTGTGGGCACGCCGAGTGCCCTGGCGAAGTGTGAGTACCCACTGTCGTTGACTATCAGCGCCCGAGCGCGCCGAAGCTCTGCGGCCACCGTGACCAACGAACGCTCCTGGAACCTGGGCCAATCCGGTTGCGGGGCCCAAGTCTCCCCTGGGCCCAGATAGACCGCTACGGGAACGGGGCTCTGCAGGCCCAAGGCCTCGAAGCGCTTCCACATCACGGGGGCACCACTGGGGCTTAGAGGTGCGATGGCAAGGTGGCCCAGTGGGAGTTGGCCTTTGGGCAGTACCCAGTCCAATTGAGGGGGGCCACTCACTTGGATCTGGGCCAAGGCGGCGACGGCAGCGTAGGTTTCGGTGCGGTGCATCCCTGGGGTCGGCTCGTAGCAGGCGGTGAGCAGCAAGCGCCGGCCCTGACCGCTGACCCCAAAGCGCTGCGGAATGTGCCGCAGACGCCAAGCCGACGAGAAGCTCGGCGGCAAGATGACCGCCATTGTGCCCTGGGGCCGCGCATCTGGGGCCAGGAACGTGGCGTTGAGCCCCTGATAGAGCTCCGGAGCCCACCGCGGGCCCAGAATGAGCAACTCCCCTCTGTTGGCGACGGCTTTGGACAGAGCCTGGGCCACGGGGAGGGACATAACGCCGTCCCCAAGGTGATTCGGCGCTCGTAGCACAATGCGATGGATCACTTAGTCGACCAGATCCCCAAGGTGAGGCCCCGATGCGCCAATGGCCTCTGCCGGTGGCAAGCGCAGCGCAGCAAGGGTCTCGTTGCTCAATCGCAGTTTGATGGACCACCAGAGCAGAGCTGTCCCAGCCAAGCTGAGCAGCGAAGTGCAGATGGCGAGCACACAGCCAAGCACGAAGGCCTGGGCCAGGTTCGCGCCCGCGAAGACGAATGCTACAAGACTGACTGTTGCAAAGGCCACCAGAGCCCAGCTGCGCAGGCGCAGTCCCCAAACCCAAGCCTCCAGCTCTTGCATTCGGTGGTTTCGTCCCGCCTCGGCCAAGGGTGCCTGAGCGGCGACTATACGGCCTTCGCGGAGCGCGATAATCCCCTTGAGTAGCTCGGCTTGGGGCAGTCGCTGTCGTTTGGGGCAACGCTCCAGGGATACCCTCGCCCCCCGTAGCTCACCGCCCCTGACCTGGGCCAAGGCCAGTTGATAGCGGAGCACCGGATCGTCCGGAAAAGCGTTTAGGCCGATTCGCGCCGAGGTCTCGGCGCTCGCGAACTCTCCGAGCATGTCGGCAATGCTTCCGCAGGCCACGGCGATGCGCCGAGCGAAGGGACGGCTCAGTTGGGCCTCCTCGAAGCAGGCCAAGGCGCTGCTTAGGTCCTCCTCGGCCAGCGCTCTGAGACCCTCAGCCCAGGGGCCGCTGCGGCTCTCCTCGTCGATGAGTTCAGGGGAGTCATCGCTGAGGGGCATGTCGGCATGCACGCCCTGGCAGGTCAGAACCAGGCCGCAGTCTCCGCTGTGGTGGAAGGCCACCAGTGCCTCCACTTGGTCCCCTTTCGAGCCTCGTAGCACCCTGAGAGTCTCAAAGAAGGCTTCTCTGCCCTCGCAGGCACCATAGTGCTCGAATGGGTAGAGACTCAGCAGATAGGCGACTCCCGACTGGGGCTGCTCCAAGTACCAAGACTGGCCCCAAGCTTGATCATCCAAGGGCTGCAAGACCAACAGGCTTGCGGGACTGCCAAAGCAGCGGCGCAAGAAGGCCGTGACCTCTCCAGCTAGATCTCCCAGGTTCTGAGACTGGACCCCGAGATCGCTAAAGCCGTGGCGTCTCAAATAGCTGGCTCGGAGTTGCTTGATTCGGTGTCTGCAGTGCTGAACCTCGGCATACACCAGCTCGGCATCCCCGTAGCGGCCGGGTGCTGAGGCGATTCGCCGCTGGTACAAACGCACCGACGACTCGAAGCTGTAGCGGCGTACGACTCCGTCCCTGCCCACGATCTCTACTGGAAAGTCGACCACCTGGGAGTAGTCTTTGCGCCTGTAGCGCTTGAGCTTTCTAGTCTTGTCCATGCCGGACGCCGTGTCTGTGGCTAAAAGAGTAGCATTCTCCTGTTGGCTTTGGCGATTTCCTGGAATCCCATGAAATATCCAGCCAACGGTCCCGTAATGTCAATCGAACACCAGCCCCCAGCAGGAACCTAAACTGGCACTACGACTGCTCGAACGCGAAGGCTACGACGAAATTGAGCGCGTGCTCGCTGCCCGCGAAGGTGAGCCTTCTGCTCGCGCCTGGATTGTTGAACGCTACACTCCCACCGTCTATCGCTTCTGCATGCGCTACCTGCGCAACGAGGAAGACGCACGGGATGTGACGCAGGAGACCCTGATCAAGGTGATGCGCAACCTGCACCGCTTCGATGAGAACCGTCGCTTTAGCACCTGGGTGTTTTCGATTGCCCGGAACACCGCGATCGATGAGCAGCGCCGTCGCAAGCGTTTGGGGCCGGAGCCCAAGAAAGAGCCGGCCTGGGAAGGCCCCTCTCCCATGGACGAGACTAGCCGCAGCCGTAGGGCGGATCGACTGCACGTCGCGTTGGCCGAATTGCCACCTAAGTACCGTGAGGTGCTGGTCCTCTACCACTTCGAGCATCTGAAGTACCAGGAGATCGCCGATACCTTGGAGATCCCTATTGGTACGGTCATGAATCGAATTTTTCGTGCCCGCAAACGCCTGCGCAATGTCTACGGAGCTGACGAGTACCACCTCGCATGAGCCAGCACCCGCCAGATAGCTTGATCAAGCGCTTCGCCGAAGGGGAACTCTCTGAGGCCTTGGCCGTCGACTTGGCCATTCACATGGACGGGTGTCCGGTCTGCGCCTCCCGGGCTGCCAGCTTGGAGCCGATGGCGTCGGTCTTCGCCAGCGATGACGACCCGGAGCTGCCGGAAGACCTGATGGCCGAGATCCTGGGTGCGGTCTCGGAGCTACAGGTTCAGCCGGCCCTGCCCCCCACCCTGCCCAGGTCCATGCCCGTTGGTCCGCGGGCCGAGCTTCTGGCCGGAGCGAGCCTGATCAGCGCCGCTGCCACTCTGTTTTTCTTGCTGGGTGACCCTGGCCACTTTGCCGCCGACTTGGCGGTGAACGCCCACGCAGCAGCGACGGCCGCGAGTATCGGTGCCTCGTCCTTGGAAGGGTTCAACAACGCTTGGCCTGCAATGGTTGCTGCCCTGGCATTCGCCGGTTGTCTGGTCTTGGGATCTGCGCTGCAACCCCAGGCCTACGCCCGCCGTAGAAGGGGCTAAGGTGCTCGTTGGCGTGCTGAGCCTGGTCCTCCCCTTGGCCATGGCAGAACCCGAGGCCCAGCAGGGGCGGGATCCTGTCTTGGAGCGCATAGAAGCTCTGGAAGCGGAGCGCGCTCGGGACAAGGCACTGATGCTTCAGTACGAGGTCCGCCTTCGCGAGATGGAGGGCGGTGGTGGTGGCAATGTGAGCGCGCTCCCGGATCCAATCGTGGCCGAACCGGTAGTCATCGAGGCGGGTGAACAGGTCAGCGAGATCGTCGCCTGGGGTCCTGTGAGCGTGCGTGGGGAAGTACAAGGCCGAGCAGTCTCTTTCGGCGGCAATGTTCGCGTATTTGACGGGGCCAAGGTTCGAGGCGATGCGGTGAGCTTTGGTGGGCAGGTTCGGGTGGACCCTGGAGCTGTTGTTCAGGGAGACCGAATCTCCTACGCGAGCACCACGCAGGCACCTAGCATCTCCGAGAGCCCCCTGAACCAGGGCGGCAACTGGATTCGGCGGATCACGCGCAAACTGGTTCTTATCCTGAGCTTAGCCGGCGCGGGGGTCGTCCTGACTGGGCTCTTCCCTAGCCAGGTAGAGCGGGTTTCGGAGACCCTGCAAGAGCGTCCCTTGAGCCACTTGGCCTGGGGCGTCATGGCGGTGACGCTTGGCGGGCTCCTGATGGTGGCTTTGAGCGCGACCATCATTGGAATTCCTATCGCCGCCTTGATTCCCATCGTTGTGGGCGTTGCGTGGCTTCTTGGCATCGTTGCGATGTGCCAGCTGGTTGGGGAAACCCTGCCATTCGAGGGTGCCAAGAGTCGCCGATGGGCAGGCTTCTTGGCAGGTGTTGTCTTACTAAGCTTGGTGGGACTGCTGCCCTGGGTGGGACAGCTCATACTCTGCTGCGTCAGCTTGGCCGGTATTGGCGCTGCCCTTCGCAGCCGTATGGGCACGCAGGACATCTAGGGCTTGTGGGTGGTAGATGGGGCCAAAGCAACAAGGCCCCGATGCCGAAGCATCGAGGCCTTGTGTTCTGCACCAATCCTTCTTTAGAAGGCCTGGAGCATGGTGTTCAGCGCCACCGTGACCTGGGCGTGCTCACTGATATCCATTCCATCGACCGCAGCTTGAACCGCTGGGTCCTCCTGCGCCGCGGCAAAGGCTTGGGCAGCCAGCGCGCTGTCCCCGGTGGCTTGGGCCGCGATGGCCTTGACCAGGCGGAGCTTGGCCTTGGTTGGATTGTCATCGGCTTCCACCGCCAAGCCGCGCTCGGACAGGGACGCAGCTGAGGCAAAGTCGCTACGGCGGATGGCCAGCTCACCTAAGCGAAGCAGCGCTTGCAGCTGCCCAGGGTCGAAGGTCAACGACTTCTCGTAGTGCTGAGCGGCCTTGTCAGCCAAGTTCATGTGAACGTCGAGCACGAAGCCCTTGGTGAGGTAGGCCTCGATGACGTACCCAGGCTTTTTGGCGTGATAGATGATGTTGTTGTAGTGGTTGAGTAGGGTCGACCACTCCTCGCGTTGGAAGAGTACTTGTGCGGCACCGCGTAGGGCGCGAACGTCGTTCTCCTGAATCTCTAGCGCCTTGTTGAAACGCTTCTTGGCCTTCTCGGTCTTTCCAAGGGCAAGCTCGACTTCACCGAGGCAGGTATAGGCCTCGCTCAATGAAGCGCTGTTCCCGGAGCCGCCGATGAGCTGGAGCACCTGACGGTAGACGTCCTGTGCCTTGTGCCATTCCTTGGCTTCCATCCAGAGAGGGCCGACCGCCCGAAGACTGGGCAAGTGAGAGGGGTTGAGTTCCAACGCACGCTCAAGCTTTCCGCGTCCTTCGTCGGTGCGACCGAGGCGCAGCAGCGCGGTTGCGTACTGGAAGTAGTACTGAGCAACCTCGACCTTCTCGTCGAAGTCATCCAGGTCCCAGTCCTCACTCTTCTTTTCCAGCTCGGCGAAGTAGACGACGGCGCCTTCAAGGTCCTCGTTCCGGTACGCGTAGTCGGCCAGGAAGCGAAGCGACTCTTCGTGCGCGGGGTCCAGGGCTTGAGCCTTGCCAAAGCTCTCGGCAGCTGCAGGCTTGTCCTGCATGCTGTCGCGCTGGATGCGAGCTGCGCGTACCCAAGCGCCAACGGCCTCGGGGGCCTCGGCGGCAGCAGCCTGTCGCTGAAGGGCCGTCACAACACCTTCCCACTCCCCGCGGGCACTTCGGAGCTGCTCAAGCAAGCGGGCGGCATTCATGTCGATGTGCTCAGGAGCGCTGGCCCGTTCGAGCAAAACAAGGGCGCGATCCTCGTTGCGGAGCTGTTCGAGCCAGGCCTTTCCGGCTTTGCCTTCCAGTGCAGCCTGCTCGGGGCCTTCGAGCTGA
>JBLHMA010000323.1:0-6547 GCA_047621545.1 Cognaticolwellia sp. | reverse complement strand
TGGCTTGGTACAGGCAATGAGTGCGAGGAGGACTTGGGACAACTTGGTGGAGTGAGGGTGGCTTGGCAGGGCTGGGGTGTGCGGGACAGCAAGGGGCTCTGGTCGTGGAGCTGGACAAGCCCAGCGGTCGGCCCCTCAGCCTGGGGCTCACCCCAGGTGAGTACCGGGTGCTCTGGGTGGACGACGCCGGGGACTTGGCCCGCGCTGACCTGACCTTGGCTACGGGAACGCCGGGAGCCCTGTCCAAAGGGGACTTTCAGTCCGTGGACGGCGCCCTGGCAGTTCGCCGCGGGGACGAACCCCTCACTCCCCAAGCCTTCAACATCTCGGCTGTGCCCCTGCCTTACCTGACCCGGAGTGCCTATGGTGTGGAGCTAGCTCTGCTCGGCACCCGATCTCTCAGCAGCTGGGCATCATCAACATTGGCGGCGAGGTCCAGCGCAAGCAAGTGGGCATCATCAACATCGCCGGGCGAGCCAACGGAGGCGGCCTGGGCATCATCAACATTGCTTACAGCTTCAGTCCAGCCAGCGGCTACCTACAGGCCGGGACCCTCTGGGGAACGAACATCTGGCCGGGAGCTTCACTGTCCCTGAACTGGATGTAGGTCAGCCCGTGTCACTGGCCGGCCGGTTTCTCTTGGCAACCGATGACTCTGGACGAAGGCTCTCTCCGGCCAAACGGGGTCAGAAGTTTAGCTTGTAGCCCAAGAACGCACCGACATTGGACTTGCCGTTGCCCTCGTTCATGGCTCGCCCTTCCAGGCTCCAAGCGCCATTTTCGTTCGCATCGCCGACGGAGAGCCCTGCGCGGGCCATCCAGGACTCATCTGAGCGGTACTCGCCACCCATGTAGTAGTTGCCGTTCTCGCCGTACTTGCCGCGAACGTCGGCCCCCAATGTGTTGAGGGTCTGGCCGCCTTCGCTCTGGGTGCGTCCGAAGAGGCGGGCGCTCAGGTCATCGTTCTGGAAGGCCGCGCCCAGCTCGGCGCTCATGCTGCCCGGCATCTGGTTGTAGGCGCCGTCGAGAGAGAACATGCCCGCGTCGGTCTGGTGGGACAAGTTCCCGGTGACCGCTAGGCTCTCGTCCTGCATGCCGTATTCGGCGTCCAGGCTGGCCGTGGTGGATTCGCCCTTGTAGGCGTAGCCCAGCTTGACCGTGTTCAGGGCGATGTCCAGGGTGCTGCCCAGGTTCACGCCGGCCAGGATGGCGTGTCCGCCACCCATGCCCATCTTGTGCTCGATGTCCGGGATGTCCTGGTTGCTCAGGACGTAGGCTGCGGCGCCGGCCAGGGCTGCTGCCAAGACGCTGCGCGGGTGGTCCACGGCCCAACTTGAGATCGCGGCGCTGATGTTGGAATCTGCCAGCAGCTGCTCGATGCGGGGCTCGAGCGCCTTCTCCAGAGCGTCGGAGAACTGCGAGGCGATGGCGGCCTCGGAGGGCTCCGCCTGTCCTACCAGCCACTCTTTGACCGCCTTGAAGGCGTCGTCCACCGCACCGCGTGCGTGCTCGTCCAGCTTTTCCTCAGAGAGCTCTTTGGAGACCACCTTGAAGAGCTCGCCGCCCAGAAAGCTGCCTAAAGCCTGCTCATAGGACTGCTTGGCGTTCTGAAGCTGGAGCTGTTCGCCAGTAAAGGCGTTGTCGCTCACTTCCGTGGAAACGGCTGGTGCCACCGAACTCTCGGTGCCCGTGGTCTCAGTCTGCCGACGGCTCTGTGCAGGCATGAACAGCTCTCTTACGCGCGGTGAAAGCACAATGTAGCGCACTCAGGCGCCGATCCGAAAGCCAAAGCCTGTCAGTCCTGGTGCATAGAGCGGTGTTCGGCCAATGCCTCTTGTGGATCTTTGCCATCGGGCACGAAGAGCACGGCGTAGCCGTTCACACAATGACGGGTCCCTGTGGGTGTGTTTGGCGCGTCCTGGAAGATGTGTCCCAGGTGCCCGTCGCAGCGACCACAGCGCATCTCGGTGCGCGTATGTCCGTGGCTGCTGTCCACGTAGGTCTTTACTGCGCCCTCTTCGACCTCGTCATAGAAGCTGGGCCACCCGCAGCCGCTGTGGAACTTGTGCTCGGCTGCATACAGCTTCTGAGCGCAGCCCGCGCAATGGTAAAAACCCCGCTCTTCGTTGTTCAAGTAACGGCCAGTTCCCGGAGCTTCCGTCGCTGAGTGGCGCAGAATTTTGTACTCCGTGGCGCTCAGGATCGACTTCCAGGTGCTGTCGGGGACAGCAGTGGCGTCTGCGGAGGGGTTCAGGCCGGGATCGCTGCTCTTGGACACGGACTCTCCTTTCGGGGGGCGGGCCCCAACCCTTTGCACGCGCCCAGACAAGGCAAGGGATAGGACGGGAGCCATAGGAGCTTGCCATGCCCGCCATCGTTCTTCATCACCTTGAGCTGTCTCGATCCACCCGTGTGCTTTGGGCGCTGGAGGAGCTTGGTTTGGACTACGAGATCAAGACTTACAAGCGCGACAAGAACTTTCGCGCAGACCCGGCCCTCAAGCAGGTGCACCCCCTCGGCAAATCCCCAGTAGTCGTGGCGGACGGCCTGATCTTGGCTGAGTCGGCTGCGATCTTGGAGTACTTGGTGGATATTGGAGACGGCACTCTACGCCCGGAGACAGCTCAAGAGCGCCAGAACGTGCGCTACTGGTTGCACTTCGCCGAGGGCACGCTCATGCCAACTTTGCTCATGTCTTTGGTGCATGGCACCGCCATTGACAAGGTTCCTTTCTTCATCAAGCCGGTGGTCAAGGGCATCCTGGGCACCATCGACGGAGCCTTTACCAACCCGGAGATCATCCGGAACATGGGCTTTGTGGAGCAGACCCTGAGCGGCCAGCCGTGGCTGACCGGAGAGCGGTTCACCACCGCGGACATTCAGATGTCCTACGGGTTGCAAGCTGGCGTAAAGCGCGCACCCAAGGGACAGAGCTATCCCAAAATCCAGGCTTACATCCAGCGCTTCGAGGCACGTCCAGCCTACAAGAAGGCTGTGGAGATCGGCGGAAGCCCCATGCCTGAGTAGGGCGCGCTCAGACCGCTGAGATCAGAGTGCCAGGAGTGGCGCAAAGGGGTCCGGCCCTGGGGACAGCTCACTGAGGCTCTCGGCGCCCTGCAAGTGCGTGACCTGAATGTCCATTGGACCAAGCTTGTGCTGAGTGGAGACCCATGCACCGGTGGAGAGCTGCTCCCAGCCTTCCCAAGTGGCGGCGGCCCCTCCGATGGGGAGGATGGAGACCCACATCTGCCAGGACTCCGGCCGGCCGTTCTCGTCTAAGTGCCACAGGTAGGCATCTCCGGGGGTCACGCCTCCGGAGCTATACTGAACGAGCAGGGACTCGCTGCCGTCGGGCTGCGCGACGCGTGAACGTGAGGTTCCTGGGTCAAAGGCCTTGTTCATTGCGCACAGCCAGAAGCTGTCGTTGGCCCACGCGGCGTAGGCCTCCTGGACTGCCTCGTCTCTGGCTGCACCCGCTAAGGCCACGCCGTCCACAGACGCCACGCCTTTCAGGGTGTTCAGATCCACCAAGGCCTGCCAGCCCCCTTTCTGCACTTGGACAAAGTGCCGGTCCCGGTCCCACAGGTGGGTGTAGCGATCGGCGTAAGTCCAGTTGACCGCGCCGGTGCGTGCCCAGGCCTCCCGGTCCACAGCGTCGATCATCTTGTCTGCCAAGGCATCCGCTGCCGCGTCGCTGACCCCCACCGGCGCGGGCTCGTTCAGGGCCACAAAGCCGCCTCCACAGAGCAGTATGCCCAAGAGGGTCGCGCCTCCAGCAGCCATTGCCAGTCTCTTTGTCCGGGTCTGCATGGGGCGCTCCTGACTTAGCCGTGCTCTGCGCTGTGGCGCTGAAGCTTTCCATCTACCTTGTGCAGCGCCGCGCGCATCTGCTCGGCCAGGTTGTTCTGGTTTAGCAGGGCAGAGGTGTGTGCGGCGCAGAGGTTGCGGGCCTCTGACCAGCGGTCGATCAGCGCGCTGGCCCACTCCTGGAAGGCCTCGGCGGCTCCAGGCTCTCGGATCAAGGCTTTGCTCAACGTGGGGTGAAGGCTCACTCCGCCGATCAAGGGCAGGTTCATGTGGTTGAAGGTGTCGTCCACGTGGATGGTCTTACTGGACGGGTGGTAGGCCAGCACAGAGCTGAAGTGCACGTCGGGGTCGTTGTGGATGAAGTGAACGCCGCTGGGCACGGAGAACTCCAGGTCAGGGGCGAAGCGAGCGTGCAGCTCGGGGTCGTCCATGCGCAGTGCCTGCCAGGGCAGTTCTGGCGCCTTTTCCACATGGCGGCTGCTGCCGTAGAGCGCGGCCTTGGGGAACTGCTGGTGGGCGGCTCCGACATGGAGGGTGTGGAAGGGGTGCAGGTTCAGGACGGCCTGAACCGCTTGGCCCCCGTCGGTCAGGGCCCGCACCTTGGCCAAGATGCTCTCCGGCAAGGTGTAGGCGTCCAGCAGGACGAATCCGCCGCTGTTCAGACGCACCAAGGAACACTGGGTACCGACGTTCAGAATGCCGCCGATGCGGAAGCTGCCGCGGATGTTCCAAAAGCCTTCGCCGACCTCGATCATTTCTTCAGACATGTGGACCTTTGGCTGGGGGTTTCGGTCGATAGCGGTCTCAAAGCATGCCCTTGAGCACCCGAAGCACTTCGGCAATGTCCGCTTCGGTGTGCGCTGCGTTGATCTGGAAGCGGATGCTCTGGTCGCCCTTGGGCACCACCGGGAAGTTGAGTCCAACGACCAGCACGCCGCCATCGGTGAAGGCTTGCACCATGTCTCGGGTCTTCTGGGTGTCCCGCACCATCAGTGGAACGACGGGGTGAACACCAGGAATGCTCTCCTGTCCCAAGTCGGCCAGGCCCTGCCGGAACTGGGCGATTCGCGCCCGCACGTTGGCCAGTCGCTCAATGCCCTCGGGAGTGTCGGCGATGTCTACAGCCTTGCTGGCCGCAGCGCAGTCCGCCACCGAGAGGGGGTTGGTGTAGATGTAGGTGTCGGCCTTCTGACGAACGGCCTCTACTACTGCTGGGCTGGCCGCCACAAAGCCGCCGTTTACCCCAAAGGCCTTTCCAAAGGTGCCCACCAAGATGTCGGCCTTGGAGTCGCAGATCTCCTCCGTGCCGCGTCCAGTCTCTCCGTAGGATCCGATGCCATGGGAGTCGTCCATCACGGTGACCAAGCCCTCGGCGAAGCGCTCCCGATGAGGTTCCAGGACTGCGTTGATCTCGGCCATGGGGCAGTGGTCGCCGCGCATGGAGAATACGCCGTCAAAGATCACGACCACGCGCTCAATACCGTCCGGAACGCCCTCGATGCAGGCCTTGAGCTCCTCCATGTTGTTGTGCTGGAAGATGGCCTTGTTCGAGCGTGGAACGCCGGCGATGCGCATCGCGCGAATGATGCAGTTGTGGTTGAGCTGGTCGCCGATCCAGTAGGTCTTCTTGTTCTGCAGAGCCAGCGCTAGGCCCAGATTGGTCGTGTAGGCCGAGTTGAAGATCTTGGCGGCTGGCCGACCACAAAAAGCGGCGATGCGATCCTCGAGTTCCACATGGGCCGAGAATGTGCCATCGATGAAGCGTACGGCACCCGGACCTGCGCCGAATCGGTGGGTGGCCGCATCCGCAGCCTGAATCACCTGGGGGTGGTGGCTCAGGGACAGGTAGGAGTTGGAGTTCATCCGTATGAAGGACTGCTCGTGGTCGGCCAGCTTGTAGCGGGGGCCAAATCCACCCTGTGGGGGAATTACATCGACAATGACCCGCTCAGGCGCCTTGGCACGGCCTTCGGTCTGTAGATTCTCAACTTCGCGACGCAGGCCAGCGTCCATCCGCTCCAGAGACATGAGCAACTCCACTTTGGTGGGCGGGAGTCTACACCCTCAGACTAGGCAATCCTCACACGGGGTCCGGCTGTCTGGTCGAGGGTGCATCCCTTCAGGAGCGTTGGGAGCCGGCTTGACTCAATCCTTGGTCCTAGGCTTGCGCCGCCTGGGTGCCGAGCCGCTCGCTGTGCTGCTGCTGCCACTACCAGTACCGCTGCTACTGCCGCCGCTGCGTGAGGGCCTGCGCTCAACGACCACGGGCACGTTTGGGCCCTTGCGTGGCTTGCGGCGCTTCTGAGCGCTGCGGCCCTCGCTGCTCCCTTGGGCGCTGCTGCTTTGACCACCGCGGCTCTGGCTGCTGCGGCCCTGGCTGCTACGGCTATCGCCGCCTCTGGTCTCACCGGAAGGTGCGCTTTGACCGCGTGTACTGCGGCGACGTCCGTCGCCACTGGACTCCGAACGACTGGACTCCGAACGACTGGACTCTGAACGATTGGAGCCTGACCGGCCCGAATCTGACCGGCTTGAATCTGTTCGGGCGTTGCCAGACCTTCTAAGGTCTGGGCGCTCGTCTGGGCGCCGATCGCCTGCCTGTCGAAGGTCTGGACGCTCATCTCGGCGACTGCGATCGTCTCCGCGACTGCGATCGTCTCCGCGACTGCGATCGTCTCCGCGACTGCGATCTTCTCCGCGACTGCGATCGTCTCGGCGACTGCGATCGTCTCCGCGACTG
>JBLHMA010000322.1:0-6601 GCA_047621545.1 Cognaticolwellia sp. | reverse complement strand
ACGTATTCGAGGCCAGCAGTGCCGTCTTTGGCAACACCACCTGCGCGGCCTGGAAGACCTTGGCCTTGAGCTCAGTTGACTCAAAAACAGCTTCAATGACCAGCTCACAGTCAGCCAAGTCGGCATAGGAGTCACTGGGCTGGATGCGGCCCAAGAGCGCAGCAGCGGCAACTTCATTCATGTGCTTTCTATCCACGGCCTTGGCGACCAGCTTCTCACTGTAACCCTTGCCCCTCTCAGCGCCCGCCAGGTCGACGTCTTTGAGTACCACCTGGATACCCGCCTTGGCACAGGCATAAGCAATGCCCGCCCCCATCATACCGGCACCGAGCACAGCGACCTTAGACACTTTGCTGCGCTCAAAGCCTTTTGGCCTGGATGCCCCCTTGTTGACCGCCTGCAAATCGAAGAAGAAGGCTTGAGTCATGTTCTTTGACTGCTGAGAGTTGCAGACCAGGTCCGCAAAAGCGCGAGCCTCGATCTCCCAGGCACGCTCGATGGGGGCTTTGGCGCTGTTTACGGCCACACTGACGATGTGGTGGGGGGCATCGTAGTGTGCGCCCTTGAGCTGGGACTTGAGGGTGGCGGGGATGGCCGGAAGGAACTGTGCGAGCTGCTTGCCACCTCCGGGAATGCGGTAGCCCTTGGCACGCCAGGGTTGCTCGGACCGCGGGGTTGAAGCAATCCAAGCACGAGCCGACGCCATGGCGCTGTTGTTGTCGGGTAAGATCTCATCGATGAGCCCCAAGGACTGGGCCTTGTCCATGCGCATCTGGGGCCCCTTGAGCAGCACTTGCATCAGAGCCTGAACGACCCCGAGCATCCGCACTGTACGCACGGTACCGCCGCCGCCGGGGAGCAAGCCTAAAGTGACCTCGGGCAGGCCAAAGCGCGCTTTGGGGTTGGTCACACCGATGCGTCTGTGACACGCGAGAGCCAACTCCAGGCCACCACCCAGTGCTGTTCCTCCCATCACTGCGACCACTGGCTTGCCCCAGGTCTCCAGTGCGCACATGTGTGTCTGCAACCTTAGAGTACTGGCCAGGATCTGTGGCGCGTCCTGGGCCGTGGCAGCAAGAAGCTCCTTCAGGTCCCCTCCGGCAAAGAAGCTGGACTTTGCAGAGGTGAGAATGACGCCCGAAATGTCGTGCTCTAGGATCCAGGCCACCATCTGTCCATAGTCCAGGACGAACTGTGTCCGCATCGTGTTGGCGGACTGCTTCTCGTCGTTCAGGACGAGGGTCAGCACACCGCCTTGCAGCGTGCTCTGAATCGTTTCAGTCTGTAGAAGTTGCATGATCAACCCACCCGCTCAATAATTGTTGCAATGCCCATGCCGCCGCCGATGCACAAGGTCACAAGCGCAGTGTTCAAGTCCCGACGCTCCAGCTCATCCAACATGGTCCCTACAAGAACCGCTCCGGTCGCCCCCAGTGGATGTCCCATTGCAATCGCTCCGCCATTCACGTTTGTGCGCTCAGGATCTGCGCCAAGATCTCGAATCAGCTTGAGCGCCACAGAGGCAAAGGCCTCATTGATCTCCAACAGGTCGATGTCCCCCATCTCCATGCCCGCTTTCTTTAGCGCCTTTAGGCACGCCGGAGCAGGTCCCGTCAGCATGATGGTGGGCTCCGCTCCGACCACGGCCGCCGCCCGAATCCGCCCCCGAGGTCGAAGTCCCGCACGCTCCCCAGCCTGTTGACTGCCGATGAGCACCATTGCTGCGCCATCTACGATTCCCGAGGAGTTGCCCGCGTGGTGCACATGCTCGATGCGCTGTACCCGTGTGTACTTTTGCAGCGCCACGGCATCAAAGCCCCCTTCGGCGCCCATGCTCGGTCCAGCAGGGGGAGTCCGTAGGCATCGCAAACGGGGATGATGCTCTTGCCAAAGCGCCCCTCCTGCCAGGCGGCCGCTGCCAGCGCCTGAGATCGCACCCCAAATCCATCCACGTCTTCTCGGGTGAATCCTTCGATGGTTGCGATGAGATCGGCGCCGATACCTTGTGGCACAAAGCCGGTGGCATAGTTTGTGTCCGGGTCCATCGCCCAGGGGTCCCCGCCCGAGGCCATTGGAACCCGCGACATGGACTCCACACCGCCAGCGATGATCCAGTCCTCCCATCCAGAGCGAATGCGTGCCGCCGCTTGGTTGACCGCCTCCAATCCCGAGCCGCAGTAGCGGTTGAGCTGAACACCAGGAACGCCCTCGCCAAAGCCCGTAGCCAGCACCGCAGTTCTTGCGAGAGCGCCGCCCTGCTCACTGTGGGGTTCGACTGTCCCAAGCACGACATCGTCGACTCGGTGCGGATCCAGGCCAGGGTTTCGGGCCTTGATGGCGTTGAGCAGCGTGCTGGCCAGGTGCACCGGGGTAGCCAAGTGCAGGGCCCCGCTGGGCTTTCCACGCCCACGTGGGGTGCGTACTGCGTCGTAGATGTAGGCTTCGGACATGAGGTGGACTCCACGAGGAGCCAGGAGTGTACAGGCCGTTTGCTATGCGCAGCCCACTGATCGTGCCCCAATGGCCCGGAGATAGTTCTGGACTAGTCCTGGGCGCGACACTGCGCTGCGCGCGGGTCCTGTGAGCGCTTGGCCGCTTGGAAGTGGGGCTCTGCGGCCTGCGGGTCGTTCACGAGCAGGCGCCCGAGCATGCAGTGGGCTGAACCCGCGCGGGAGGAGTCCGGTGCCATGGCCAGGAAGGTCTCAAACGCGACCGCTGCAGCGGAGAGCTGGCCGCCTCGGTTGAGCGCGACTGCACGCCAGAACAGGGCGTCCTGCCGAAGGACTCCGTCTGGCTCCTCGTCCAGGACGGCAGCGGCTTGGGTGAAGCGGCCTTGATCGAGCAGCTTTAGGCCCCGGGCCAAGGCGACTCCTGTCAGCGCTTCGCTGGCCCGTGGCTTGTTGGGGGTTTGGGGCACTTCGATTGTGGGGGAAAGGGGCAGGGGAGGGGGCTCCGATGCTTGTTGTAGCGCAGGCTCAGTGAAGGGTAGATCAGCGGTGGGAAGCTCAACTTCGTCTGACGGCCAACTATCCCCGCTGGCCAAGACGAGGTGCTCTCCGGAAGGCAAGGTCAGTGCGACGCTCCCTTCCTCGACCCAGACCGCATCTAAGTCCCCGTCCAGGGCCAAGACGCCGAAACGCGTTCCCGTCACTTCCACCAAGGCGTCGCCGACTATGACTTGGAAGACCTCTCCGGGGGCCCGCTTGTCGATCACGCAAAAGACGCTGCCTTCTGTGAGACGCAGCACCCTGTGGGCGCGCTCGCCCTCCACCTGAAATACGGCGCCGGCGGAGGCGGTGACGCGGTCGTCGGCCAACGCCGGCGTCTGCGGGCTCACGGTGGTCATCTCAAGGCCAAGCGGATGTGCAGACGGTCTGTCCCAGTAGGCCAACCCGATGGCTCCGAGCAACACTGCAGCCAGCAAGGCAACAGCCGCACCCCGCCTGTTTGCGTACTTGGGGGGAGCTCTCCATTGGTCCACCACTTCGGCGGCGAAAACTTGGGCCTGATCCTGGGTCAGCCGGCGTTCTGGCAGCTCTTTGAGGGGCTCGCAGTGCTTGTCGCTCATGCGCCTTCTCCTAAGTCGATCAGGTCACGGAGTTTGGACTGTAGGGCTGCACGCGCCTCTGCCCTCCAGCGTCGAACAGTGCCCTCAGGGGCATCCAGTACGGCGCTGGCTTGTGGTGCTGTCATGCCTTGCACCTCACACAGGACAAAAGCTGCCCGTCGGTTGGGATTTAGTGTCAAGACGGCTGCCTGGATCCTGCGGGCAGACTCGCTGGCCTCTATGTCTGGCGCTCTACTGGGAGGCTGAACCAGTCGCAGGGTCGCAAGCAGTTCCATGGCCTTTCTCCGCCTGATTTGGCCGCGGATCTGCATCTTGGCTTGGTTGTTCGCGATGCCGAGTAGCCAAGTCCGCGCAGTGGACCGGCCATCGAACTTGTTTGAAGAGCGCAGCGCCGCCAGAAAGGTCTTCTGTGCAAGGTCGTCTACGCTGGGGTCCGAGGCACCGAGCATGCGAGAGAGGAAGCGGTGGACGAGCCCTTGGTGCCGGAGCACAAAAGCCGTCGCTGCCGCATCGTCTCCCGCTGCGCAGAGCGCCAACAGCTCCACGTCCGAGGCCAGTGCCTGTTTAGGCAGCGATTCGACACGAGGTGTCTGCACAAGGCGCAGATGTGGCCTGGGCTCAGACATCTCCTTCCTGACTATTGGGCTGACACATCTTTAGTCCAAAGCTGCGTCAGGCTGACGGGTCAGCAGCTCGACTAGGTAGCTGTGTACGGTGCCGTCGTTCCGGCGGCTCTCTTCAGTCCATTCGACGCGTAGGCTGGGGTCGTGCTCCATCCAGCGTTTCAGCTTGATCTTGCCCACAGATTCGCTATCGCCGGTGTCCAGGTCGATGACACGCACAAAGCCATCACAGGTCATGTAGCCGGGAAGGGCTTGGGTTGGTGGAACCCAGACACAGATCTCGTCCTGGACGATTCCGTAGTGGCTCACTTCGGTGACACGGCCATAGCTGGCCAAGCGGTTGGGCTTGGGACTTCCGGTGTTCAGATAGACCTGCTCACCCACTTTGAACGCGTAGACCCTGCCCAGATCCCTGGCTTGTCCGATGGAGAGGTCAAGGGTGTAGAAGGGATCCAATCCGTCCTGGACACGCACCATGGCGTTGGATGTACTCTGGATTACATCGGCCTCCGACTCACCAGAGGGCCGGTCAGCCCGCCAGTCGTCGAAGCTTGCATAGAGCATCACTTTCTCCGAGGGGGCCGGGTTGGTATCCAAGAGCTCCCCCAAGCGCTCCCTGGCAAGCCACGAATCGATCCAGCCGGCAGCAGCTTGGTGAGAAGGCATCTCGCGGACCTCGCTCTCGCCCCAGGGCAGTGTGATGGTGACCGCCAAGTCTTGGCCCAGGGACGCGGTGCTTACCTGCAGTGGGGCGCAGTCGTCTTGGGGCTGGGTGGAGACTCCTATCTGTGCCAGGGTGTCTGCCATCTTGGGGTCGGCCGGGCTCAGGTTCACGGACCCTTTGCAGAGGGCCTCTGCAAAGGCGAGGTTTGGGACAACAAAGAGGGCGGTGAGAATTGGAAGGCGACGCATTCGGGGCTCCTATTCCTGAGTGGCACCCTTGAGTTGCCGCAGGTGGCCAGAGCGTTCGCTCTTTGTTTGCGCGGACACCGAAACAGGTCCCCTATCTCAGCCCCCGTGCTCTCCATCCATCACCTCGGCCCGCTCCTGAACCCAGTCGTATAGGTAGTCCTTCTCCCCCTCAAAGTCCTGCCAGGTGCCGGAACGTGCGCTCGACCAGTAGCCGTAGGTCTCATACTCTCGGCCCCATTGCTCCCAGTCCTTCTCCGCAGAAGGCTGGATCTCGGTGTAGTAATCGTCCAGCTGTCCGGTGATCCAGTCGGGGTGCAGAGGGCCGTCTGCGCGCATCTGTGTGTAGCGCCCCCACAGCCTGTCTGCCGCCGCACCATCGGTCTGAAAGGCCCAGAAAATTCGGTTCCTGGTGTAGTAGGTGTTCAGACTGCTCGGGTCGGTGCGCAGGGTGTACCAATTCTGTCCCCAGGCGTGATTAAAGTCCCAGGGAACGTAGCGCCAAAGGTCACTCTCTGGGTTGTGGTACAGGTACGAGTTCTTGCCTGCGGAGTCTTCGCTGAGACTGTAGTAGACCAGTAAGAACCAGTCCATGAACTCTCCCTCTGGGCCCCAGTCCTGGAGGTTGGTGCTGAGTTCGTTTGCATTGGAGCTGGCGGTGAAAGAGACGAAGTCGCGTAGGTCTGCGTAGTTATCTTCCGGAAGGCCCTCTTTCTTCACATAGCCGGCGGATAGGTCACCCTTTGGGCTGCCATAGTAGTCGTAACTGTAGAAACTGGCGTCGTGGTTGACCGCTTTGTACAGGTTTCCACTGTCGTCTAGGCCCATGTGCCGAATGAACTCATCGTCCGGTCGGTCCAGGGCCACATAGAGCCCCTGATAGTCGCCATTTAGGTAGAGCACGCAGAAGAAGCTGCGCGGGGTCAGCCGGTCCTGGCCCCAGTACTCGGCCATCGCGGCCCACTGGTCGTAGATCAGCTTCTGGCGTACGTAGCTGTTGTCGTCGAAGGTCGTCAACAAGATCAGGTGGTTGCGTTTCTTGCCCCACAGATCCTTCAAGTCCAGCTCTTCCTCCGGGAACTCCAGGGTATAGCTAGGCTTTGGGTAGGCGGCGGAGGACGCTCCGCGGATCTTGGCCTGTGCCACGTACTCCACACCCTCGAAATGCACTTCCACGTCTTTGTCGCTCTGACTGAGCACCTCGCCCGAGGTCAGATGAAGCACCGGCAGCCCCCACTCTTGGGTGTAGCGCTCCGAATCTGGGCTGCTGTCGATGTCCGCCATGACGTAGGCGTCAAAGCCGTAGGAGCTTGGGATGTCCTGGTCCGGCACGCGCACGGAGAACACGAACTCCGCGGGTCCGGCGTCGTCTTCGCCCGGGCTCCAGGAGACCTGGAGCTCTTCCCGGTCAAATTCGGCGCCATCAGGCAGGGAGACTGACGTGATCTCCACGTCAGCTTCCGGGACGCGGTCCTGGCAGCTCAAGGTAAAACGCAGGCGC
>JBLHMA010000321.1:0-6608 GCA_047621545.1 Cognaticolwellia sp. | reverse complement strand
ACGTCTGGACGCAGCAGTCAGTCGCTTGGGCCGACTTGGATGGCGACGGCAACCAGGACCTGATCCTGGGCAACCTCGGGGACGACGGTACGACAGTCCTGGACAGCGACGGCACCGAGGTGCCGGTTGAGGACGCGGGTGCCGTCTACGTGTTTTACGGACCACTCGCCGCGGGTGAACTCGATCCGGCCACTGATGCAGACGTCGTCATCCGAGACGTGACCGAGAGCGCCAACTTCGGTAACATCTTCGGCCACCACGCCACCGATGACTTCGACGGCGACGGGTACACGGATCTTCTTGTGGGCGCCTACGGCAACACCCACATCGGCGAGGATGCAGGTGCTATCTATCTCTTTTCCGGCCCGCTCGTCGGAGAGCTCAGCGTCGAAGACGCGACGGCCGTGTTCTACGGCGAAGAAGCGGGTGACGAGGCTGCCGACATGGGCGCCGCCGGTGACTTTAACGGTGACGGCGTGCCTGACATTGTCTTCGGCTCGGACGGGGCTGACTACGGCGGGGACCGCTCAGGCGCGGCGTACGTGTTTTACGGGCCGGTCTCCGGAGAGTACGGCCTCGGCGAAGCGGACCTCATCCTGCACGGAGGGACGCCCGGCGAAGAGGTGGGTTTCTGGACCACCGGCTTTGGCGATGGCGACGGCGACGGCTTTGACGACATCGCCATCACCGCACCCTTTGATGACGAGAACGGCGAGGATGCTGGAGCCGTGTACGTCTGTAGAGGCACCGGCTGGTAGTGGGGCCGCATGCTCTCGCAGGGCAGGGATAGGCTAGGTCGCTCTCTTTTGTGAACTGTGGCGGTTGCCGGCTCTGCCTAAGCGTGGCCGAGCCTCCACTTTGCAGATCAAAAAACACCTGTCGTTTTCGGCGGGTGTTTTTCGTACTTGTGAGACAAACGCTTGCATCAGATTTGGTTACGCGGCCAAGGCCAGCTTGCTGAGCCCCAATCGGTCGTTCAAGAAAGAGAGTCGAGCATGTCCGAGCACACACCGACCTTCTTCCCCACACCCGCCGACTTCCGAGCGTGGCTCGAAGAGCACCACGCCACGACGGAGCAGCTCTGGGTGGGCTTCTACAAGAAGGCGACAAAGAAGCTGTCCGTGACATGGGAAGACACGGTCGATGAAGCGCTCTGCTACGGCTGGATAGACGGAATCCGGAAGTCTCGGGACCACGAGAGCTACTTGATTCGCTTCACACCGCGGAAATCGAAGAGCGTCTGGAGCAAGAGAAACATCGACCTCGTCGACAAGCTCACGGCACAGGGTCGCATGAAAGAGGAGGGTCTCGCTGCCTTTGCCTTTAAGGATGTTCACCCTGACAGTGGCTACGTGACAGCCAAGTTCGACGGCGCGCTGACGGACCCAATGTTGGCCCGATTTAAAGCGGCCCCGAGCGCCTGGGCGTTCTACCAAGAGCAACCGGCCGGCTACCGCAGGCACACGACACAGTGGGTGACCAGTGCCAAGCGTGAGGAGACCCGAGAGCGGCGGCTGGCGACGCTGATCGACGACTCGGGGAATCGACTGCGCATCAAGCAGTTTCGTAAGGGCTGAAGCCCGCCCTATCGCAGGTGGCCGCGCGGTCTGCGCTCACCCCGCTGACTCAAAGAACACCGCCATCAGCGCTGCCATGCGCGCGTCCTCCCCAGCCCGGTGGGCATCGCCCACCCACGGAATGTCACCACCCGTGCGGTTGGCGTAGGCCACAGCTTTGTGCAGCGCCGGCCCCCGCTTGCTCCCCATTGCAGTCTTGGCGGTCTGCTGGATGTCTTGGCCCTTGGCCAGGCCGGTGCGGTCGAAGAAGTCCCACGGCGCCCGGTCCAGGAACCAGAAGTCGAAGGCCTGGTTGTAGGCCCGCACTTCCTGCACGCCAAAGCGCTGCTGAACCTTGTCGATCCACTCGGCCAGCCTGGGCGCAGCCTGCGCGACGTCCAAGCCCTCGCTACAGACCCGGTCAATGCTGATGTTGTGGACCTGCATGGCCCGCTTGGCTTGCCAGGAACTCAGGTGGGCGCGGGGCTGGCGCACGAAGAAGGAGATCGGCGAGACGACGCGGGCGTCTTCGGTGATGACGACCGCGCCCACCTCGATGATGCGGGCGCAGAAGCCTGCCCCGTTGTTGGGGAAGCCAGTGGTCTCAGTGTCCAACACCACGCAAGGAATCATGGGCGGCTTCTATCACAGGGACAAGGCGGGGACGTGCACAGGAGCTGTCGAACCAAGGCCTTCAGAACAGCAGGGCCGTGGCTCGGCCGTCTTGGCCTGAGCTGAAGGCGTGGATGGCGTTCCTGTCTGCTGGATGCAGCCCAGAAAAAGAGCGGGGTGAGGGTGGGATGTGCCACGCTGGTGCTTTGGAGGACACATGTGGCTTCTGTGGGTTGCTGTTGCCAGCGCCGCGGTGACCAGGACCGTCTCGGATGGCGACGTGCTGGCGACAGTCTGCTTGGCCGTCGAGAGCGGAGACACCATCGAGATCGATCCCGCGCGCTCCGTGGAGCTGAGCGTGGACAAGTGCGACCTGTACGGGAAGGACAACGTGATCGTCACCTCCAGCACATCCGGTGTGGCGGAGGTGGGTGGCATTACCGTTGTGGGTGGCTCTGGGGTCGTTCTCGAGAACCTGCGCCTCTTCGTGCACCCTGACTTCACGGACGAGAGCATCTTCCTGAACCAGGCCAGCGATGTGGTGCTGACCAACATCTACCTGGCCCAGGCTACGACCGGCGGGGTCTACGCCTTCGACGCCGCAGGGCTACAGGTGCAGGGGCTGCACCACGAGGAGGCCGGGGGGCTGGATGACCACATTCTGACCATCGGCACCCAGCCGGCGGCGGCGGCCATGAGCATTTCGGTGACTGACGTGACCGGTTCGGGCCCCGGGGCGAAGATTTCCGTGGTGGGCCCCGCACAGCTGGAGGTGACCCTCCAGGACCTGGATCTGACGGGCGGTGAGGGCTCGCTGGGTGGCTGCGTGCAGCTCACGGCCGCCAAGACGCTCAGCGTCGGCCCCGAGATCACGCTCTACAACGCACAGCTCCACGAATGCAGCGCCGACACTGGGGGGGCGCTCTACATGGACAAGGGGGTCTTGGACATCCAGGGCGGAAGCATCACGAGCAGCCAAGCGGCTACAGGGGGCGGCGCCTACTTTGGGCCCTTCACCACGGTGACGGCTGACGGCCTCACGCTGCGGGCGAACGTCGCGCCCCAGGGGGCCGCCTTGGCCGTGGACGGGGGGCACTTCACCGGATCCGATCTGTGGGTGCAGGAGAACGTCAGCAGTCCCGACGGAAGCGGGGGCGCTGTGCTGGGGCTGGCACCCTCGGCTCTGGATCTGTCCAACAGCCAGCTGTGCGGGAACCTGGTCAAGGGCTTCGGGACCGATGTGGGCTCGGCACTGACGCTGAGAGGCGGCAAGGCCAGCCTCGACCACGTCGAGCTGCGGGGCCACAGCGGCGGGACAGCGCTGCTCTTTCTGGACAGCTCAGCGGCCTTTGCAGACCTTGGTCACCTCAGCGTCTGGGACAACAGCCAGGACCTGCTGATCGCGGCCCAGAGCGGGGCTGGCTTCACTCTGCGGGCCTCGCTGATGGCCCACGCCGAGATGGGCTACGTCTTTCCCGGCGGGTCTCCGGGCACCGGTTTCAACTACTGGTACCAGGTCAGCAGCCCCAACGCCGTGGGCAGCGTGCACGGCTCTGACCTGACCTCGGGCGCGGATCCCTTGCTCACAGGGAATCCGGTCGGGACGGACTGTTCGATCCCGCTCAATCTTGACGCGGGGAGCCCCCTCATCGACCAGGCGGGCTCTGGCACGGACCCAGATGGCACAGTGGCGGACATCGGGGCCCACGCCTTCGACCAGGTGCCCGACACCGGGGACACGGGAGAGACCGGTGAGACGGGGGAGACCGGTCCAGAGACGGGCGACTCGGGGCCTCAGGACTCGGATCCTCAGGACTCCGCTCTGCCCCCCACGCCGCTGCGTCTGCTGGGCGGCTGTGGTCGGGACACCAGGCGCGGAACGGGTGCGGCGGTGCTGCTGCTGGGCCTGGCTATGTTGGGGGCGGGGAGACGCCAGGGGTGAGAAGCCCCAAGGGGTGGGTGGGAGACCGGCATTCTCCGTGGCGCCCTGCGTTCCAGCAGCCGTTTCCTCCCTCGAATACCCGAGGCTCAGACACTGAGTACGGACCACGGCACTCCTTGGTGCGCTGGGTAACCTTGATGCTTTTCACCTCCGCCGCTCTCTTCGCCGCTGCGGCGGAACCCGCCGACCCCACCCTCGAGCGGCACCGCCAGGGTCTCCTCCAGCAGGAAGTTGGGCAAGAGGGAGTACAGAATGCTCGCCATGAGCCCATGGGCAGACGTGGCGATCTCCAGATGTCGAATCTCGGTGGGCACCGGCTCCCAGTCGAGACGACCGAATTGAACTGTCGGGGGACGATAGATTAGGTCCGTTCATGCTGCCTGAGGACACCGGGTTTCAAGACCTGAGCGTCGGTCGGGCCAACGGTTTCGCGCTGGCCGATGACGGCTCCATCGCCTGTTGGGGCAAAATCGATGCGCCTCCCTCGCAGAGCGGCTTCGCCAGGCGTTGCACGGGTCCCCATCACGCAATTGCAGTTGGGTTCCTGGCCTGTTTGGGGGCCAACGACAACGGTCAGTCAGATCCTCCCAGCGTGGACGCGGTTGAGGATCATGCCCGCTGGCTGAAAAAGGACACTCTGCTGACTGTTTGGACGGGCGGTATCGGGGCCGGACGTCTTTCGGCAAGCTGAATACCGAATCCTGTGTAATAGGGGCGGTGCACCCTCTGGACTTTAGTACGACGAGCTGATTGGCCCGATTGCCAGCAGCCCTGCACGGAACAATTCCATCTACCAGTACGGAAGGAGCCGGCTTCACGGCGGCTCTAACCACAGAAAAAATGCCATTCCCCATTGGTCAGGTGCCTCGTATGTGACTCACCGACCAGCCTCCCGGAGATCACATGATAACGCGACTTATGTACACCCCAGCGCTGCTTTCTCTTCTGCTGTTCTCAGCCACGGCTGCTGCCGCTGAGTGTCCCGACCCTACCCAAGTAAACGACCAGTACCCAGGCGCCGAGATAAGGGTTCTGGAAAGTGATGCGGAGATCTCGACCACTTTCTGCGACGGCTCGGCCGGCTATACCAGCGAAACCTACCTCACCGAACCCACCGTTGAAGGGGTTGAAGGGTTTGTCTGGATCGGAACCGGGCACGAGACTGCAGTAGGAACCAAGTTTGAACTCGGTTCTTTCCTGTCGGGTGATGAGCTGGTGTTTGCCATCTATGTGACGAACACTGGGTACTGGTACTACACAGGCCCGGCTGAGCGGAACCCCGACGGTGAAGTGCATGCGGCAATCACTGACAATGAGGACGGAACCTTCACTGTTGGATTTGAGGATCTGTATGGCGGTGGTGACAGGGACTTTAACGACATCAACTTTGTCGTCGAAGCGGCCATCGGCAGTGTTGTTTTGGTTGCCGATGTCGATGAGTGCCCCACCGGGGACATCGACACCAGCGCCGGCGGCGACGCCCTCGGCTACGACTGTGACACGGACGCCGATGGCGACGAAGACCTGGCGGAGACCTGCACTGCCAGCCTTCAGTTCTCGGAGGGGTCCACCCTGTCTGAACAGACGGTCTTTGCCAACACATACGTGAGCGCTGGCGCTGGTTCGACCGGCGATGAGACGGTTTACGGCAATATCCTGGCGAACTCCTACGTCACCATGGGTGCAGGCTCAACGGTCACGGGAGACATCCAAACTGGCACCAACCTGACCACCGGCGCGAGCGCAACGGTCGATGGCAGTATGCTGGCTGTGGGTGCGAGTACACTCGGCGCGTACTCGGAGGTCTACACCGACCTTAGGTCCGGAACCGCGGTTACCTTCGGTGCGAATTCACAGGTTGTCGGTGAACTGGAATACGGCACAGTTGTGACATCCGGGGCCGGTAGCGCATTCGGAAGTGATACAAAAAACACGACAGTGCCGGTCATCGTCGATGAGCATCAAGGGGTCCTTGATGCACAATCTGAGCTGGACTCCATGACGGGCGGAACCGTCCTCGCTCCTGGCAATATCGCGACGGACCAGACGTTCCTTGCTGGAGTTTATGATATCGACGGCTTGCTGACCGTGACTGCGGGCGTGACGATCACTCTGGATGCCGAGGGCCAGGACGGTGACTTCATCTTCAACATCAGCAACTACCTGACCTTCGGAGCGGGCGTGAATGTAGTAGTGATCAACGGGACAGACAGCACCCGTGTCATCTGGAATGCCACCGGCGGATACGTCTCCATCGGGGCGAACGCGAACATCGTGGGTACGATTTTGGCGAGAGACTATGTCAGCACGGGCGCAGATTCTTCGGTCACAGGCGTCGGTGACTACTGTGGCGCAGTCTACTCTGGGGCGTCGTACGTCTCCATCGGAGCAGGCGCAACGGTCGGCGACCAAGAGTAGGCAAGTAAGATCCTTAGGTCGTCGAGCTCGGACCTTCCGTGCTCGACGGCTTGTCGGGAGGCTTGCTTCGGATTGGGAGT
>JBLHMA010000320.1:0-6678 GCA_047621545.1 Cognaticolwellia sp. | reverse complement strand
TGCCTCCGTTATCGATGAGATTCCGGCGGCGTACAAGGACATTGACAAGGTCATGGCAGCGCAGGCAGATCTGGTCGAGGTGGTTCACACCTTGAAGCAGGTTGTCTGTGTGAAGGGTTGATCGGTCTCCAGGTCCCGCGCTGCGGGGCCTGGAAACTCCAGAATGAAGCGTTGGATTGAGAATGAACAAGCTCGTACAAATCGACGGCACCCAAGGCGAAGGTGGCGGTCAGATCCTGCGCTCTGCGCTGTCTCTGGCCGCCATCACGGGCCGGCCGCTTCAGGTGGACAAGGTTCGTGGTGGCCGCCGCAAGCCAGGTCTGATGCGTCAGCACCTGACCTGTTTGCGTGCGGTGGCCCAGATCTGTGGTGGTTCGGTGCAAGGCGCCGAGCTGCGCTCCTCGCAGTTCAGCTTTGAGCCGGGAGCCATCCGTGGCGGCGACTACCACTTTGATGTGGGGTCGGCGGGTGCGGTGGCCTTGGTGTTGCAGACGGTCCTGCCGGTCCTGCTGCACGCCGATGCACCGAGCACAGTACGCATTACGGGCGGGACACACGTGTCCTTTTCCCCAAGCGTTCATGCGTTGAGAGATAGCTTTGTACCAGTTCTTCGGCGCATGGGGGCCAAGGTGGAACTGCAGTTGGAGCGCTACGGCTTTAACCCCGCGGGAGGGGGGTCCATCTTGGTCACCCTCGTGCCGGGGGCCCTGCAGCCCGTGGAGATGCTGGAGCGCCCTGCTCTGTCCTCGGTGGAGGTAGGGGTGGCGATGTGTGGTGTGCCGGGTCATGTCGGGCGCCGGGAGACCATTGCCCTGTGCGCAGCGCTCAACCTAAACCCAGACCTGGCACGGATCGAGAAGGTGGAGAGTCAGGGGCCGGGCAATGCTCTGTGGATGGCGCTGCTGCACGGTGAGCACACGACTGTGTTTGATGCTGTGGGCGCCAAGGGCAGAAAGGCCGAGCAGGTGTCTAAGACTCTGGTGCGGCGTATGCAGCGCTGGCAGCACTCGGGCACACCGGTGGATGTGTTCTTGGCCGATCAGCTGCTTCTGCCTTTGGCTCTGGCTGGGGGCGGTAGCTTTCGTACGCCGCCCCTGAGCGAGCACGCACGAACGAACATGGCGGTGATCGAGCGCTTTCTGGATGTGACCTTTGAGGTGCTGGAGGAGAGTGAGCGGGCAACGCGGGTGGCTGTGGGCGCGGCCTGATCAGACCTCGAAGAGCTCGATCTCGGGAGAGTCCTGGCTGCTCCAGTAGATGTCAACCGGCGAGGTCTTTGACATGGGCAGCTCGTAGGCTGGGTGGTCGTAGTTGATCCCCTCCTTCCCCCAGCTGATCGGGCGCAGTCCTGGGCGCCACCCTTCCTTGACCGGCTCCTCTGTGACCAAGTCATCCTGGTCCTCTACGAACCACGACACGGCCACACCGACAGTATCCTCGAAGGCGTCGGCGGCGTCGTCGGTGTTCAGGCCGGCCCGGAACAGGGCGCCGATCTTTAGGGTGTAGGTCCAGTTGCCGACCCCCTGGGTCTTCTCGTCCACCCAGCGCAGCTCCATGCTCCTGTTGGGGACGTTGGTGAAGATGTGGATGCCGTGGCCGCTCGATGCGCCGTCTGCCGCTTTGCGTTGCAGCATCTGATAGAGCACACACCACAGATCGCACGCCAGCACCTCTGGGCCTTCGGCGTTTGAGGTGAAGACCACCGTGTTGGAGTCTGCCGCGTTTGGGTTGGTGGACCAGGTCATGTTGCTCTCAACGTACCCAGGTTGAGCGGGAACCCGTCCTGCTGGAGAAGCACGACGAGCGAGGTTTGCATTGTCGGGAGCCAAGCCGGGGTTTCTGGAGAGGCACTCTACCTTAGAGACCGGCCCTTGGCACACCGGCGTTCAGCGGACCCAGCTGGAGCGGGAGCCCGCTGTGCTGCCAAGGTAGGGTCCGTAGTTTTGGCTGGACCAAGTACCCAAGTACACCGCAGGCATTGTGCCGTTACCCTGACATGGACTCGAGAGTCCGTAAGACCAAAGGTAGCTTGTATCGGTGGTGTGTGTGTAGGAGTAGTAGCGCAGCTCCGGTGCCAGCCAGATGGAGAGTCCGTCGTAGTCGGTGGGGCCGGCGAGGACCCGGTTGACTCCTTCGATAGATGCATCGGAGTCGCAGGAGCCCGAGGTGTCGATGGACAGGGTAATCCCGCTCATGTCGCCGTAGTCAAAGGAAGAGGCGTAGTCGTAGTCCTCCAAAGCTTGGTAGTCGGTCAGGGCCGCTGTGCTCATGCCCGAGCCAAACTCGGTGGAGACCTGGATTAGGGCTTCCATTTGGTCCACGGTCCCGCCTGAGCCGTAGGTGCAATCAAAGGTGTCGCACACGTCCAGCCCTGGGTAGGGCTCGCTCTGGTAGTAGCCGGCGGAGGTCAGGATGCCGGTGTCCGATGTCCAGCTGATCAGAGCCCATCCGCCACCATCGCTGACCAGGTCACAGTAGGCCGGAAAGGAACCGCTGCCGGCCGGGTCGATCCAGTACACACCACTGCTTGTCTCCCCGCTCTCGCTGAGCGTCAGGCAGGTGCTGGCTGGGCACTCGGATGCTTGGCCGAGCAAGCCTTCGTCGACAGAGCCCTCGCAGCTGTTGTCTAGGCCGTCGCAGATCTCAGTGGCGCCTGGAAAGGTCGCCGCGTTCCCGTCATCGCAGTCCACCTCGTTGCCGGCTGCACCGCTAGGAATCACGCAAGCCCGTGACGCTGGACCGGCTCCAAAGCCGTCGGCGTCGCCATCTGTCCACCAGCTCAGCCCCGTGCTCAGGTCCACGTTCTCATCTTCGTCGTCGGCCAAGCCATCGCAGTCGTCGTCCACGCCTGCGTTACAGATCTCGAGCTGGTCTGGGTTGATCAGTGCATTGGCATCGTCGCAGTCCGTGCTGTCCGCGATGTAGCCGGAGGGGGCCTCGCAGGCCTGGACGCTGTCTGTGGCGCTGCCGTAGCTGTCACTGTCGCCATCGGCGTACCAACTGGCCGCGTCGGTGGCGCTGTTGTCGATCTCGTCATCGCAGTCGTTGTCCAGACCGTCGCAGAGTTCTTCGGCTCCTGGGAAGACGGCGTCGTTGTCGTCGTCGCAGTCCTCGCTGGCAAACACCCCGTCTTGGTCTGCATCGATCTGGGCTCCGGTGTCCTCGGGTCCGCCTTTGCAAGCGGTGAGGAGTGTGATCAGTGCGATTAGGGAAGTGGTGCGCATTGAGTGCTCCTGTTGCCGGCTGGGGTGTTCTATGTGCATCCTATCGCAGGGTTAGAGCGGCGGGCTACCCAGCGTGGGTTTGGTGAAGGGTCCGCCGCAGTCAAGGGGCTGTTCAGCGAACCCAGCTGGAGCGGGAGCCCGCTGTGCTGCCAAGGTAGGGCCCGTAGTTGTTGGACGTCCAAGTACCCAGGTACACAGCTGGCATTGTACCGCTGCCCGAACACGGAGCGGAGAAACCATAGGACCAGATGTAGCTGGTGTTTGATGTGAGGGTGTAGCTCGCATAGCGAAGCTCTGGATCCAGCCAAATGGCTCTGCCATCGTAGTCGGTGGGACCGCTGATCACTCGGTTCACCCCCTCGATAGACCCGCCTGAGTCACAGCTGCCGGAGGTGTTGATGGAGAGCCGAACCCCACTCAGGTTGCCATAGTCAAAAGAGGATGCGTAGTCATAGCTTTGCAGTGTCTGGTAGCTGCTGAGTGCCGCCGTGCTCATGCCCGAACCGAACTCGCTCGAGGCCTGAATCAACGCCTCCATGCGAAGCACCGTCCCTGCGGACCCATACGCACAGTCCAGGGTCTCGCACACGTCCAGACCCGGGTAGGGCTCGGTCTGGTAAAAGCCAGCTTTGTTTCGAAGGGTGGTGTCCGAGCTCCAGCTCACCAGAGTCCAGCCGCCACCGTCGCTGACCAAGTCGCAGTAGGCGGGAAAGGCATCGCCACCGATAGGGTCGATCCAATAGTCGCCGCTTGCGGTCTCTCCGGCATTGCTAAGCTCCAGGCAGGTCTCCGCTGGGCAAGTGGCTGCCTCTCCCAGAACGCCCTCGTCCACTAGCCCATCGCAGCTGTTGTCCAGTCCGTCACAGAGCTCAGGTGCGCCTGGGAAGATCGCCGCGTTGCCATCGTCACAGTCCAGCTCGTTGCCGGCTCCACCGCTTGGGAACATACAGGCTCTGGTTGCCGGGCCCGCCCCAAAGCCGTCCGCGTCTGAATCGGCCCACCAAGTCAGTCCCGTGCTCAGGTCTGCGCTCTCGTCTTCGTCGTCGGCCAGTCCATCGCAGTCGTCGTCTACGCCAGCGTTGCAGATCTCTGCGCTGTCCGGGTGGATGTCAGCGTTGGTGTCATCGCAGTCTCCGGCAGCCAAGATGTAGCCAACAGGGGCCTCGCAGCTCTCCTTGCGGGCGCCATCGTCGCCAAAGCCGTCCGCATCCGCGTCGGCGTACCACGACACCGCGTCGCTGGCGTTGTTGTCGATCTCGCTATCGCAGTCATTGTCCAGACCGTCGCAGAGCTCTTCGGCGCCTGGGAAGACGTCGGCGTTGCTGTCGTCGCAGTCGTCGCTGCCATACACGCCGTCTTCGTCTGCATCGATCTGGAGTCCGCAAGCGCTCAGCAGTGCGAGCAGGGCGATGGCTGAAGTTGTACGCATGGAGAGCTCCTATGCCGAGATTGGGGTGCTCGGTCTAAGCAGTCTACTGCCCAAGCAGACCCCGCTGCAGACATCCCGCCAAACCTTGGACCAGCGCACCGCTCCCAGGCAGCTTGAGCGCCAGACCCAGGCCGCGCCAAGGAATCAACGCTTCCAGAGTGGCGGTGGCTCGTTGCTCAGGGCTCTTGTCCAGCAGCCAGAACAGCAGCACGCCCATGTGAAGGAAGTAAGCGAGGAGGGCTGTCGCTTTGGGGTCTCTGAGCTGGCCTGAAGACTCGGTGATGGCCCGGTCAAAGACGGAGATCACGGAGTTGCGCGCGGTCGTGGTGTTGGCGCCAAACAGGCTGTCTTCTCCCACTCCCACCAAGACCCCCAGCAGAGCCTGGAGCAGCTCACGGTGTGGCTGGAGGGTAGCCAGAGAGAGTGCGGTGGCTTGCTGGGCGCGCGCGGTCCATGTGCCGGGGGCCAGTTTTTGCTCTGCGAAGTCCTGCGAGAGCTCGGTATACAGCCTCAGGACCAGGGCGTGTTTGGAGGGGAAGTAGCGGTAGAGCAGGCCGGGACTTACCCCAGCGCTCTGGGCGAGTTGGCGCATGGAGATCTCGAAACCCTGCTCCGCAAACGAGGCCATTGCCGTGCTGTAGAGGTGCGCCTCCATTTGAGCGCCCTTCTCGCTGCGTCCTGGGGGTCTGCCTGCCATGATCGGGTCCTTGACTAATAAAGTAAATGCGTTTACTGATATCCCATCAGGAAGGAAGCTCCCATGAAAATCGTCATTCCCGGTGGGTCAGGACAGATTGGGCAGATGTTGGCGCGGGCCTTCGCCGAGCATGAGGTTGTGGTGCTCTCTCGCAGTGGTCGCGGACCAGGACGGGTGGTGAAGTGGGACGGGGAGACCTTGGGCCCGTGGGCGTCGGAGTTCGAAGGCGCCGATGTGGTGATCAACCTGGCGGGCCGAACGGTGGACTGCCGCTACACGGATGAGAACCTGCGGCAGATGATGGACTCGCGGGTCCGGTCCACGGAGGTGGTCGGGCGCGCCATCGCTCAATGTGCTCAGTCGCCCAAGGTGTGGCTGCAGATGAGCACCGCGACGATCTACGCCCACCGCTTCGATGCACCAAACGATGAGTCCAGCGGGATCATCGGGGGCTGGGAGCCGGGTGCGCCGATGTACTGGAACCACTCCATCGCCATCGCGCAGGCTTGGGAGGACGCCCTAAACCGGGCGCAGGTCCCGGGGGTGCGCAAGGTTGCACTGCGTACGGCGATGGTCATGTCCCAAGACGATGGGGGTGTGTTCTCGGTGCTCGAGCGTATGACCAAGTGGGGTCTGGGTGGCCCCATCGCTGGCGGGCGGCAATATGTGAGCTGGATCCATGAGGTGGACCTGGTCAACGCGGTGCGCTTTCTGATTGAGAACGAGCTGCAGGGGCCGGTGAACCTGGCCTCGCCCGGGGCTTTGCCCCAGGCTGCGTTCATGGCCGAGCTCCGCGGGGCTTTGGGTCGGCCGCTTGGCCTGCCGGCGACGGCGTGGATGGCAGAGATTGGGGCGTGGGTGCTCTCCACAGACACCGAGCTGCTGCTCAAGAGCCGCTACGTAGTTCCGGGACGTCTGTTGGCCCAAGGCTTTGCCTTTGAATTCCCCCAATGGGGTCCGGCGGCCAAAGAGCTGGTGGCCGCCCGGCGCTGAGGCTCAACGCACCCAGGTGGAACGGCTGCCGCCGGTGCCTTGCAGGTAGGGGCCGAAGTTGTTGGGAGACCAGGTGCCGATGTAGACGGCTGGCATGCTGCCGTCTTCTTGGCAGGGGGCCGAGAGGCCGTAGGACCAGACATAGCTGGTGTTCGAGCTGTGGACTTCGTTGCCGATGCGCAGCTCCGGGGCCAGCCAAAGGGCCATGCCGTTGTAGGTCCGGGGGCCCGAGAGGACGGTGTTGACCCCCTCGATGGCGCCGTCGCTCTCGCACTCTCCGGGGGTGTCCACAGAGAGGGAGATGCCGCTGAGGTCCCCGTAGACGAAGGCCGAGG
>JBLHMA010000319.1:0-6703 GCA_047621545.1 Cognaticolwellia sp. | reverse complement strand
CGCCTTCGAGCCGGTCACAGCCGACCCGTTGCCGCCTCCGCTGACTGGGCCGCCGGGCGGGGCACGGCAGGCACAAGCGCAGGCCCCAAGTGGTGCCCGTGCGCTGCCGCTGGTGGTCTTGGGGATCGCGGCGGCCATCTTGATCCTGGCGGTTCTGATCGTGGCCCTGGCCATTGGGGCGATGTTTCTGAGCAGATAGGCAGCCCAATTGCGCAGCAAATGGGCCGGGTCTCTTCGGGGCGTCCGTTGTGCTGCGCAAACCGACCTAATAGCTTGTGTAGCGCTCCCCATCGCGCTCGTAGCCCAGGCTGAGCAGCACCTTGTTAAGGCTGTCTCGGCCCATGTCGGCTTGTTGGATCAGGCCGCGGTCCAGTGCGAATGGTCCACGAGAGGAGCGCTTCCGCAGGGCTGCCGCCAAGCCCTCTAAGTGTCCCATTTCGATCGCCATTCCTCCGATCACGGCCATGCCCAAAGCGGCGTAGAGGTGGGGGCTGAGGCGTGCCGGGCACACCGCGGTCTGGGCGTGTGGCAGCTCCACTAGCGGGAGCTGCTGCCGGAACAGTGCGACCAGCAGGGCTCGGGCGTAGCGTGCCGCATCGTCCGTGGGTGGCGCGAAGATGTACAAGCGGCCGAGCTTCACCCCGCGCTGTGCAAGGATTTTTCGATCGATGGGGGTGAGATTGGGTAGCCAGGCGCTCGCCTCCTCCGTGGGCATGCTGCCCAGGTTCTGCTGCAGTCGGTCCAGAAGGGCGCGGCCGGCGTCCTTGAGCTTGTGGTTGGACTTGGCCAGGGGCCCAAGTGCCTCCCGCACACGCTCACCGAGCCAGAGCTGCAGGTGGCCAACAAGGAGCGCGCTGTCCGGGGGAGCGAGGTGCCGGTTGCGCAGCAGCTGAACCTGGGGAAAAAGAGCACCTGGACCTTTGCCCAAAGAGGCCACCAGGGCTCCTTCCCAGGACAGGCGGCCGTCCACGTCCAGCATTAGCGCGTTGTCGGGCGCGTGAATGAGGCGATGAACGCGACGACCCAGCTCCTCGCGCAGATCGCGCTCCAGCTCTGGGCCGAGCTTCCGCGCGTGCTTGCCGGGGGCTGGTGAGTAGCGCAGGCCACGCAGGGAACCTGAGATCTCGTGTCGGCGAGGCGTGAGATCGGTGGCCCCCTGATCTCCTGAACTAAGGGTCTGCTCTTCTGTGAGCACCACGCTGCGTCGGGACACAAAGCGTCGGGTCAGAGCCTTATGCAAGGCCTGCGAGAGGCGGTCCTCGATCTCCGCGCAGCGTCGCTGCCACTCCGGGCCATTGACCAGCCAACCCTTGCGGTTGGCTACGTAGTTCCAGGTTCGCACCCAGGCGATTCGGGCCATCAATGCGTCGATGTCGCCGTCCTCTCGGTCCAGCCGCGCTAGGCGAGACTGGAGGAAGGATGCCGGAATCTCGCCCCGCTCGAGCAGGAACTCCAGCAGCTGAGCGAGGAGCTGTACATGGGCACCTGTGAGCGTTTTGCGGAAGTCTGGGATCTGGGCCACTTCCCAGGTCAGCTTCACGGCTGCCTCTCCGTGCACCCGCACCTGAACCTGTGGGAGTTCTGCCAGACCCTCGAGGGCCTTGTGGTCCGGCCACTCGCGCACCTGGCGCAGGCAGCGCCTGGGGCTGCTAGCATCCAGACTTCCTAAGAGAGCGCTCAGGCTGCCGAAGTCCAGCATGTTGTTGCGCCAGTAGAGTCCGCGAAGGGGGGGGAACCGGTGATTCTCGATGGCATGCACAGCGTCGGGGTCCAGGGGCCCCGCACTGTTTAGGGTCCCGAAGGTGCCGTCTCGGGTGAACCGCCCGGCTCGGCCAGCGATCTGAGCCAGCTCGTCTACGCGGAGATCGCGCATGCTCCAGCCGTCGAACTTCCGGGTGGCCGCCAAGGCGACGTGATCCACGTCCAGGTTCAGTCCCATGCCAATGGCGTCGGTGGCGACCAGGTAGTCGACCTCTCCAGACTCATACAGGGCCACCTGGGCGTTTCGGGCCCGCGGTGAGAGTGCGCCTAAGACGACCGCTGCGCCGCCATGCTTTCGGCGCAGTCGCTCTGCGATCTCGTAGACCTGCTCGGCGGAGAATGCGACCACAGCACTTCGCTTGGGCAGGCTGAGTAGCTTCCGGGGCCCGGTATAGCGCAGGGTGGACATGCGCTTGGCCTGCTCGATCTCCGCGGTGGGCACCAGCTGTTGGAGCAAGGGCGCGATGGTGTCCGAGCCCATGAACCAGGTCTCGCGGACCCCGCGGGCGTGAAGCAACCGTTCGGTGAAGGTATGGCCTCGGTTGCGTTGGCCAGAGAGCTGAATCTCGTCGATGGCCATGAAGTGCACGGGCACGTCCATCGGCATGGCCTCTACTGTGCACACCCAGTAGCGAGGGTTTGGAGGTATGATCTTCTGCTCGCCAGTGATCAGAGCGACCTGACCAGGCCGTTCCTTCTCCAGACGGGCGTGAACCTCCTGAGCCAGAAGGCGCAAGGGCAGGCCGATCATGCCGGTGGGGTGGGCGAGCATACGCTCCAAGGCCCGGTGGGTCTTGCCCGTGTTGGTAGGGCCCAGGGCGGCGATAATTCGGCCGCTGTTCAGGTCAAAGCTTCGCAAGCCGCATCGTCCAAGGTTTACAGTGTCAAGAAGGGTGGCAGGATAGATCCAACGCCCATCGGAGGTTCCCGTGTTCATGTTCCTGCTCACCCTGGCTGCTTGCAGCAAGGACGGATCGATTTTTGGTGAAGAGGCTGACTCGGGAGAAACGGGTACTTCCTGGTGGGAGAACGACTACGACTACGAGGGTGACGACCCGCCCGAGGCCAAAAAGGGCAAGAGCTGGTGCGAGCCAGCCACCGGCTCGGCCGGGGACCTGTTCTTCTTTCAGATCGAAGGATTCGATCGGCAGGGCGAGGACAGCTTGGAGGGGGGCACGGTCATCGCCGAGCGCGACGGCAGCACCCTGTTTGAGCATCCCTTGTTCTACTGCGACGACATGGGGGACTGCGAAGGTAGCTGGACGGCAGCGAGCTGGTCCGGTGAGCTATCTTGCAACGAGAGTGCGGTGGAAGATTACGAATTCTCGGGCTTCTTGGTCGATAAGAAGGGCAACGAGTCGGACACCATCGAGCTGGTGTGGGACGGCATCAAAGAGAACGCCGGAAGCGGCGACTAAGGACCCTCACCCCTTGGGCTCAGCGGATGGGCTTTAAAAGCTCGGACCCGGCCAAGTAGATGACCCCTTGGCCGACGACTACGCTTCGTTCGTCCGATGGATTGACGTAATCTCGGCCGTTCTCGACATCGCGCAAGCCCACAGAAAGTAGTCCGAACTCCGCCTTGAGGTGGGCGGCCAAGGCCCCATAGGAGATGGGCAGCTCGATGCCCTCTGGGAGGTGGCCGACATACATGGAGTTGGAGCCGCTGGCGACCACCTCGGAGAGGATGTGGGCGGTGCCCGGCACGGTGACGGCATGGGTGAGCAGGGAGAAGGCCACTCGGGTGGACTCAATGACCTCGTCTGCGCCAGCAGCTTTGGCGTGCTCGACGTTCTCAGAGTCCAGGATCTCCACCACGATGTACAGGGGGGTCGACCGTCCTTCCACCCGACGCATATAGCGGCGCAGAGTGAACACGGTCAGGATCGTGACGGCGTCGGCCTCCTGGGGGGCTTTGGAACGGGGGCCGATGACGATGGCGGCCTTGGCGTGGGTGATGCGTACCTTGCTCAGTTCGCTCTCCTTGGAGGCATCTCCGCTCACCCAGGCAAACTCTGGCGGCACATCGGAGAGACGCTCACCGTGGCCAAAGAGCACCAGCTCGGTCTCGTTGGGGTCGATCTCCGCGAGCAGCGCGTCCAGGAGCATACGCGCGCCTTCTTCGTAGCCGCACACGACGATGTGGTTGATCTTATTGGACATTCGGAACTGCTCCTCTCGGATGGAGAGCACGGCGTTCATGAGGCTGTTGACGACCACACCAGCAAAGAGGGCGGCGGTGATCATGCCGCCGATCATCAGCACGCCTGCCACGGCACGGCCGGTGAGGGTCACCGGAGAGATGTCGCCGTAGCCAACGGTCGTGATGGTCACCAGGGCCCACCAGAGGCCGTCTCCCAAGGTCGTGACCGAGGGGTTCAGCTCCCGCTCCACCAACCAGATGCTCACGCCGCCCAAGCCGATCAGGCTGAAGAGGATGGTGAAGACACCGGTGAACAAGAGCAGGTTGTCCTCAAAGGCCCGGATGGCGCCCTTGAGGGGGGTGTTGACGAACTTGGGCAGTCGCAGCAGACGGAGCAAGCGCAAGGCGCGCAGGCCGCGCAAGGCGGGAAAGAAGGCCAGGACTGTGAGGATGTCGACCAGGGTCAAAGGCTGAAGGCAGTACTTCAGGCGGCCAATGATCTCGAGACGCAGGCGCTTGGCGGCGTTGTAGTCGAAGAGCTTGAGTTCGGGGGGCCGATAGCTCAGGACGCGGAGAAGGATCTCCACTCCGAAGATCGAGAGCAGCACCCGGTCCAGCCAGACCAGCCACGCTACTTCTTCGAGCTCCCACCAGACCTCTGCGCCAAACAGCAGGATGGAGACGGCGATGAGCACGCCGATAATCGCCTGGGTCCACCGATAGACCGAGGTGTTTGGCCGGTGGAAGGCGCTGTGTAGCTGTTCGAACACGCCGCGAGACTATCTAAAAATGCAGTGTCAGGCACCGATGGCGGTGCACGTTGTCCATGCGCCCAAGGAGATCTGGATGTTCCTGCTGTTGCCGCTGCTGCTCGCCCAAGACACCGATGATGAGGAAGAGAGCGTCGAGCCCGTGCGCATGCGTACACAGGTTGAGTTCCGCAGCTTTGATCTTGAGATGGCCATGCCAGCCCCCGCGCTGGGGCCCGCGACGCTCTCCGCACAGGTCGGCGGGACCCAGGACTTTGCTCTGTTTCGCTCCCAGGTGGAGGCGATGGTCATGCCGTCCTCGGAGGCGCTGCTCATGGAGGGTTTGCTCTCCGAGCACGACCTGCCACCCCGTACTATCGCCCCCTGTGATCAGGTCCTCTGTGTGGTCACCGAGACCTCCAAGTGGCCGGTCAGCGGCGCCGAGGAGGTGCAGGTCTTCGCCCAACTCGGCTTTGATACCAACATCGTGGCCAGCACGTGGCAGCGGCCCTCGGTCGACCTGACGGTTCTCATCGATGCGTCGGGTTCGATGGCCGGCGGTCCCGAGCAGATCAGCCGCTTGGCCTTGGCCGTGCTCCAGAGGCAGCTGTACCCCGACGACCGGGTGCGCGTGATGCTGGTGGACGGGGGACAGGTCTCCATCATTGGGGAGGATCTTGTGCCCGGGGAGCCGGAGGGCTGGGACGCGGCTCGGCGCGCGGTGCCGTCAGGGCAGGGGTGGACGGAGCTGTTCTCGGGGGTGGATCAAGCCCTCCGCACCGCAATCGTGTCCCAGAGTCCGGGACGGAACGCCCGTGTGATGGTGATCAGCGATCAACGCCCCAACCGAGGCCACACTGGCGCGCAGGACTTTGTGTCTCTGGCGCGTCTGGCCGCTGGCCGTGGGGTGGGCCTGACCTGGCTGGGGGTGGGGGATGCCGATCCCAGCTTTGGAGCCAAGGTGGGCACGGTGCGTGGCGGAAACGCCCTGTACATCCCGGGTGGTCGAGATCTGGTCCAGCGCTTTGGGGATGATCTGGACATGCTGGTGACCCCCTTGGCCTACGATCTGGCTTTGGAGATCCGGCCGGCCAGCGGCTGGCGCTTGGCGGGGGTCTATGGGATCCCCGGGCAGGCCCTGAGCACGGACACCAGCGGCGTAGTGCGGCTGAACGTGGCCACACTGTTTCCAAGCAAGGAAGGGGGCGCGATCTACCTGGGGTTGGCCCCAGAGACCTTGAGTTGGGGCCCCTCTACGCCGGCACTCCCCGGCACCTCGATGGGGAGCGTGGTGATGAGCTACGAGCCCGTGGGGGGCCAGGTGCAGACCCAGGTCTTGGGCCTGACCCTGGAGCCGGAGACCCACCGCAGCTTGGGTTTGCAGCGAGGCCACCACCTTGTGGAGCTCTACTTCCTGTTGCAGGCCCTGGTGGAACAGCCTCCCAGCTTGGCCCTGGGGCAGCGGGTTGTGGACTGGAAGGCTCAGGTCTCGGACGACCCCGAGTTGGCCTCGGCTGGGGAACTCTTGGGTATGTTGTACGCCCTGACTGTGGGGTGTTGAGCCTGGATGGAACCAGCGCGGCGGAACCCGCTTCTTCCAAGAGGACTTAGAGCCCCTTGCAGAGATCGTGTGCTTTCTCGCTGGCTTGCACGGCGATGCCGATCAGCTCCGTGTCACTCAGGCTCGCGCTCTCAGGCAAGCGGGCCATGGCCTTGGGCCAAGGACCGTCTCTAAAGTCCGCATGAATGCTGCGGGAGAGCTCCAGGCTGTACTGGAGCCCTACCAAGCCCTCAGCGACTTCCATGAGTTCTAGGATTGCTTCGGCCTCGGCGTTGGCGCTCTCGTCTCTGGCGCGCCGGGCCCGGCCCTGTTTGGGGGCCATGGCTGCGGATGCCTCGGCGTCGATGATCTCACTGCCGTCTCGCAGGTCCACAAGGCCCGTGTTGCGCTTGGTTTGTACGTTCCGGCGGCGGCGTTCGGCCTGCTCTCGCTCATTCCCCATGGCGTCCAGTTGGGCCTGTGCCTCGGCGACCTTGGGTTCTTCCAGGC
>JBLHMA010000318.1:0-6706 GCA_047621545.1 Cognaticolwellia sp. | reverse complement strand
GGATCGGCTAGGACCACGTCAAAACGCCCCTTGGGGAGTGCCCCGGGTACCCGACCCGTGCGAATCGAGACACGATCCCCAAAGCCCAGGTGGGCCACGTTGTGGCGAATGTAGGCCAGAGCGGCGCGGTCTTTCTCGCAGACCACAACCTTCGTTGCCCCGCGGGAGAGCGCTTCGAAGGCCAGCAGCCCCGATCCGCCAAAGACATCGAGCACCGTGCGCCCAGTCAGATCCTGACCCAAGCGCGAGAACAGGGCCTCGCGTGTGCGCGATGAGGTGGGACGAACACCCTCAGGCAGCTTGCCGTCCAGCCTGCGTCCGCGGTGGGTCCCGCTGGTGATTCGCATCTCTTCTCCTTGGTTGGCCTAGGCGCACGGACTATCGTCTTCGCCATGTTCAATCCCTCCGACATCGACGCCCGCTTCGAAGATCTGCAGACCAAGCGGGCCGAAGACTGTTTCTACGAGTCTCTGAGCGTGATCGCCTCGAGCCCTGACGCCGATCGCGCAATCGAGCTTCGTCTCGCCGTAGCGTCCCGTGGGCCGACCTGGGCCGACAGAACCGTGGAGTTCTCTTTTCTGGCCATGACCCGCAGCGGCGGAGCCTGGTTCTCCGTGGAGCGCTTCCGCTGGAACCAGTGGGCGCTTCGACGCGGACTGCTCATGGAGACCAAAGGCCTGAAGTTCACGCCCAACCACTGCAAGGGCAGCCTGGGCGAGAACCGATGGGAGATCCTGATCGGAGGCGGGTCTGGCTCCCTGCCGCTGCTACCTGGCAAGTGGCGGATGTACCGCGACGGCGCCGAGCACCTGCGCCAGTATACGCATCAGGCCAACCTGAAACTGGCCGGCGAGATCCAGCTCGGCACCGAGACCTGGGACTTAGAGGGCTGGACCGGCCACCGTCCCCACGTATGGAGCGAGTTCTTGCCTGCGAGCACCCGACTTGCAGTCCACGCTTGGCAGGACGGCCTGCCGAGAGCATTGGAGGCTGCTGTAGGCCCCCTGGACATCGGACCGGGCTTGTCCCCGGACCACACTCAACGTGGCGTACTGCGGGGCCCCGAGCTCGATCGACGCTGGATGCGCTTGGCCGACCCTGTCGAGCCTGGCAGACTGAACCTGAAGGGCCGCGGATTGCTGGTGAGCGTCCAAGCCGATGACCTGCTCCCGATTCGTAGCATGGGCCCACATGGCGATGTGCTGCGACAGGTCTCACCCTTCGCACGGGTCCAGGTAACCGGCGACTACTGTGGCGCCTCCGAGGCCGGCTGGCTCGAGCACATTAGCGACGATGCGGACCAAGCCCCCTTCCCACCCATCGATCTGGCGCCGCGCTCGGGGAGCTTCAGCATCCACCGTTAGTCCGCGCCCGGACTTTCCAGACCTCGACCTGAAGACCCGCCCGTAGCAGGCGGTCATGCCAGACCGCTTGGCCATCGCGCAGGCTGTCTGTTGGGCCTTTGACCTCGACGCATAGAAGATCTCCATTGAGCCTGGAGGGCAGCGCATCAGGCACAGCACCTGGAACCCCTGGCACAAAGACAAGATCGGGAAGCCCCCGGCGAGCAGACCAGCCCTCTCGCCCTAGCCGCTCCATGACCGGCACCAACCCCGCGCCCGCACCCAGGACCACCGCTTGTAGGACCGGCAACTCGGTAAGCCCCCAGATGACACCGCGAACTTGAGCCCCGGCTCCCTGAGCGTGGTGCCGGGCCAGGATCTCCGCGCCCCTCCCAGCGTTCAACTCATCCAGCCGCTCCTGGAAGGCCTGCGCCCGGTGGCCCACAAAGACCGGACTGCCCAGATCCAAAGGCCCGTCCATGCCAGGGACCGGCAACATACCCGGCACCGGCATCCAGAACAGGTCGAAGAACAGCAAGCCAAACAGGGTGGTCCACAGTCCATTCTCAGCCTGGAGCACCTGTTGACCCGAGACGCTTTGACCCGTGCAGTGACGTTGAACCGCAGCCTCGATGGGCTCGAGCTCTGGTCCCCAGCGAGGCCTGGGTCGGCCCGGCTGCATCCTGAGGACAAGATCACGCTCGGGCGCCTTGCGCAGAGGCGCCATTGGACGCCACCCTACACCTCCTTTCTTGGCCAACCGGCGGCCTGCCCGCTCTAGAGCAGGCTGCAGCTCTGGGGCGACCCGGTCCCGCCAAGCCAAGCACAGATCAGCGCCCAAGGCTGGCTGTTCAAGCTTGCCCAGGCACTGGGCAAGGCGCTGAACCACCAGGCCAGGCCGACGGGTGCCGGCATCCAACAGCGCTTGGTAGGCCTGCACACACGCCTGGGTCTCCCCGGTTCTCTCCAACTCACGCAGCTGCTCGATGAGCTGCCTGGCCCGCTTGGGGCGCGGATCCAAGCCTCGGAACGCGATGCCGCGAGGTGCGGCACCCTGAACGGCTGCGAGAAGCGCTCCAGGAGATTCTGTTCCGCTGGTAGCGGACTCAAAGTCACGCCAGTCACGCCTGCATGCAAATGCCGGTACTGGCGCTGTGATGGGGTGCTCCACCCACTGAACCTGACCGATACGCTCCAAGAGCAACGAGCTGCGATCACGCCATCCGCTGCGGAACCATACCCGCTCAAGCCGCTCAAGCAGCGCCCCTCCGCTGACCCGCCACACCCCCACCCGATCGGGCACGGGCGTTGGCAACAACCGCTCCACCAAGAGGTGACGACGTCCCGATAGAGGCAGGCCCTGCTCCCGCAGCAAGACTTTGAGTTCGGGTACCCGCAGCAGGCTCAAGCGCTGGGACCAGGGAATTCCACGGTGGACAAGGTCCAGCGACTCCAGCTCTGCCAAGGCTTGGCCTGGCTCCGGGACGTCGTCAAAATCCAGGCTATCCCTCCGAAACAGTGAACCTCTGCGCGCCACCAAGCGTACCCAAAGCCTGCCGGGCTGCCCGTTCAAGGCCAGCAGGCGTGTGAGCATCACCCGCTCTCCAGCGCTCAACAAGTGGCCCGCTGTGGCCCGAGCTCCGAGTAGAACGCGGTGCAGATCCTGCAATGCAAACTGTCCAGGTGTCATGAACAGTAGGCTATCCCTGTGACCGACCCAAAAGTGTCCGGTCAGACCGACACCACCCGGAGAATTGATGTCCACCCGCCGTACCAAGATCGTCGCCACCCTGGGGCCGGCCTCACGTGACCCAGAGATGCTGTCCTCGCTGATCGAGGCCGGAGTGGATGTCTTTCGCATCAACTGTAGCCACGGGGATGCCGAGTCCATCCGGAAGGACGTCGCGCATGTACGCCGAGCGGCCCTCAAGGCCGAGCGCTACATCGCCCTACTCCTGGACCTGCAAGGGCCCAAGATTCGAACGTCCAAGATGAAGAGCCCCCTACAGCTCAAGCCGGGAGACATCCTGGAGATTGTCATGGACGAGCGAATGGGTGAAGGCCTGCGCTGCGGAACCACCTACCCAGACCTGGCCGACGACGTGGTCGTGGGCGACACCATCATGTTTTCGGACGGGACTCTGAGCGGCAAGGTCGAGGCCGTTCTGCGGGACATCGTGCCCCAGGAAGTGCACGTCAGCATGAACGAAGGCGGAGAGCTCAAGTCGAACAAGGGAATCAACCTGCCTGGCGTGGACGTCTCTGCCCCATCCTTGATGGAGAAGGACAAGGCTGACCTGGCTGTAGGCGTGGCTGCTGGCGTAGACTACGTCGCGCTTAGCTTCGTGCGCCAAGCGGAGGATGTGCTCGACCTGAAGCGCCTGCTCAAGGAGCTGGGCAGCCCAGATGTTCCGATCATCGCCAAGATCGAGAAGCCGGAGGCTCTGGAGAACATCCAGTCCATCCTGGCCACTGTCGACGGTATCATGGTGGCCCGCGGCGACTTGGGTGTAGAGGTCCCCTTGGAGACCGTCCCCATTCACCAGAAGCGTTTGATCCAGGCGGCGAATCGCGCAGGCTGCCTGGTCATCACAGCCACACAGATGCTCGACTCAATGGAGCGTAGCCCCCGCCCAACCCGGGCCGAGGCAACCGACGTAGCGAATGCGATCATCGACGGCACCGATGCTGTGATGCTCTCGGGCGAGACCGCAGCCGGTATGTACCCTTTGCGCTCGGTCAAGGTCATGGACAGCATCGCTCGCGAGGTGGAGCGAAGCCCCTTCCTGCGGCCTCGCGAGCGCGAGGACCTCCCCGTCGCCGCCGGCCCTGCTGCCACGGTCGCATGGGCTGCATGTCAGGCCGCAAGCGAGGTCTCCCGTCCTCTCGTGGTCTTCACCTGGAGCGGCGTGAGCGCAATCACCGCCTCCAAGGCCCGCCCACGGGGACCCATCTTCGCGTTGACCCCCTCAGACAGTATCTGCGACCGCTTGGCCCTGGTCTGGGGCGTGGTTCCCTTGCGTGTGCCAGTGGTCAAGAGCACCGATGAGCTCATCGCCATCGGAGAGCAGATCCTATTGGACAAGGGCCTTCTGGACCCGGGACAAGAGATCATCGTGTTGGCCGGCCACAGCCCCATGAAGGGCACGACCAACACAATGCGCATCTACACCATCGGAAGCGAACGCTGAGCCCAGCTCAGTTGAGCTGCCCTCCAGCGGCTCAGCGGTCCAGCGGCGTGCAGACCGCTTCTTGGCAGAAGCTCTCAACTTCGCCCGGCACGTCCACCAGGAAGTGCAGGGCTGGTTGCCGATGTCCGGGTCTCCAAGCTCCGGGTCATAGGACACAATCACAGGGCCAGTCGTAGGCGCCTGAACAGCCGGCAAGCCCTCCACCGCACCGCCCAAGCTGGACCAACCTGCGCTGTCTGCAAGCATGATTGTGCCCATGTTGGTGACCTCGTCGTCGTTGACAGACATCTGGAGCACGACCGAGTGCGCCCCTAAGTCCTGGACGTAGGACATCGAGTCGACCGGATCCCAGTAGAGCTGCATCATGGCGTAGAGGAGTTGCCGATCCGCTGAGCTCGGGATCCCATCCTCCACCAGCCCTTCAAAGTCCTCCCAGTTGGCGGAACGCGGGAATGTCGTCGACCAAGCGCCGCCGCCCACATGCAACACCGCGTGATCGATGCGGTCGGTCTGCGCGACGGTCACCGCGCCCAGAATAGCGCCGAGCGAAACACCGTAGTAGAGCAGTTGCTCCGGGTCGGCCAAGCCCTCAAAGGCGGGGTCATCCATCAGCGGGCCGTCCTGAACCAACTCCATCAGCGCCAAGGTGTTCGCCACGCCCTGACTCAATCGGTCGGTCACTTCCGGCAAGCGGCCCATATCGTTGGCCACCCAGACGACATCGGCCAGGTCATCGCGGCACAGCCCACGCCACTGGGTGGCCACCACGATGACCTCCATGCGGTTGAAGAGGTCTACAAACTGAGACGTGTCGTCCCTGTCCGCCAGAAAACCCTCGGGACTCTGAAGCAATCCATGGCCAAAGATCAAGACCGGGACCGTGCCGAGCTCCTTGCCACGCACGGAGTCGGGCACATGCACAAAGAGGTGTGCCTGCCGTGTCCCTTGAACCTGAGGAACGCCGTCAGCGTCCAGCTCAAAGCGCACATCGTCGACCAGCCAGTCGTCCACTTCGAAGGTGCCGGTGACCTGTTTGAAGACGCCTGGCGGCAGGTTCGTGGTGTCCTCGTCCAGCCAAGTGTAGCTGCCCGTGGGGTGCGTATTTTCCGCGAGAGTGCGCAGATGGAGGCTTCCGTCATCCACAGGGAAATCCCAAACCAAGCCGATCTCCGACTCGGCCACCCCAAGGGCCTTGGCCCCACCTGTCAGGACAGTCTGGTAGTGCCCCTGCCACTCGGACAAGCGCTCGCCATCCAGAACAAGCTGAAAGGCTTGGGGACGCTCGAGGGCCTGGCTGCCAATCACCACAGCAATGTCATGGCCCACCGGAAGCGTGCGCAGTGGCCGAATCAGTAGGACATCACTGTCCATCGCGTCCAGCTCCGCGAAGCTGGGGTGCAGCTCCCCGCTTGTGAGGTCTACCAAGTACACTTGGTCCATGGCCGCTGCATTGACCCCAGGGTGATTGAGGAGCGCCGTCTGCGCCACACTGAACCCCTTGCGGTAGCGCAGGGCATCCGTCGGCATGGGGGTGTCCACGCTGGGGAGCCAAGCAGGATCCAAGTCCACATGTCCCTGCTCATCCAGTAGGTGGCGGCTTGGATAGGTGTCCACCCAGCCATGGCCCAGCAAGCCCTGCTCTTCGGGTGCGTGGTTGCAGGCCAAGGACAGCCACATCAGGGTCAGCATTACTCCTCCGCAGAAGTAGACTCCTCCAGCCGCTGAAGAAATCCCTGCTCCAGTTTAGCGCCGCCTCCGCGGCAATGCAGCCAGCGCATCACTTGAGCTCCAAAACCCCTCTCCTCAGGCAGCTCTGCACGAGGGCTTTCCATTCGCCTAAGCCAGCGGTTCAGGATCCGGCTCTCGTGTCGCTCCATCAGCTCACTCATGGCCTGCTGAACATTGGCCTCGTTCCCGGGAAGGTGCCCCCTCTCTAAGGCCAGATCCACCAAGCGCGCCCGGTGGATGGCAAGAGTGGCCTCGTCTACGACCTCCTTCACCAAAAGAACCACCGTGAGGGTGCGAATGAGCTTCTTGAACACCCAGACCACACCCCCAAGCAAGCAACCCCAAATAAAGCTTCCCCCCCGCTTCACCAAGGCCTTCTTCTGATCCGAGTTCAGGCTTGCCCCACGCAAACGCGCCAGGTCGCCGTAGAGGCTCTGCATCAGC
>JBLHMA010000317.1:0-6724 GCA_047621545.1 Cognaticolwellia sp. | reverse complement strand
CGCAGAGTCAGCAAGCGCAGAGTCAGCCAGCGCAGAGTCAGCAAGCGCAGAATCAGCCTTGACCAACACCGTGACCCACTCCGTGGTCGAGGAGGATCCATGAGCAATCCACGCGTTCTGGTCATCGAAGACGGCCATGAGTACAGCGAGAGCCTTGGCCGCTTTCTCTCCCACGCCTTTGACTTTGTACGGGCAGGCGATGGGCACCACGCGCTCGACTTGCTTGGCTCCGAGTCTTTCGACGCAGTCTTTCTCGACATGCGCTTTGACCGTGTGCAGCCCGAGCAACTCCTGGGAGACATGGCGGCCGCCTCCGAGCGCTTCTCAGGGGACCTTGAGCAAGCCCTGCGCTTTTTGGAGAACAACCAAGGTGCTTACATCTTAGCGGCGCTGCGAAAATCAGGACACAGTCTGGGCGTGGTCTGGAGCTATGACTTTGATGGGGAGCCGCGGCGATGGAAGCACATGGCCAAGGCCTACGCCCCACTCACATATTTGAGCGACAACGCCAGCCCCCAGGACATCCGAGAGCGCCTGAGCCAAGCCGCTCAATCTTGAGGGGAGACGCCTTGAGGGGAGCTCGGAGCCTGAAGAATACGACGGAGCACCAACCAGTCCTCGCCGGGGCCAAACTCTCCGGGAGCCTCGCCGGCCTTCTCAAAGCCAAACCTGTCCTCGTAGATGCGCACACCGTGATGATTGGTGGGCGAAACGTAGAGCAGGACCGAGTGCAGGCCAGCCTGCTCCAGCAATTCGATTACCTCATTCAAGAAGCGCGTCCCTAACCCTCGCCCTCGCCAGCCTGGTCGCACCGACTTGGAGACGATGACCCCTTCAGAGGGACGGTCGAAGCTGCGAATCACCTCGCAGGTGCCAATGACCTGTTCGTCAGCGAGCAGCAGGTAGGTTCGCCCGTGGCGCAGCATCAGCCCCGCCGTATAGCGAGAGAATGTGGGCACCGAGAAGGTCATCATGTCGATGTCGAGGATCTGCTTGACCAGCTCAGGGCGGTGCTCGGCCTGCACGCAACGGATGCGGTAGGTGTGCCCGCTGGGGCTCTGGTCGCCACGAAGGGAGTAGTTCACAGGCTCTCCATTCCGAACCTTTAGGGGGTTGGCGCCGCGTCGGCCAACGGGGGGCTGTAGCCAGCAACGGTCAAGCCGCTCGACGTGGTGAACGGCACCCAGAGCTCACCCGAGACATCGGCCGGGCTCCAGAGTTCCAGTTCCCCCTCTCCAGCGGTCAGCAGCGGCGTTCCATCGGCGAAGACACGCTCACTGTCGCCATCCCGCTCGACCCAGACCCCGAGTCCCCGGGGTTGCGCCACCTGCCACGGGTCTTGCACCAATGTCTCCACTTGTTTTCCGTCGATGCTGAGCTGGCCCCGGTTGGCGGTGACCAGGTGTGGCCCAACAAAGAGCGGACCGTCACACTCGGGGGCTTGAAGCGGCTGAGACTCGACAGGATTCCACTCGAAGTCCTGGCTCAGAGCACGGGTGAGCAGTGCCCCCCCTTGGCGCCAAGCCAAGACAGGACGGTCATCGACCAAGCCCAGAGCCGGACGAGAACAGAGATCCAGATCAGCGCCCTCCGCAAGCACCTCCACCTTGCCATCCCACCACAGCCGCAAGCTCGGACCACGGGGGTCAGTCCAGGCCACCAGAGTGCTGCCGCCCCAGGTCATCCCGTCGAGTGCCTGTGTCTGAGCCCCCTCTTCCAGCAGCGTGGGAATCCACCCCTCCTGAGTCCGGGTGGACAGGACCGGCAAGCCGCCTGAGATCGCCAAGATCTGCGTCTGCCCCAGGGCGAGCAGCACCTCTGGACGCCCCTGTGCCTTGATTCCCATGCTCACTTCTCGGGCCACAAAGACCGGCAACTTCCAGCCATGGCCACTGTTGAGAGATGTCGAGAACCAGAGGACGTCATTGGGCCCTACAAAGGTGACCATCAGGATGGCCGGACCGCTGATCCGCCCGTCCTGACCCCTGGGGCCAGTGACAGCAACGCTAATGGCTTTGGACTCCGACCAAGGGCCGTCAATGACCCGCACGATGGGCTTGGGTTCGGGCGACGCGAGGGGCATCTTTGGGCAGGCGAGCAGCGAGAGCAGAAACATTGGGACAAGCTAGCCTCCCTGCACCGGCCTTGCACCTCTTCTCCCGCTGCAAGTCCGGCGAGTCGCGCTACTCTGAACGAGCAAGGAGAGAGAGATGGAGGCCGCAGAGATTCTGGTCGTGGACGATGATCCCAGCTTGCGAGAGGTGGTCCGCTATTCTTTGGCCCGAGCGGGCTTTGGCGTGCGAGAAGCCAGTGATGGGGTGCAAGCCCTAAAGTTGGTGGCCGAGTTGGAGCCCGACCTGATCGTACTGGACGTGCTCATGCCCGAGATGGACGGCCTAGAAGTCTGCCGCCGCGTACGCCAAACCAGCCGGGTACCCATCCTGTTTCTCTCCAGCAAAGATGAGGAGATGGACAAGGTTTTGGGTCTTGAGCTTGGCGGGGATGACTATTTAGCCAAACCCTTCTCCCCCCGCGAACTGGTCTCGCGCATCAGGGCGGTGCTGCGCCGGACACGGGCGCCAGCCATCACGGAGGTCCCAACCAGTGAGCTCTCTCACGGCCTCCTCCGTATGAACACAGGCCAACACAAGGCCTGGGTAAACGACACGGAGCTCCCGCTGACCCTAACGGAGTATCGCCTGCTCCAGGTCCTGCTCTCCGAACCCGGAAAGGCCTTCTCCCGAGTGGCCCTGGTAGACCGGGCCTACCCCGGAAACCACCACGTCAGCGACCGCACCCTGGACTCCCATGTCAGGCGCATTCGAGCCAAGCTGCGCGATGCTGGCGGCCCACCCATGGTAGAGACCGTGCACGGTTTGGGCTATCGCTTGGTGGAGAGCTTGCCCGCGTGAAGCCACGCTCACTGCGCAGCTGGCTGCTCTTGAGCCATGGCCTGTCCCTTCTCTTGGCGATCATCGCCTTGATGGGCACCGGTCTACTGGCCTGGGATCTACGCATGCAGACCAAGGGTGAACTCATCGCCCAAGGTGAGGTCCTGAGTCTCTGGGTTCGCAGCGAGCGTCTGAGCCATCCGGACCAGGACTTGGGCGAGCTGGGAATCGGCGTCAAGCTGGCCGAAGCGGCTGCACGCACCAGAAGCCAGGTCCAACTCTTGGACAACACCGGCGTAGTACGTGCATCGAGCGGCGGGGTCACCGGCCAAGATCTGAGTGAACTGCCCGAAGTACAGGCGGCCCTGAGCGGGGACCACGGCACCACGGTCCGTGGCCGAACCGACGAGAAGGTCTTCCAAGCCATCCCAGTACGCGTGGAAGGAGATCTAGTCGCCGTTCTCCTGCTCCAGCGCAGTCCCCGCGGGGCCTTACAAGCGCTTTACCACATGCGCCCAAAGCTTGGTTGGTCACTACTCTTTGCACTACTAGCTGCAGGTATCAGCGCGCTGCTGGCCGCCCGCCTGAGCAGCCGATCGCTGACGGATCTGGCGGATGCCGCAGTTCACCTCGCCGAGGGCAACTTCCAAGCCGCAGAGGAACTCCGGGCGGCCCGCTCCAGCCGTGTGGAAGAGGTCGCCCGCCTCAGCAACGCCATGGGCCAACTCTCCACTCGGTTGCAGGACCGCTTGGCCTACATCGGCGAGTTTGCAGGCCACGTCAGCCACGAGTTCAAGACGCCGCTGGCGACCTTGCGAGGAACCGTCGAGCTTCTCAGCGAAGACAACGAGATGCCTCCCGAACAACGCGCACGCTTTTTGGCCAACGCCAACACCGAGGTGTTGCGCCTGGAGCGCCTGGTCACCGGACTGTTGGAGCTGGCGCGCGCCGAGGAGCAGACCGGCTTTGAGACGGTAGACCTTCAGGCACTAGTTCAGAGGGTAGCAGCCCGCCATGACGTGCCCGTGCACACCAAGCCGGCCCAAGTCAGCGGTGCCCTCGCACAGCTGGACGCCGCTTTAGAAAACCTCGTGCAGAACGCCAAGACCCACGGCGCAGGCCCCTTCAGCGTGCACCTCTGGCGCGAAGGCAAGCACCACCACATCGAGGTTCGGGACGTCGGGGCGGGCATCTCCCTCTCCAATCAAGCGCGGGTCTTTGAGCGCTTCTTCACCACCCGCAGAGGAGGCGGCGGAACGGGGCTGGGCTTGGCGCTGGTCCAGAGCGTGGCACTGGCCCACGCCGGCGAGGTCACCTTGAGCAGCACACCCGGCGATACCCGGGTGCGCATCAGTTTGCGCTGCCAACCCTAACGAGCTCAGCTCGAAGCTCGCTCAGCCAGTACCAAGAGCCAGAACTACTCAGAACCCCGGTCATACTCGCGGTCACGGTCGTTGTTGCAGTCGCCGCCAGCAGCAAAGGTGCTGGTGTTCACGTAGTGCTCGTCCAGCCCGCCCTTCACGCTGTTGGCGTACAGGTCGGCGCCAAGGCCGGTCACGCTGGACCACATGCCGTAGAACCGAAGGGAGCCGCTGCCGGCGTCGGGAATCCAAGCCACCAGCTCAAAACGCTGATCCCAGCTAACGTTGTCCTTGTCAAAGGCTGGCGCCCGCTCCTCCATCCACCCCTTGGACAGAACCAGCTCACGGCCGTCCTCCAAGGTGACCCACACTAGGTGTCGCTCCACGTCCATCCAAGCATCTCCAGCGAAGCTATCGATGAGGAATTCATGCTGGGTGACCAAGCGCTCCTGGTCACGTGCTGCGAAGGCATCGGCGTCCCCATTGGGGAATGTCTGCGCTTGGTAGACGGTTGTGTCCGAAGCGATGCACACCTGGTTTGGCTCGAGCAGTGTAGGGACCTGCACATCCATGCCCTCGGCGACGTAGCCGGAGACGGCCACAGGCACCTGAAGGGATTCGTCTGCGTCCGAGGGCGCGACAGCGCTACCCAAGCGGGCGAAGGGCAGGATGGGAAGCGTCACAGCGCGGTCGTCGACTGGGGTGTCGGCGGTCATGTTTAGACCTTCCAGGTAGTCGACCAGACCTTGTGAGCCGGCCACCAGCGCGTCCTCTCCGTCTTCGCCGTCACCGTCGAAGTTCTCGAAGAGATAGAGGGTCAGTTCGCCCAACTCAGCAGGGGCCTCGACCGGGGGCTTACAGCCCAGAAGGGTACCGCCTACGGCGGTGAGAAGAAACAGGGACATTGTGGGCCTCCAAAACCAGTTCCCAATCATATCCTATCATGCGAGGATCCGCCGACGCTGAGGGGTTCCGCAGCGCGAAGGACCCACAGCGGACTCCCTGCCATCAGGCCATCGACTTGAGCCTCCAAGACAAAGCCACCGGAGAGCACAGCCTCAAGCAGGGCCTCTCTGAGGTGCAGGTGCAGGGTGTTGGCGTCGACGAGGTGCTGCACCGGAAGGTCCGACTGGGCCACCAGGTAGTGAAAATCGACATGGGCAAGGCCAGCTTCTCGACGGGTGACCACCTGCCGAACCACCTTCAAGCTGGGTCGATCGATCACTGCCATATGGGGCTCTCCACCGACAAATTCACCGGGCCCAACCCAAGGCTCTACCAATGCCAGCCCCCCAGGGCGCAGGGCACGGTGCATGCACTGTGCAGCCGACCTGACCTGAGACAAGGAGAGATAGCAGAGGGCTCCGAAGAGCATCAATGTGGCATGGACCGGGGGCCGCAGCTCAAAATCACGTAGATCCCCCTCCCAGATCTGCGCCCTGGGCATTCGAAGCTGAGCGGCCTGAACCATCACCGGGTCGGCATCGAAACCGAGCACTTGGTAGTGCTTGGAGAGCGGCCCTAAGTATGAACCAGTGCCACAAGCCCCCTCCAGGATGCGGCCTCTGGACACGCCATGGGAGACGAGCAGGTCTCGGATGCGTCGGGCATCGGCGTCATAGTCTTTGCCCTGATGAAACAGATCATAGAGCCGTGCTGCGTCGAGCTGCGCTGTGTCAGTCCCCAAACCCAAGCTCATCGCCTCACGCCAGCATCATGACCGACTCGTAGGCAATGGTCAGCTTTTCGATGGCGATCTGGGAGGAACTCGCATCGAGTGCGGGCAGGACCCACTTGATGGGCCAGGCCTCGATCAGGGCCATGGAGCGCACCACGCTGCGATCGGCGCGCAGGTAGTCGATGCGCATTGAGCGTGCGTCGAAGTGGCCGTTCACGATGCGCTCGCGCCAAGCATAGAGCTCGTCCATACCCTCGTAGTAGCGCTCCAGCTCCAAGTCATCCCAGTCCTGGCGGCCGGACATCTTGCGTACGCTGCGGTCGGTGCCGTGCATCATATCGACCACTTCCTCGGCCGAGGTCAGGGCGCCCACCTTGAAAAAGGAGTTGATGGGCGCCGTGATGCCTTCCACGTGGATGCGGAAGTGAAAGCTGCCAATGTAGTTGTTGGTCGGATTGCTCAAAGTCAGCCTCTATCGTGGCCAGCATTGTACACCGGTACTAATCCCCAGTAAGCAGGGAGCCACGGCCTTGAAGCGAGCAGAGCACGATGCCTTCGCGTTGGGTCTTCACCCGGCCCAGCTCATCCCACCTAGTCATCAAGCGGATCACCGTGTCCGAACGGCACCAAGCCATCTCCGAAAGCTCTATACGGGTGAGACGCAAGGGGACGAGAACGCCTCTTGCATCGGCCAATCCAACGCTGGAGCCTATGTATAGCAGACGCTTGGCCCGGCGCTGCTCCACGCTCATGGTGGCCAACTCTTCCAGATCCTGGGCGAAGTGTAAGGCGCG
>JBLHMA010000316.1:0-6741 GCA_047621545.1 Cognaticolwellia sp. | reverse complement strand
GAGATGGCTGTGCCGCCGCCCCTACAGATTATCCAAGATTTCTACGATCTTCCTGCCTTTATTCACGCCCAAGCAGAGCTGGCTCGGGAAGCGGTGTCTCAGGCAGACCACGTGCTGTTTTCCTACCACGGGGTGCCCGAACGCCAGCTGAAGACCACCGACCACAGCGGCAGCCACTGTCTGGCCAAAGACTATGCGTGTTGCGCCAAGATCGTGCCGGCCAACCGCCACTGCTATCGGGCCCAGTGTCAGGCCACGACACAGGCTCTGATGGACGCTCTGAGCTTGGCGCCAGAGCAGTGCACCCAGAGCTTTCAGAGCCGGCTGGGCAAGACCCCCTGGATCCAGCCCTTCACCGACCAGGTCATCCCAAAGCTGGCCCAAGACGGGGTCAAGACTCTGGCCGTACTCACCCCGTCCTTCACCGCCGACTGTCTGGAGACCATCGAAGAGATCGGCGACCGGGCAAAGGAGGACTTTCTGGGGGCAGGCGGCGAGACCCTGCTGCGGGTGCCCTGTGTGAACGCCACCCAGACTTGGGTGAATGGACTGGCTGAGTGGGTGCGGGGGCTCTGATGGCTCAGCTGGGCAGGGTGCCACTGTCGAGTCGGCTCTGGCCGGGCATGAGTAGCCGACCCACATCCACGTAGGGGCCTGCCGAGACCGCTTGGTGGGCGGAGAGCCAATCTAGCGGCTCCAGTTGCATGCGGGTCAGGAGCCCGGGGTCGACCTGGAGGTGGGCACCAGCCACTTCAAAAATCAGCTTGTCCCCGGCCTCTATCAGCCTGGGTCTGCGGGTTGGGCTCCACCCCACGCCGCTGCGCATCAGCTCGATCTTGAGCACCTCCAGCCACGTGTCATTCAGACCGGCCCGCCAAGCCACCAGCTTCTCCCGCAGTGCGGCTAGCCCAAAGACGCAGCGTACGGTGCTCTGGCCCGAGAGACGGCGCATCATGGGCGGGGCGTTCACGACCATGTTCTGACGCCAGCTGGCCACAGCCTCCTGCTCGTGCCTGGCCCAGCCTTTCTCTCCCTGGGCAGGCAGCATGACCACCCAGTGTCCCAGGCCAAAGTCTACGTAGAGCATGGCTTGGTCCACGGACTGGACAGCGCCACATGGGCAGGGCCAGCGCTGGAATCGGCCGGCCAGGATCTCGTCCACAAGGTCAGGCCGGCGCGGTCCATTCAGGCTCAGGCACACCGAGCGCATGGTGCTCTGGCCACAGTGGACGCACGCAGTGAGCCGGGGGATGAAGGTGGACACTCAGGATCTCTATTTAGAGATCAGCATGGCCGACTGCCCGCTGCGGGTGACCGTGACTTCTTCGTAGGGGTCCATCGCCGACCAGTACACCAGCGTGGTGTTTGCGGAGTCCATCGTTGGGGCTTGGAGGTGGCGCCAGCTCTCCCGCAGTTCCTGAGGCTTGTCGAAGACCTTGCGCTCCTCTTGGAGCGAGGGCCGAAGGCGGTTGATGGCTTGAGCGGCGGCCACAGCCTCTCCGCTGGGTACGGCTTGCATGACCAGAGCCCGGGCCAAGGCCAGGTCGGTGATGGCATGCTGCGCGCCATCCAAGAGTCCAGGTGCGTAGTGCCGCCACTGGCCCTTTTCATCGCTTTGAACCACCGCAAACAGGGTGTAGCCAGGCACCCGCTCGGGGAACTGGACGACCTGGGTGGGCCCTTCCCACTGCCGGGCCAGCTCCCGGCTGACTTGGCTCTCCCAAGTCGATGTGCATGATAGGAGGTAGAGCAGGCTCATGGGGTCGCGTTTAGATCGGTGTGCACGTTTGTATCGAACCAGGCTTTGGTGGCGGCATCGACACCGGCCAGTTGGCTGCCGTCGGCGTTGCCGTCGCTGTTGGGTTGGTAGTAGGTGGCGTAGGCCTCGGCGAACCACTCTCCAGGGGCGCGGAACTGGTAGGTGCTCACTTTTTTGGCCCGGGCCGACTGGGCGTAGGAGGTCCAGCTGCTGCTGTAGCTGCGCTGAAAGACCCGCCCCCCTAAAGCCAGCCCGCCATCGGGGTCGTTGTACCAGGGGCTGTTTAGGGCAATCCGCAGGGCGGAGATCACCGGGTCGGTGGCGATGCCCATCTGGGCGTCCCCACTCAAGGTGGCCCACTCCGATAGAGCCTCCAGGGTGGTGGATAGATCGTCGGCGTTGCCGGCCGCGGCTGCGTCCACGATAACTTGGAGGACCGCGGCCTTGGGGCCTGCATCCAACGCGTCTATTCCGCCGCCGCTCGCTGCGACCATCTCGCTGACCACGGTCGCCACAGCGCTTCCGTACTCGGACCAGTTGCCGCCTGCAGCGTTGCCGATGCAGTAGCGATCCGAGCCGCCGATGCGGTCGTCCACCGCATGGCCCACCTCGTGGCGAACGACCTTGTTGAAGCGCACTACGTCGTAGAGCGGGTCAGCTGCGGTGTCCATGACCCCGTCGCCGTCCAGGTCCTCGGCTTGGTCTGCTGCTGAGTTTCTGCTGTCCAGCTTGGCCGGATCGATGTTGAAGCCGCCCGCTTCTTCGCTGGCCCGGTACCAGCCGCCGTTGCCGGTGTCGCCGTAGCGGATCCAGGCCATCAGGTCCGGGTTGGACTCCACGTGAGAGGCGGGCAACACTTCGATGACCTCCCAGCTGCGACGCAGGGTCGCAGCGTCCCACTCAAAGCCGTCCTCGCCCTTGGTGTCCAGACCAAAGCGCTTGGAGAAGAGCGCGACGAGCAGCTCCAGGTTGGCGTCGTCGGTGGCGTAGAACATCGCGCGGAGAATGGCTTGGTCCCCGCCGCTGAGCGATTGTCCCTGCCCAGGCAGGTTGCTCACGAAAGTCAGCTGCTGATCGGGGCTTAGGCCGTCCAAGACTGCTGCGCGGGTCTCGCTGTCTAGGCTGGAGAGCACCGACATGACGTGGCGTGCGTCTCCGTCCGTGACGGCCCAGTCGAGAGCGCCAGTAGAGAGCAGGCTGGCGATATGGGCGGTGGCCTGCTCCGGTCCTAAGGCAATGAGCAGCTTGCTAAAGGCTGGTCCGGTGCGGGCTTGGGCAGGCAGGTTGTCCAAGAGTCTGCCGATGTCGGAGATGTTGGCCACAGCGATCTGCACCTGCGCCAATGGCAGAGTACCCAACAAGGCCAGAGCGTTGATGGCGTCGGCGTCGGTGACCGCCCAGTCGTTCCAGGAGTAGGAGAGCAGCTTGGCCACGTCCTCTTCGGTCTGGGCGCGCAGGGCCTCCGTTGCCGCCTCGCGCTCGGCTATGACCAGGGCGTAGTCGGACTCTGAGAGCACCTCAATGTCCTCGGGGGCGGGAGGCAGTGGTACGCCATCGGGGTAGACCGTGAAGTTGCCGTGCACGGTGCAGATCTCTAGGATGGGCTCCGCTTCCTGACTCCCCCCGCTTGGAGAGTTCGCGCTGGGAGTCTCTTCTGAGCGCTCGGGAAGTGTGAGCGGAGGGAGCTGGAGGGTGTCGCCAATTAAGATGAGGTGTCCGCCACGGTGGCAGGATTCGGGATTGGCCTGCATGATCTCTGGCCACTGACTGCCCTGGCCGTAGTGGGCCGCCGCGATGCTCCAGAGGGTGTCCCCAGGCTGCACGGTGTAGGGCGCGCCGCCATGAATCCGCTGGGGGGCCGTACTCGGGCCGGATGTCTCAGTCTGAGCGGGCGCTGTGCTGGGGGTGTCTGCACTGCGATAAGAATGATCAGGCATACACAAACCCATCTTGAACTTGAGAATAGCAGGATTGGTGGCAGGTTCAAGAACGGAAGTACTCGCATCCTTCTCACTGCTGGTTGCCTATGTGTGTCACACCTAGGAGACACCATGTTCGGCTGGTTCAAGAGCGACCCCATCAAGAAGATCCGCAAGGAGATCTCCGCCAAGGAAGAGGAAGCGATGCAGCTACAGCGCAACGGCAAGCTGCGTGAGTTCGCTGAACTCACCAAGGAGATTGAAGGGCTACAGGACCAGCTTGAGGCGCTAAGGGCCCAGGCCTCCTGACCGTCAAACCTGGGTCAATGACCAAAATGTGGGAACCCACCCTGCTCCGTGCGGTCCACCTCTGAGCCCCCCACGCCCGGAGCCGCCATGGAGCGCCGCGAGTCTGAGTCCGCCAACCTGGACTTGGTTCCCATCATGAACCTGGTCTCGATCCTGATTCCCTTCTTGTTGCTGGGAGCCACCTTCGTAGAGCTGGCGGTCGTGGACACCACCCTGCCGGCCATCTGTTCGAGCGACTGCGGAGAGGAGATCGACCCACACCGGCTGAACGTGAGCGTGGCCGTCACCAAGACGGGGCTGTACATCCATGGGACCGAGGGGGTCCTAAAGGAAGACGAGCAGGGCTTCTTCATCGCTTGCACTACGGGCAGCTGCGTGAACGACGACAGCTACGACTACCTCGAGCTGACGCGGGTGTTGGCTTTGGTCAAAGACGAGCACCCCTACACCGAGGACCTGATCCTCGTGCCTGACGGTCGGGTGCCCTACAATAGCCTGATCGGCGTGATGGACGCGGCCCGAGACGACCCCCGCAATGGCGGGCAGAGGCTGTTTCCGTATCAGACGGTTGCGGGTGGGGCGAAGTAGCGCCGGCCCAGCGCCGAGACTCAGAGGCTACTCGCTGCTGACGACCTGGAAGTCCTCTCCAGTCCACTGCTCCCACAGCTCAGGCGCGTACGCGGCATCCCCCGTCAGGTACCAGCCCAGGTGCATGGTGGTCGCAAACTGGGTCAGCGACATGGTGCGGACTGGGTCCATGTACCCGCTCTCCTCGCCTTGGCAGTCCTCGAATACGGGCACGAGCGCGCACATGTCGGAGAATCCCCAGTGGCCGGCGTCGGTCAGAGTGACAACCCGCTTGGGAGAGGCGATGCGCTCAGAGGTGGGCAGGAACTCGGTCTCGTACTCCAGCACGGTGTCTTGGGTTGCACCGATCATAAGCGCGGGCACGGTGTTCTGGAGGTTCTCGCCGTCTGGCCCAAACAAGAACCAAGCCCCTGGTGCCAACGAGGCCAGTGCGACCACTCTGGGATCCGGATCCCCGACGATGGCTCCCTCGATGGTCAGATCTTCCTTAAAGAAGCTGCAGCCGTCCCCATCGTGGGTCTGACAGTAGGCCACCGCCTGCTCTACGTCGATCTCTGCTCCGCCCACGGTCAGCGAGGTCACTGCGCCAAAGGAGTGACCGGCCACCCCAATGGGGGCGTCCGGGGCAACCAGAAGGCCAAAACGCTCGTGGTCGTGGACAAAGTCAATGGCGGAGCTGACATCGCCAGGGCGCTCCAGCGCCACGACTCCGAGCAGGGTCTCGTCCAGGTCCAGCAGGGTGTTGTTCACGTGGTCCGGCGCCACCACCACAAAGCCATGGCTGGCCCAGAACTCTGTGAGGCTGGCCGACTGGAAGCGGATGCCACCCAAGCCATGAGTAAAGGCTATCAAGGGATAAGGGCCGCCGCGGGTGTCGGGCTGGGCGTCGTTGAGGCCCCGTACCTTGAGCACAAAGGGGTCGTAGTTGTGCAGCTCCTCCCCGCCGTCTACCGCCGGGTACCAGATGTCGACCAGCATCTCTTTGCCGCGCGCATCGGTGTACCACTGGGTGTCCACGCCCACCGCGTAGGGACCCCAGTCCTGTGGCGTGCTGCGCTCCGGGGCAGGCTCGGTAGATTCTTCTGGGGTACAGGCCAGCAAGAGCCAGAGCATCGGTCCTCCATCGCCCGGTAGGGCTTGCTTAAAGTACCTGACTTGTGGTCAGTCAGCCACGTCCAGGTCCTTGAAAATCTCCCCCAGGTGCATGTCTTTAGACCAGGCGACGGCATGGTCCAGGAAGGCCCTTAGGGCTGGCTTCATCAAGTTGCGCTCTGCGAAGACCAGGGAGATTTGTGACTCGGTGCCGATGTGCTCGGGGAGCACCGCTTGCAGCTGACCTTTGTCGATGGCGCGCTGGGCCACGGCGGCGGGCAAGAGCGCGATTCCCAAGCCGGCCAAGGTGGCCTCGTAGGAGAGGATCAGGTCATTGAAGGCCAGAGCAGGGCTGACCCGGACCGAGCCGCCGTCCAGGGTTGGCCAAGCAGTACGGGGCCGCTCCCCCCGAGCAAAACCCACGATGCAGCGGTGCTCAGCCAGGTCTTCAAGGCGCGTAGGACTGCCACTGAACTGCAGGTACTTGGGGCTGGCGACGGCCTGGATCCGGGTGCTGTGCAGGCGCCGAGCGACCAGTCCCGGATCCAGTGTGGGCCCTGCGCGCCAGGCCACATCGATCTGGTTCTGCTGCAGATCCTGGTGGGCGGTGGTGGCGATGACCTCCAGCTGGACCTTGGGATATTCCCTTGCAAAGGCCAGCAACATCCTTCTCAAAGTCGCGCCATTCAGGGGGGGGACTGAGACACGAAGTAGCCCTCTGGGCTCGGCGTCCCGGGGCTGCACGGCCTGTGCGGCGTCTTTGAGGGCGCTCAGAATCCCCCGGGCGTGGCGGTAGAGCTCGGTTCCGGCTGGGCTCATGCGCAGGGACCGGGTGTTCCGGTGCAACAGGCGTACCCCAAGGCGCTCCTCGAGTCGGCCCAAGCGGCGGGAGAGGGTGGCGCGGGGGACGCTGAGCACCCGTGCTCCGGCGGAGAGAGACCCGGCGTCAACCACGGCAACTAGGGCCTGCAGCTCAAGGGTGTCTGGCAAGGCGAGGTCCATATGGGCGAATTCCTGTCAGCTGATGTTCATTATTTCACAATCGACACAGGTGAGGGCTGCGCGTAGCTTGCA